>QIKY01000271.1 GCA_003233175.1 Planctomycetaceae bacterium | reverse complement strand
TCTGGCAAGCAACCGTGCAATGGGCGGATATGCTAGTTCAGGTGTCGTTGCTGTTTTGATCCTGGGCTCGGGTTTTCTGGTCATTCTTTCCATTCCACTGGCGATTGTGTCGCTCATTCAAATGGGGCGCGCGTTTAATTCCACTGGCGAAAAAAGCTGACACAAAACGCGAGACGCAAGGCGGAACGGGCGCGCACCGTCATTCCCGCCTGCGCGGGAATGACGGAACGACCGAAGGCATTAGCCAGTTTGTGTTTTCGCACATGGAGAATAACCGGCGCCGAAGCCTGGCCGCCGTCGTCGGTGGCGCGGAGATGAAACAGCCGGGTCGTTTCGGGCGTCCAACTGGCGGCGGTCAGATAGAACGTTCTTTCCGTTTGGCCTTTGACAATCATCAAGCCGTTGAGGCCGATGTTGTCGACATACACCCCATGCGGCAGATTGCGGCCGGCGTCGTCGCCGCCGAACGACACACGATTCTTGAAATCGAGCCGCTCCACCCGCACGCGGGCCATAATGGTTTCCCCCGGCGCAATAACAAGCTCCAGCGGCGCGGCTTCCTTGGCTTCATCTTCCTTGCCAGCCGCATCTTCTTTACCGCCAGCCGCGGCAAGCAAACGCACGCGCAGCTTGGGCGGACCGGAAAGTTTGATTTCACCCAAATTGTTGACATCGTGAGTAACGGCTTCACCATCGATTTCCGCCGTGGCCGTCACCTTCGAGATTTTGGCGTTCTCCGCCGTGGGTTTCGGCGCGTCGGCAGTGGCGCTGAGCACGCCATAAGCTACATTATGCCCGGCCTGAATGACCAGCGGCGAAGTGACGCTGAAACCGGGCGGCAGGCCGCTAATTTCCACGCGAATTTCGCCCTCGAAATTATCGAGCCGATTCGCCCGAACACTAAATTCTCGCGCACTGCCGGCGTTCACGTTAGGATTCGCGCCGCCCAGTGAAACGGTGAAATCGGCTCGCCGGGGCCGGATCGTGAGTTCGTATTTGAAGTCGGCGCCTTGCAGGCCGCGCACATCGGAAACACGCAGCAGATAATCGCCTTCGGCCGGCGCGGTGAAGGCGAGTTTGGAATCAGCGCCGAATCGGCGGTGAGATTCGTCGTCGTTTTCATAGTACACCGGAAACACTGGCAGGCCGTTGGGAATCAACTCCACGTCGGGCGCGTGCGGCTCGACAATATAACAAGGTTCATTGAGCGCGTGCGAGAGCGGCGTGGTGTCGAAAAAACCGTACCGATTTCCCTCACCCGGATAGACCTTGAAACCTGAATCGGGGCCGCGAGGATAGAGCCAAAGTTTGACCACTTCGCCGGCGGAATAGAGGTATTCGTTCAACTCCATTTCACGCCAGTTCTGCACGCGAAAATCGTTCGATGTGTTTGAATCCTTGCCGCGAAAAGTGAAATAGGAATCTCGCACCGCCTGCAAGAGCACGCGTTGAATCGGCTTGCCCTGGGAATCGAGCACTTCGATGTAAGAGTCGAGTGGCGACTTATCGCGCGCGGCCTTGATTTCCATCACCCACTCGCTGCCAGCCGGGGAATGGAAACGATAGAGGTCTTGGTCGACGCCGCTGACGCCGGCGGCGGAATGGATCAGCCCCTTGATTTTCGCGGGCCCCTTGAGCGCCATGGCCGTTTCGGCGGTGTTGTTGGGTTCGATTTCATCGACCGTTTCCAAGGCAACGGCGCTGCCGCGCGAGGCGGCAACCTGGCCGACGGCATGAGTATTTGCCGCCGCCTGTTTTTGCAGCCGCAGCGGATACTCTTGAATCTCGCCGTTCAAGCGGCCGACCAACAGGCGGTCGCCCTTTGGAGAAAGAGCAATCGCGGCGGCGATATCGGGTTGCCGCTCGTAATCGGTGTCTTGCACGTAGCCGTTGGTGTTCCAGAGTTTGAGCGTTTTGTCTTCGGCGGAGGAAACCAACGCCTTGCCGTCGGGCGTGTACTGCAACTGAATGATCGGGGCTTCGTGGGCGAATCGAGCATAAACAAGAGGATTGATCTTCGCTTTTGTCAACGAAACGATCCGCCACACCCGAATGCGATGGTCGACTCCCGCCGCCGCGACGAAACGTCCGTCGGGACTAAAGGCCACCGCATACTGCTCACTCAGCGGTTGGCTCAAGGTGTCGAGCCGGGCGCCGGTCGAGACTTGCCAAAGTTTTACGGTGTCGTCGCCGCTGGCGGAGGCCAGCAGGTCGCCGCCGGGATGGAAGGCCAAATCGTAGATGGCGCCGTTGTGGCCGCTGAGCGTGCGTAACTGTTTGCCGGTCGCGACATCCCAGAGAATGATTTTTCGGTCGTACCCGCCAGTGGCCAGCACCTTGCCGTTGGGGCTGAGGGCCACTGCGTAAACCGTATCGCGATGGCCTTGAAACTCACGCAGCAGCTTGCCGTCGGCCGTGTTCCAGAGCATCGCCTTGCCATACAGCCCCACGATTCCAGTGGCCGTGACGATCTGTTTGCCGTCGTGGGAGAAACGAATGTCGTTCACCTTGCCGGGATGGGGCCCCAATTTCCGCACCGTTTCCCGCGATGCATTTTCTGGCGACGAGTTTCTTAACGACGCCGCTTTCTGCAACGTCACTTCTTGAAAGCGACCCACGGCGATCAGGTCATCCGTCGGCGACCAAGCCATCGTCGTGACGGCGCGCGCTGCATTCTTGGCCGGATCGATATGCGGCGTGCGCAGCGTGGTGCGGTCGGGTTCGGCGCCGTCAGGACCGGGCGCGCCGGCGTCAACCCAGTCTTGCAGCAATTGGATTTCCTCTTCCGTCGGCGCCTCATTATCTTCGGGCGGCATGCTTGGCTCCAGGCTGCCGGTCAAGACGCCAATCAGTCGGCTGGAGGCCGCGCTGCCGGGCGAGAGGACAACACCGTTTTCACCGCCCTCCTGCAGTTGCGCGAATGTTTCGAGGGAAAAATCGCCTTCCCGATCTTCTGCGTTATGGCAGCCGGCGCAGTACTTTTTCAGCAGCGGCGCGATTTGCTGGTTGTAGTCCGGCGCTTCCTTGGCGACCGCCGCCGAAATGGCGCCAAGCAGCATCAAGGCGATTGCCAAGGTGAATCGCGGAAGAAACAGAGTGTTTCGAGGAAGACGTTTTGACATCGAGCTATCTTTTTGTTGACTGTTTTTTTTAACCAACGGCGCTGCGTGGAGCACTTATACCGCGCACGGTTGAAAAATGGCGCCTTTTCGTTTAACGGCAAGCCGAAGGCGACTGCGTTTTGAGCCAAACCGTTTGGGCAAGACCAAAAACGCAGCCGCCTTCGGCTTGCCGTTAAACGAGCCAGTGTTAGCCGTGTGAAGTATAAGTCTACCCTTGAATAACGGGTGAAGCAATGAAAGGCGGACGCCGGAATGAGTCGTGTGTCCGTTTAGCGTGCTTTCCAGAATGGATTACAAAAAACGCTCCCGGAGCGTACGCCCAACTACACGCCCGTGTTGAACGGATGGATACGAAAAAGGGAGATCCGCCAACACGATGGTTGGGGCGTTGCAACCGGCGCGAGGGGGCGTCAAAATTGCCAGAGAGTCAATTCTCTTCGTCACTTCTCATTACCAAGCAGGTGAAGCATGCTCCGCGTTCGCAAGGGAATCGTTTGGGGGTTGGCGGCATTGATGGCGGCGGGGCCGTCGTTGGGCTACGCACAAGAAAAAACGAATCCGGCCGCGGCAAGGAAACTTGATGTCTCGTACATCACGCCCGGCGCGGTTGCGGCTCTGGTGGCGCACCCGCGTCGTGTGCTGACGGCGCCCGAAATGGAAATGCTTCCGGTCGAAGTGCTCTCGGCAATGGGCAAGCAAACGCTGGGCATTGACCCGCTGGATGTCGAACAGGTGCTGGCGATTGTCGAGCCGCCAGAACAAGGCCCGCCGGGCTACGGCGTGGTGTTTCGCCTCGCCAAGCCGTTTCAACTCCAGGCGTTGAAACTGCCGCCATATCTGCCGCTGGTGAACACTCAGTTGGAGGGCCGCTTGTATCGGCAATCGCAACAGCCGCTGCTGCCCAGCTTTTTCATGCCCGACGAGCAAACGTTGTTGGTCGCCAACGATGCGTTTCTCAAGAAGATGTTGGCCAATCGAAAGAGTCCTGTGGGAGGCGCCCTCAGCCGCCTTCTGGGCAAAACCAACAATTCGTCGGACGTTATGCTGGTGGCCGTACTGGCGCCGATTCGCCCCATGCTTTCAGCGGAATTGGCTAATGTTCCCGCGCCGCCGGCGTTGGAGAAATTCAAACGTCTGCCTGAGTTGATTGATGCCGCCAAGGCGGATTTATCGGTCACTGGAAAGGCCGGCGCTTCGCTGGTTTTGCTTTCGTCTACCGAAGACGACGCCCAGGAACTGCTCGCGCTGCTCAACGAAATGTTGGATATGGCCCAACAGGCGGCGCTGGCCGAAATCAACGATGAGTTAGAAAGCGACGACCCAGTTCAGCAGGCCATGGCGCAGTACGGGCAAAGAACCACACGGCGGTTGGTTGATATGTTTCGTCCGCAACGTGAGGGCAGAAAACTGCGGCTTGCGCACGACGGTATCAACGGCGGAAACGTGGCTATCATCGGCATTTTGGTCGGGATGCTGTTGCCGGCCGTTCAGGCGGCGCGCGAAGCGGCCCGGCGCATGCAGTCGTCGAATAATCTTAAGCAAATCGCCCTCGCGATGCACAATTACTACGACACCTTCAATTCGTTCCCATCGCGGGCCAGCTTCGACGAAAACGGCCAGCCGCTACTCAGTTGGCGCGTGCATCTGTTGCCATTCCTGGAACAAGGGGCGCTCTACAACCAATTCCATTTGGACGAACCCTGGAACAGCGAACACAACAAAAAGTTGCTCGATTCGATGCCGAGCATCTACCGCAATCCGTCCAGCAACTTGCCGGGAACCACGCGGTCGAACTATCTGGCGCCGACTGGCCCAGGCTCGATTTTTGAAGGCCGCAACAAGACGCGTTTTGCCCAAATCACTGACGGAATATCGAACACGCTGCTCGTTTTGGAAGCCAACGACGACGCCTCCGTGCCCTGGACCGCACCCGACGACTTCAAGTATGATCCTAAGAACCCGCTCGTTGGAGTGGGGAAAGCACACCCTGGCGGTTTCAACACCGCCTTTGCCGATGGCTCTATCCACTTTATAGCCGCGACGATTGATCCGGGAACCTTTTTGCATCTGCTCCAGATGGCGGACGGCAAAACGGTCAACTTGCCATAGGGCACATACACTTCGGGCGGATCCACGGCGGTATAGATTTTGAAAATATGTCACGGCGTCTGACCTTGGTCATCCACTCTCTGCGCGGCGGCGGGGCCGAAAAATCGATGGCCCTGTTGGCTAATGCGTGGTCGGAGCGCGGCTGCCAAGTGACCTTGATCACACTCGACGCGGAAGCGAACGACGTTCATCACACAGCGCCAAACGTGCGTCGCGTGGGTTTGGATGCAATGGGCGTTTCTCCCAACAAGCTTTCGGCGCTGGCAAACAATTTTCGGCGTTGGCGGCGGCTGCGCAAGGCGATCCAACAAACCGATGCCGAGTGGGTGGTGAGCTTCACCGATAAAACCAATGTCTTGACACTACTGGCTTGCTGGGGCTTAAAGCAGCGCGTGGCGGTTTGTGAAAGGACCGATCCCCGGCGGCACGCCATCGGCCGCGTGTGGTCTTGGCTGCGGCGGCGGCTTTACCCCACAAGTTCGGCGGTGGTGGTTCAAACCGGCGCTGTAAAAAGTTTTGTGCAACAGCTTGCCGGGCGTCGGCCGGTGGTTGTGATTCCAAATTGTGTTTGGCCGGCGGTCGTTCCGCAAATCATGCCGAAGTGGGAAGAGCGGGCGCCGGTGGTGATTGGATTGGGCCGCTTGAGCCAAGAAAAAGGGTTCGACGCACTCATTGAAGCGTTCGCCCAAGTGGCCGCAAAACATCCTAGCTGGAAGTTGAAAATCATCGGTGAAGGCGAGCAACGGCCGCAGCTCGAAAGCTTGCTGCAAAAGCGAGCCCTCCAAACGCGCGTCGAATTATGCGGCTGGCTGGAGAACCCAGTTGCCGAACTTTGCCGGGCGCAGATTTTTGTGCTGCCCTCGAAATATGAAGGTTTCCCCAACGCGCTGTTAGAGGCCATGGCCTGTGGACTGGCGCCGATCAGTTTCGATTGCCCCAGCGGACCGAGCGAAATTATCCGCCACAACATCGACGGCCTGCTAACGCCTCCCGAAGATATCGCGGCGCTCGCCGCCGCATTGGAAAAGCTGATCACCGATGACAACCTGCGCCGGAAATTCGCCGAACGCGCCGTGGAAGTCGTTGCACGATTCAGCCCCGACGCTTTCTTCGCGTTGTGGGAGCAAGTCTTTAACGCCCTCCCGCCGACAACATCCAAGGATTGACCCATGTGTGGAATTGCCGGCGTTTTCCAACCGGAGTTGCCGGCCGAACAAAGTAATTTGGAGGCCACCGCCGCAAGCATGGCCGCACGACTGCGGCATCGCGGTCCTGATGACGCCGGCGTTTGGGCCGACGCCCCGTGCGGCGTCGCCTTGGCCCATCAACGCTTGGCGATCATCGACTTATCGTCGCAAGGCCGCCAACCAATGGCTTCGGCCAGCGGACGCTACCAAATCGTTTTCAACGGAGAAATCTATAATCATCGCGGCTTGCGGCGTGAGTTGGAAAACGAGGGGCACACTTTTCGAGGGCATGCCGACACCGAAGTTCTCGTCCAGGCGATCGATGCCTGGGGAATCGAAGCCGCGCTGCAACGGCTCAACGGTATGTTCGCCTTCGCAGTCTGGGACGCGCGCCAACATCGGCTGACATTGGTGCGCGATCGACTGGGCGTCAAACCGCTGTATTACGGCTGGATGGGCCGCACGTTGTTGTTTGGGTCTGAACTCAAGGCATTGCGAGCGCACCCCGCTTTCGATGCCGAAGTTGATCGCGGCGCGCTCACCTTGCTGCTGCAACACGGCTACATTCCGGCGCCCCATTCGATCTACCGCGGCATTTACAAGTTGCCGCCGGGCGCCATGCTTTCGGTTGAGGCCAACAGCAATCACAATCGTACAACGCCCACGCACTATTGGCGGTTGGACGAAATCGCGGAGCGGGGAAGTCGCCAGCCGTTCGCCGGTTCCGTCGAAGAAGCCGCCGATGAACTCGAACGTCTGCTGCAAGATTCCGTCCGACTGCGCATGGAGGCCGATGTGCCGGTGGGCGCGTTTTTATCGGGCGGGATCGATTCTTCGTTGGTCGTGGCGCTAATGCAAGCGGAAAGCAGCCAGCCGGTGCGTTCGTTCTCTCTGGGTTTTCACGAACCCGGTTATGATGAAGCACCCTATGCCAAAGCCGTGGCCGAACATCTTCGCACCGAGCATGTGGAACATTATGTCCGCAGCCGGGAAGCACGCGACGTAATTCCCCTGCTGCCGGCAATGTTTGACGAACCTTTCGCCGATGCCTCGCAAATTCCCACCTACCTGGTTTCCAAAATCGCCCGGGAGCAAGTCACGGTGAGCCTTTCCGGCGACGGCGGCGATGAACTCTTTGGCGGTTACCGGCGTTACGCACACATCGCTGCTATTTGGAACAAGCTGCGCTGGGCGCCAACGCCGGTTCGGCGGCTGGCGGCTTCTTGCGCCGCGATGCTTGGTTCGCGGCGGGCCGATGCGCTGAGCGGCGTCGCGCAGGTCAAGAGTGTTGCAGAGCTGTACGTCGAACTCCACTCGCACTGGAAAGATCCTGCCAGCGTTGTGCTGGGAGGGAGCAGGCCGACGACCGTCTTCGACCAACCCCGGCAATGGGGCGGTCGCGCAGCCGGCATCGAAAACATGATGCAGCTCGATGGCCAAACCTATTTGCCCGACGACATCCTCACCAAGGTCGACCGCGCCAGCATGGCCGTGAGCTTGGAAGCGCGCGTGCCTCTGTTGGACCACCGCGTGGTGGAGTTTGCCTGGTCGCTGCCGTGGGGTTTTAAGTCGCGACCCGGTCGGCCCAAATGGCTGTTGCAAGAAGTGTTGGGCCGCCACGCGCCGCGAGCCCTTTTCGAGCGGCCCAAGGTCGGCTTTGGCGTTCCATTGGCGGCTTGGTTGCGCGGCCCTTTACGAGAGTGGGCCCACGACTTGCTCGCCACGGAGCGGCTGCAATCCGAAGGTTACTTCCAACCGAAGGCGGTGCAAGAAAAATGGGACGAACACACCGCCGCCGCTCACGACTGGAGCTATTGGCTCTGGGACGTGCTCATGTTCCAAGCCTGGCTTGCCGAGCAGACGCCGTGAATCAAAACACGTCCAGGCGGCACACTCAGGCTACGGTGGCGGAGAGCCTTACGGAATATTCCAGACCGATTGTTCGGCCGCAGGCCAACTATGAAATGAAATCGTCGCCTGTTTGAGGTCGTGGCGCGGCCGCCGGCGCCGGGCCTTTGTTTTTGGCCGAAGGCCAAGATCACCGTAGCCTGGGGCATCGCCCCAGAGACGGGAACAGAGAATGACAGGCAGGTCAGGCGAGCGGCGGAAAATAACTTACCCGCACGCGCCGGGAGTCCGTGAGTTTTTTTTGTTCCCGCCTACGCGGGAACGACCGTTTGCTGATTCACTCGCTTGCGCTTCGTACTTGTATTAGGTAAATTTTCATCTGCCGCTCGCCTAAAAGCCCGGCATTTTCAAAATGCCGGGCTTTTTTTAGATCGACGACCGGTAACTTGTTTACGGACGAGCCCTTAATCGGCGGCGATCGTCTTCGCGGCCAATGCCGCTTCCGACACGCAAGCCGCCACGGTGCGCGTTTCATCATGCGTGCTGAGGCGAATTTGGGGAGCGGCGGCTTCCTTCAAATGGGCGGTTTCCTCGAAGTTGCTGTGTCGGGTCAGTAAAGCAATCGCGTAGTCCAAGGCCTGCGGAGTGGGCTCTCCCAGCAATAACGCCGTGGGGCCGGCGAAGTTGTCGGGCATCAGCAGCGCGGTGCTGTTGGCCTCCGGCAGACGGTGCGTGTATTGCAGTTGGACATTTTCCGACTCCTTGCGACCCACCACCACCTTGGTTTGTTTGTCGAATCGATAGTGACGGCCTACCGAGAGCAAGTCGTACTCCCAAAACGTGGCGGTCGGCGCCAGTTCGATCAGGTCGAACACTTTCCGCGAAAACTTGGGCTCCGTGAGCGCACAGCCCGTCGATGGCGACGGAATGTTAGGCAGATCGAATTCCTTGGCCAACGATATCAGCTTCTTGCGGCTGCGGCCGCAAATATCGTAAAGCTGCTCGCGGTCGACCCAGCCTTCCCGCTCGGGCAGCGTGGGCGGCAACATTTTGGCGGACAGCGGCCGCAGTAATAAATCGTCCAACCCGCTATGATGCGCGATGATATCAAAGTCACGCCGTTTTTGACTCATAGGACGCTGGCCCACGACTTCCCCGCTGACCACGAACCTCGCCCCCACCTGCTCCATGAATTGCTTGGCTTTTTCAAACATATAGATTCGGCAATCAACGCAAGGATTCGCGCCCTTGCCATAGCCGAAACGCGGCTTGCGAACCAAGTCGAGGTAATCGTCTTCCTGAGAGACGACCGTCAGCCGCACGCCCAGGTCGCGCGCAGCGCGGCCCGAATCGTCTTGGCAGCAGGTGAAGGCCGTCTTGAAATTGAGCGCCTCCACCTCCACGCCCTGCCGCTGCATAATGCGAATGGCGAGCATGCTATCAAGGCCGCCGGAAAGCAGCACCACACAACGGTTAGACATAATTTCTCCGGGACTTGTTCGGTGACGGGACGACGAGCGCTATGGCGGAGGCGTTCACGGCGTCGTCGACGCTCTCGCGTCTTCGCTGCCTTCATACAACGCCAATTCCTCATGAAGCCGGGCAATCAGTTTTCGGATGCCGGCCTTGGTAAAGCCCTTGGCGCCGAGTGGGTGTGTTTTCTGGAGTCGCTGGAGGCGTTCCTGTAGATCACGCAATTCGTCTTCGGCCTTCTTGTATTCGGTCGCATTGGTAATCATAAGTTGATCTCCACTAAGCCCTTACTGCGGCCATCTGGTTCACGGGTTTTGCTAAAGAATTCTACCCAATTATGGCGCCGGCCGTCACTTCCCCAATGGTTGTTTTGTCGCAAGGGGTTGGGGTTTCAACGATTCGGCCGCATCCACCCACGTCGGACCGGAATTCAAAAGCGGTTGATGGCGCCGAAGGCGGGTGCGTAGAATAGATAATGCGCCCGACAAATCTGGCTGGAAGGCACATCGTTGGCATTTTTA
The DNA here is from genome assembly GCA_003233175.1 of Planctomycetaceae bacterium. GTDB lineage: Bacteria > Planctomycetota > Planctomycetia > Pirellulales > Pirellulaceae > SZUA-33. The sequence continues at coordinate 400 of QIKY01000271.1, read as the reverse complement.
GGAAACCGTTCTCATGACTACCGTAAACTTGAATCTATCGGAAGAGCTTAGGCAATTCGTCGATGGGCAGGCCGAAGCTGGTCGATTTGACGGGCCGGCCGGATATATCGAATCGTTGATTGAGCGGGCCAAAAACGGAAAAGAAAAACTGGATGTCCTTTTAATCGAAGGGCTTGATAGCGGCGATCCGATTGGGCTCGATGCCGAAGAGTGGGGCCGAATTCGCCGCGACGTCGAACAGCGACTGTCCAATGGCTAACACTCTTAGCATTCGTCCACGGGCCCGACTGGACGTCGTGGCGTTGGGTGCTTAGCATCGCTCGCGAAATTAGTGACGACTTGGTGGTTTTGAATTGTTAAACGCATTGCCGTGTAACGGCGTGGTTGTTCCTCTGAGTGA
>QIKY01000156.1 GCA_003233175.1 Planctomycetaceae bacterium | reverse complement strand
CTACTACCCTGAGTTTTCCCAGCCGGTTAAGCAGGCCGATAAATGGAAAGTTCTCCAGCCGAACTACGCGATTGTTCCCCAGAGACTCACCGCCGCGCTGGCGAAACAGGGCGTCTCTTCCGCCGACCAACGCACCATTCTTGTCGATAACCCCGCGCGGGTGCTGGCCTTCTGAGGAGTCTGTTTTCTCCGCTCGAAGTAGATACAGTCTAAGAACATCCTAAAAAACATGGTCGGCATGACATATTAGCCGAGGAATTATCAATAGTTATTTGTCAATTGTCATTTGTCATTGGTTTCAACCACCGAGCAATTCGTCGACGATTTTATCTTCGCTGACAAATGACAATTGACAAATAACTATTGACAAATGAGACGCGCCGGCGAGATACTGGCCCCGCCCACTCCAAACCAAACGATTTGCCTTCCCGCCGCGCCGGCATTACCATACGTGCGCTGGCGCGTTGCGGTTTTCTAATCGAGTTTCTCTAAGGAGTTCTGCTTGATGGCTCGTTTTTCATTCACTTTCGGTGTGTTGTTGTTGGTCGGGCTCTCGCTTTCGCTCCGCGCCGCCGAGCCGCGTACGCTCGGAGAAATCGAACGCCTCGATCCCGCGTTCGACAAGCTGGTGGCGCCGGGCGTGAAAATCGACGTCTTGGCCGATGGCTTTGAATGGTCGGAAGGGCCGGTGTGGTCGAACGTCGATGGCGGCTACCTGCTGTTTTCCGATATTCCGCGAAATAGAATCGTCGAATGGTCGCCTCAAAACGGCATTAGCATTTTTCTCGAACGTAGCGGATACACCGGAAAAAAGCCGTTTACCGGATCGGAGCCCGGCTCCAACGGACTCATCTACGACGCCCAAGGCCGCCTTGTCATGTGCTGCCATGGCGACCGCATGATCAAACGCCTCGAACCCAACGGCACGCGAACGGTTTTGGCGTCGGACTACAACGGCAAGCGTTTGAATAGTCCTAACGATCTTGTGTTTCACTCCAAAGGCGCGCTGTATTTCACCGACCCGCCCTATGGCCTGCCGCAACGCTACGACGACCCGGCCCGTGAACTCGATTGGTGCGGCGTGTATCGTTTGAACGGCGCCGGTAAGCTCACGCTGCTGACCAAGGAGATGACGCGTCCTAACGGCATTGCACTCTCGCCCGATGAAAAAACGCTCTACGTGGCGCAGTCCGATCCCGCCGCCGCCATTTGGAAAGCCTTTCCGGTGAAGGCCGATGGAACGCTGGGCGCCAGCCGCTTGGTGCATGACGCCACAAAGTGGGTCGGCAATCGGCCCGGCCTTCCCGACGGAATGGCGATCGACGCCCAGGGCAATCTGTGGGCCACCGGCCCAGGCGGCGTTTATATCATGACGCCCGCAGGCAAACTGTTGGGCCGCATTTCCACCGGCCAGCGAACCGCCAACTGCGCCTTCGGCGGCCAGGACGGATCGACCCTTTACATCACGGCCGATATGTTTCTCTGCAAAGTGGAAACCCTGACCCACGGCAACACGCTGCAAGATCGGCGGAAGCAGAATAACGCGGGCGCCAAAAAGTGAAGGGTGTTTGCCGGCGGGCGGCCCTCTCGTCGGCCGAATGCACGCCTTGTAGAATGACCGGCCGCGTTGTTTCGGTTTCTATTCACGTATCATTTCGTTTGGTGGACGCATGGCCCAGAAAAGTACGGCGGCCAGAAAAGGCTCGGCATTCGCCGGGTTATCGGTCGCGATCGTGACTCCCTTCAAGGACGGCGGCGTCGACTTCGTCGCCCTCCGCGCGCAAGTGGAGTTTCAAGTGGCCGCCGGCGCGACCTGCCTCTGTCCCACCGGCACGACGGGCGAATCGCCCACGCTGACACACGATGAACACGAACGCGTTATCTCGGAGGTTGTGCAGACCGCCGCCGGCCGCATCAAAGTGATGCCAGGCACCGGCTCCAATAGCACCGCCGAAGCGCTGCGGCTGACCAAATGGGCGGCCAAGGAAGGCGCCGACGCAGCACTGTTGGTCTCGCCCTATTACAACAAACCGACGCAGGAAGGTTTCTACCAGCACTATAAGTGTGTGGCGGAGAGCGTCGGCATTCCGATTTGCGTCTATAACATTCCCGGCCGCTCGGCCAAAAATATCGATCCTGAAACGATCACCCGGCTGGCCGAACTTGAAAACATCACGATGGTCAAGGAAGCCACCGGCGCCATGGACCAAGCTTCGCAAATTTTGGGCGACACCAACCTCACCGTGCTCAGCGGCGACGATAGCATGACGCTGCCCTTGCTTTCCGTGGGCGGCGAAGGCGTGATTTCGGTGGTGGGTAATATCGTGCCGCAAGACATGCTCGCGCTGATTGACGAATTTCGCGCCGGCAACTTGGCTGCTGCGGCGGCGCGTCATCATCGTTTGTTCGTGCTCTGCCGCCAGATGTTGGGGCTCTCCACCAACCCCATCCCCATTAAGTGCGCCATGAAATTACTCGGCCGCGACACCGGCGATTTGCGCCTGCCGATGACGCCGCTCAGCGCCGCCGAAGAATCGCAACTTCGCGCCGCGCTGACCAACCACGGCCTGCTTTAGGGTTGGAGTTCATGCTTCAGCATGTTTCGTAGGGTCGGCGTTCATGCCCTGTGTGTAAACACCGGTCGGATATTGCAGCGATTTTTCGGGGGGGCGGTTCGCGATTTCGTCAAATTTGGACTATCGCGTTTTTGTCGTTTGAGTTCTTTGGTATTGATTTTCTTATCCGCCACGAGCCTATCTGCCATCCTGACAGTGAAACCGTGAGATGGAATCTGATGCGAAAATTTCGCGCCAAAGCGTAGCGAATTTGATGGTTATTTCGGCTAGCAAATACCTCGCAGAACAGCAATGAGACTGTACCGTATCAAGAAACATCGCCCTACCCAATCCTACTCGCCGCAGTTTAACACAGCTTTTCGCAATTCTCCTATTGGTCTTTTTCCGCCGCCCCGGGCCACTACAAAAGCCGACATGCACCCTCTTCTTTCTAGTCTGCTCACGATTCGGCTTGACCTCGCCCGCGCATTCGCTTCATAATTCGCCGTTCCCAGCCGAGGCTGCCCCAAACAACGCGATGATTTCCCCCGCGCATTGTCAAACAGAGCTTCACCACACTCGGACGAATACCAAGGATGCGATGCATGTCCCGAACAATATTCCCGGCACATCCCGCCGTTTGGCGTTTTTATTTGCTTCCAGTCATGTGCTGCCTGCTGGTGAGTTTTGGCGGCTGCGGCGCCCAAACAGTGGGTGATTTGGGGCTGGGCGAAGCAGGGCCAAACGGCCGGTCGGCGGGGCCGAGCGGTGAGACGTTGTCCGCCGAGGATTTGGCGGGCCTTAAAAAGGCCTTCGCCGAGGCGGAGAAATTGGCGGTTGCCTCTGCTAGCGGCGCGGCGGTCGAAAAGGCGTATCGCGATGTGGTTCGAAAATGCGGCGCCGCCTTGAAAAACGGAGCAAACGCCGAAGTGTTGGCGATTCGGGCTCGATGCTTCTTGCGTCTGAAAGACAACGCCGCCGCAAATCGCGATGTTGCCGCAGCCTTGGAACGGGACCCCAATCTGGCCGACGCTTACGCCACGCGCGCCCGCCTCGAACATGTGTCGGGCCAGCCGGTGGCCGCTTTGGCCGATTACGACGAAGCGATCGCCTTGGACGCCCGCTGCGCCTTTGCACTGAACAACCGTTCGATTTTTTATCAACAGGCGGGACGTCTGGCCGAGGCCCGGGCCGACCTGGAAACCCTGCTCAACGCACACCCTCGGCACTACAAAGGGTTTTACAATTTGGGTCTCGTCTGGCGAGCACTCGGCAACGTGGAGGCCTCGGTTTCGGCGTACAGCCAATCGCTCGATATTCACCCTCGTTTTCGCTCGGCCTTGAAGGGCCGGGGCAATGCCTTGACGGAACTTGGGCGTTACGACGAAGCCCTGCAAGATTACAGCGACGCCCTGGCGATCTCGCCTCAAAACGCCGCCCTCTATACGGCTCGGGCGGCGGCTCGCGTGCGAAAATCGCTAACCAATTTGGAACAGCAGGGCTTGGCGGAGGTAGCCGAGCCGCGGCGCGCCGAACGAGACGCCGTGTTGGCCGATTTGGACGCCGCCCTGCGGCTCAAGCCCAACGATATCGGCGTCCGGCTGCAACACGCGTTGTTGCAACGGGGAGCAGGCGACCTGGAAACCGCGTTGGCCGACTTCACCTTCGTCCTCTCGCTCGATGCGAAGCACGACGCGGCGTTGGTGCAACGCGGCGTCACGTATCAAATCGCCGGTAAACCAGCCGAAGCCCTGGAGGATTATTCGCGGGCTATCGCCTTGCAGCCTGACAATATTGGCTACCAGGACCTGCGAGCGGAACTAAAGTTGGAACAGGGAGCCGACGCCACAACAACCGAAGATATCGGCGCTGGCCGGTCCATTGAGGCCGCCCTTGGCAAGCAGCCCGCCAACTCGCGGCAATAGTCGTGCGGAGCCGCCGGAAAATGATTGGCGGACGAATCCGGAAACTTTTTCATCGCAGATGTTCATCATTCCATTCGCGCGACCGCTTCAACGATCATCAACTGGATTTCGCCCTGCGAAAGTTTCGCGCCCGCCAACCGAGGATGGACAAAAATCCGCACCCGTTTGACATGGTCGTCGAACTGCTGGCGGGCCAGCGTTCGCACCACGGGCGAAACGTCGCCCAACGCGCGATAGCGATCTTCCTTGGGATAGTAAATGTCGATATCGAAATCGACCTCCAGTTTTACCGGCGGTGCGTCGAACAGAATTTCGTGCGGCGCCACGCGCTGCGCCAACCGATGACTGGCCAAGGTGGCGAATTCCTCGGCGCACGCCGCCAACCAAGGATACGGCCGCCGGGCGAGTTTGGCGAACATTTCCGGCTGCTCCACACTGCTAAACTGAGCCAACTGCTTGTAGAGCATGCGAGAACCGCCGAAAAGCCCGTTTAACAGGTCGGCGGCGGGGCTGTTGCCGGCGTTGCGTTGCAACTGGGCCATCAGCGGAATTTCAGCCAGTCGAAAGAGCGCGTCCAGGTCGAGTTGGTCGTGCAGCATGTAGAAAGCTCGCTGCAACATGGCGGTTGCGGAGCGTACGGCATGATGCCAATAAACTTCGCTGAACATCACGTAACGGGCGAAGACCATCATTTCCGCGGCGGTGCGGCCTTTTGCCGTGAGCGCCAAACCGTTGCCCGCCGCGTTCAGGCAGAGGCCGCTGATCAATCGGTTCCGATCAAAGTTGCGTCCATAGGGCACGCCGGCGTGCAGGCTGTCTCGCGGCAGGTAGTCCATTTTGTCGATATCGATGGGTCCTGAAAGCATGCTCCGCAAGAGCCGGGATTGGGGGTCGTCGCGTTTTTCGGAGAGCAGCGCCACGACGCGTCGCGGCTGCATTCCCCAATCGTCTCGCAAGGCATCGGCGATTTCGCCTTCGAGCAGAAAGCTGTTGGCGAACAGTTCATGCTCCGGCACGCCCGGCAGTTGCATGTCTTCGATGGGGTGGCAAAACGGCCAATGCCCCAGGTCGTGCAGCAGCGCGGCGACCAGAAAAGCTTCGGCGTCTTCGGTGGCAATCAGTCGATTGAAACGTTCGTCGTACGAAAGCTGCCGCAAATACAGCAGCGCCATGCGGTAGACGCCCAGCGAATGTTCGAACCGCGTATGATGCGCCGCCGGATACACCAGCGAAACCAGCCCCAACTGGCGGATGCCAGCCAATCTTTGAAAGTCGCGTGTGTCGATCAACTGGCGCACGCGCGGCGTGAGCGGGATATCGGTCTCCGGTGGAATGCGCACCAGTATCTTGGGGGCGTCGAGTGCTTGTAATTCCGGCAAATCTCGGATGCTATTCATGGCTGCCTTGCCAGTGAGTGGAAATGGGTGTAACTGGCATCCCGCCAGTGCATGGGGAGCGTGGGAGTCGCATTTATCAATAGTTATTTGTCAATTGTCAATTGTCCTTGGTTTCAACCGCCGCACCATTCGCCGATGATGCATCAGAACGCGGCCGTTGCGACATGATCCATTTGCCGACAGGCGCCTTTTTCGTTGAACGGCAAGCCGAAGGCGACTGCGTTTTTCTGTCTTGCCAAAACGGATGAGCTCAAAACGCAGTCGCCTTCGGCTTGCCGTTAAACGAGCCGGTGCTGCCGCGTGAAGTATGGCAACCTTACTCACCGGAACTGCAAAATCAATGCGCGGCGTTTTGGAATCGCCGACGCCGGGCGAGTTTCCCAGTACTCCCGCCCATGGCCAATGACGATTGACAAATATCTATTGATCATTTTTTTGACCATGCCGCACCATTGCACGGCGGCTTGCCGGATACACCTGTGTGAATTCGATTTTTAAGACAGCGCCTAGAACGGCCCCAGCCCCATGATCCAACGCAGGAGCACCGTCACGATGAGAAAGAAGCCGAAATGGATGGCCCCCGAAATGTATTCCATATCGAGCGAAATTAGCGCCACGCCGCCGCCCAACGCCACCATTGCGGGGACCAAAAACGCTAAATGAAAACTCTCCAGCTCTCCCTCGAACAAGTACCACTTCAAATAGGCGAACGCGCCCCAGACGGCCGCGTATCCCAGGCCGCACAGCAGTGAGCGAATCCAGAGTTCTTTTCCTCGATACGGCTCCAATTCTTGGTCGCGCAAGAACGAGTAACCGCCCATCGCCAAGGCCGGACCCAGGCCGAGCGCGCCTAAAATAAGTACAATCAAGGGCGGCCCGTTTTCCGACATTCCCCGGAACACAAACGCCAAGGCGAACACCAAAATCACCGCCAGCACGATCACCGTGGTTATTATCGGCGATACTTTGGCGTCGGTCCTTTCGATCGGCTTCAACACCGGGCGCCCCGCGCCGTCTTCAGGACCAAAATCCTCGCCGCCGTGAACAACGACTTCGTCTTCCTTCTTGGGGATCGTGATATCCCCTTTGCAGTTGGGGCATTTGCCCGAACGGCCGGCGAATTTGTCGCTGACATCAAAACTTTTCATGCAGCCAGTGCAGACAACTCGAATCGACATCGACGGTTCTCAAAAAGTAGAGTGACGGCAAAAGAGCGACAAATAAATAACAATGCCAAACAGCTAACGAACAATACCAAACAGCAATGCGACGCGGTCGAACCTCCAACTCCCGCCGCGTTTGGTCTATGCTGGCTATCAGGGAGGGCCGCGTCAAGCACGCGCGATAAAAATCAGGCGCCCATTCACGAATTGTTGCATCCATTCAGGAACACGTCATGCCAACGGCTTTTGTCAAAATGTGTTTTGTTTTTTCGGGTTGGGGATGTTGTTCCCTGGCGATTCTGGCCGGGTTCGGGACCGTTTTGCAATCCGCCGAACCGGCCTCCATTGTCCAGCCGCTGCCGCGCATCGCGGCGGTTGCGCCGGCCGAAGCCGCGCAAACCATTAAACTGCAAAACGGATTTCGGGCCGAATTGATCGCCGCCGAACCGCTCGTGACCGACCCCGTGGCGATGGTCTACGACGAAAACGGCCGGGCGTATGTCGTGGAAATGAACGATTACCCCTATTCCGATAAATCGCACGACCACGCTTGGCAAGAGCAAACCTCAAAGCCCATCGGCCGAATTCGCCTACTCCAAGACACCAACGCCGACGGCCTCTTTGACACCGCAACCGTATTCGCCGACAAACTCTCCTGGCCGGCGGGCCTGGCCTTATGGAAAGGCGGCCTGTTCGTGGCCGCCACGCCTGACATTTGGTATCTCAAAGACACCACCGGCGATGGCCGCGCCGACATCAAACGCAAAGTCTTCACGGGGTTTCGCAAATACAACGTGCAGGCCGTGATGAACAATTTTCGCTGGGGGCTGGATCACCACATTTACGCCGCCGGCGCAAGCAATGGCGGCAACCTTTCGGCCGCCACTGCGCCAGAAACAAAGCCCGTCCGATTGGGCCGCGCCGATATCAAGATCGATCCTCGAACGGAAGCCTTTGAACTCGTTTCCGGCGGCGCCCGCTTTGGAAATACCTTCGACGACTGGGGCAACCGCTTTCTCTGCACGATTCGCAATCCGGTGCAGCACATCGTCTTGTCGGCGCGCTATTTGAAACGCAACCCGTATTTGCCGGTCGCTTCGGCGCTCAACGACGTGGCGAAATCGGGCGACGCGATCGCCGTTTTTCAAATCAGTCCGCCAGAGCCCTGGCGCGTGATGAACGCCGAACGTCTGGCCGCCAACACCGCCACCAAATCGCCCCACGACTCCACCGTACCCAGCGGATTTATTACGTCGTCGAGCGGCGTCACGATTTATCGCGGCGCGGCGTACGGTCCTGACTATTTGGGCGATGCGTTTATCGGCGAAGTGGCGGGAAATTTGGTCATGCGTTACAAGCTGACGGCCGACGGCGTCAGTTTTCAAGGTGTTCGCGCCCACGAAAACGTCGAATTCCTGGCCTCGACCGACCATTGGTTTCGACCGGTCAATTTCGTCAACGCTCCCGACGGCACGTTGCATGTGCTCGATATGTATCGGGAAACGATCGAGCATCCTTGGTCGATGCCCGACGACCTCAAAGCCCGCGTCGATCTTACCAGCGGCCGCGACCGGGGCCGCATTTATCGCCTCGCACCGCCGAAGTATCCGGCCTCCTTCCAGAAGCCGCCGCAACCCCGGCTGGGAAACGCATCGACCGCAACGCTGGTGGCCGAATTGGAAAACCCCAACTCCTGGTGGCGCGACACCGCGCACCGCCTGCTGTTTGAAAGGCAAGACCGCGCCGCCGAAACTCCGCTTCGCAAGCTGTTGCACGCCAGCACCCAACCGCTGGCTCGCCTGCACGCACTTTGGTCGCTGGAGGGACTTGGCGTTCTCACCAACGATGATTTGCTTGCGGCGCTGAACGACGCCAACGCCCATCTGCGCGAACACGCCGTTCGTTTGTCGGAGCCACGTTTGAACGCCCAACCGAAACTATTGCGGGAAGTGCTGGCCGCAGCGGAAGACGATAACAGCCGCGTGCGGTTTCAAGTCGCCTTCTCGTTGGGCGCCGTGAAAAACCAGCAGGCGATAAAAGCGTTGGCCAAAATTGCCCGGCGAGATGGTGAAAATCGTTGGATCCGAACCGCGATTCTCAGTTCTCTGGCAGACAACGCCGCGCCGTTTCTGCTCGATCTGTTGGCTGACCAGCAGTTCGCCTCCAGCCCGCCGGGGCGAGCAATCATCGGCCCGTTGATGGCGGTGGTAGGCGCTCGAAACAACCAGCACGACATCACCGCCGTACTCGATAAACTGGCCCAGCGCGAAAGCACATCGGCCGAACAACGCCGGCTGCGACACACCGCGATTTTGCAGTTGGGTTCGGGCTTGAAACGCGCTCGGCAAGATCTCACACCCTGGATCAACGAAGCCGGCTCGCCCGGCGGCCGCATGCTCAATCGCATGTTTGCGGCTGCCGGCAAAACAGCCATTGATGAATCGGCCGCATTAGCGTCGCGTTTGGCGGCTATCGAACTATTGGCTTTCGGAGAACGGCAAGCGGCTCTTGAAACTTTGCCGCCGCTGTTGGCGTCGCGAAATCCTCAATCGATTCAAACGGCCGTGATCGTCACACTAACCAGTTTCCCGCAGCCTGAAGTTGCCGATCTGTTGCTGGAAAAATACCCGGCCCTCACGCCGGCGGTGCGGGCCGACGTGGTGGCGAAACTACTCACGCGGCAAGCTTGGGTGGTTCGCCTACTGGATGCCATCGCCGAAAAAACCGTGGCCGCGAATCGTGTGTCGTCGGTCCGGCAGGCGATCTACATGAAGAGCAGCTACGCTCCGATTCGTGAACGGGCGCTCAAAATTTTCACCGTGGAAACGCCAGGACTTCGGCAAGAAGTGATCGCGGCGTATCAAACAGCGTTATCTCGTATTCCGGCGGACGCATCGCAAGGTGAAAAGATTTTCAAACGCGAGTGCATGAATTGCCACCGTGTTGGCGGGCAGGGGTACGACGTCGGCCCCAATTTGGCGACCGTCAAGAATCGCACCGCCGCCCAATTGCTGGTGCATGTATTGGACCCCAACCGGGAGGTCTCGCCGAACTACTTCGAGTATATTCTCGCCACCGACGACGGCCGCGTGATTACCGGCGTGATCACCTCGGAAACGGCCGCCGGCATCACGCTCCGGCAACCCGAGAATAAAACAGAAACCATTTTGCGAGCCAACATCGAAGAGATTCGCAGTTCGGGAAAATCGGCCATGCCGGAAGGTTTGGAAAAGAAAATCAGCCCCCAGGAAATGGCCGATCTGCTGGCGTTTTTATTGAGCTCGCCCAACCAGTAATTTTTGTTAAGGCGAGCGGTAGAAATTTACCAACCACTTACCGGTCAGACGTGCGCCGTTGGAGTTCATGCTTCAGCATGTTTTCTTCTGTGTGCTTCTACAAACAGCCTAAAGTCTGAACTCCAACGGCGCGGCCTGCGCGCCGTCGGACTGGTAAGTTTTCAACTGCCGCTCGCCTAAGAATCCTTGCCCATACCGCGAAGGAAACCGCGATGCGTTTATCACTGGCTCGTTTCCGTTTTGATGTCACGCCGCCGCTTGGTCATTCGCTTTGCGGCGGTTGGATTCCGCCGGCTTCAGCCATCGACGACCCGCTGCAGGCGATCGGCCTAGTGTTGTTGGGCGCCGGCCAGCCGATCGTGCTGTGCTCCGTCGATTGGACCGGCCTCTGCAACGACGCCCACGTTCAATGGAAGCAGGCGTTGGCCACGGCGGCGCGCACCACTCCCGACCGCGTGGCCGTGCAATGCTTGCACCAGCACGACGCGCCGTTTGTCTGCCTGGAAGCCGATCGCATCGTTCGCCAGCAGGGCGACCTCCCGCCGAATGTCGACCCCGCCTTTTTTCGCCGCTGCCTGGAAGCGGGAAAGAATGCCGTTACAAAAGCGTTGCGTTCGCCGCGGCGCATCACCCACGTGGCTTCGGCGCAAGCCGAAGTGAAGGACGTCGCTTCCAATCGACGCATTCTAAACGACCAAGGCCGGGTGCTGACCAATCGCAGCGTGGCGCCGGGCAGCGAAAAACTGCGGCCTCTTCCGGCCGGCGTGATCGATCCCTGGCTAAAGAACATCGCCTTCTATGACGGCGCTGAGAAAGTTGCCGCCTGCTATTATTACGCCGTGCATCCGATCAGTTATTGTTGCCAGGAAGGCCGGGTGTCGAGCGAGTTTGTCGGTTTGGCGCGGCGGCTCAAACAAGAGCACGACCAGCCCGGCTGCACGCATCTTTATTTCACCGGTTGCGCCGGGAATCAGAACACGGGCAAGTACAACAACAGCGATGTGAAGGAGAATCGTCAACTGCTCACCGAACGCGTGTACGCCGCCATGGAAGCCGCCTCCGAAAAACTGCGGCCAAGGCCAATCAGCCAAGTGGCTTGGAAAACACACGATATTCTGCCGCCGCCCCGCAGCGATCTTTCCGCAAAGGAAATTCAAGCACAAATCGACGATGCTTCCAATCGCGTGGTGCTGCGCAATCGTCCCGCCTTCACGTTGGCGTGGCTGCGGCGCTGCGAGCAACGGATCCCGCTCACGCTCAGCGCGCTGCATGTGAACGAGAATGTGTTGCTGCACCTTCCGGGCGAGCCGTTTGTTGAATACCAACTCCGCGCGCAGGCGTTGGCGCCGAATCGGTTTATCGCCACGGCGGGGTACGGCGATGGCGGCCCGTGGTACATTCCCACCGCCGAGGCGTATTTTCAAGGCGGCTACGAAGTGAAGGTCGCCTTTTGCGATCCTCGCATCGATCCCATGCTGACCGACGGCATTCTCAAATTACTCTCGGACGACAACGCCCAGGAGTGATTGAAATTCACTCCAAGTTCAGGCCAGTATCTCGCGAATCACGTGGCCATGGACGTCGGTCAGACGGCGGTCGACGCCGCTGTGGCGAACGGAAAGTTTGCGGTGGTCGATACCCAGCAGGTGCAGAATGGTGGCGTGAATATCGTACACCTGCGTGGGGTTGATACGGTCGAGCGGCTTGTAGCCCCATTGGTCCGATTCGCCGTGCGTCACGCCGCCCTTAATGCCGCCGCCGCAGAGCCAATTGGTAAACACATAAGGATTGTGGTCGCGGCCCTTACTGCCTTGCGTGCTCGGCATGCGGCCGAATTCGGTCGTCCAGAGAATGATGGTGTCGTCGAGCATGCCGCGCTGGCGGAGGTCTTGAATCAAACCGGCTGCTCCGCGCGACATGCCGAGCGCCAGAGGTCCGTGGTCGCGTTTGATGTCTTCGTGGGAATCCCAGTTGCGGCGTGGGAAGCCGTTGTCGTTGCCCGACCAAATTTGCACGAAACGCACGCCCCGCTCCAATAGCCGCCGGGCGACAAGGCACTTGCGTCCGAAATAGTCGGTTTCCTCCAGGGGGTTGATGTCTTTTGCGAAGGTGGTTCGGCCGTGGTCGAGTCCATACATTTTCAAGGTGTGCTTCGACTCATGGGAAATATCTAACGCTTCGGGAGCGGCAAGCTGCATTTTCGCGGCCAGTTCGTAGCTGCGAATGCGGGCTTCCAAACGTGAATCGCCGCCGCGTGTTTGCAGGTGATCTCGATTCAAACTCGCCAACAACTCCAACGCTTTGGCGTCGCCCTGCCGGGAAACATACTTGGCCTGTGGCGCCAAATCGGCGATGGGGTTTTCCGTGCCCGGCCGAATGATGGTGCCCTGATGCCGCGTCGGCAAGAATGCGGCGCCCCAGTTTTTGGGCCCGTTGGAGCCGAAACCGCGGCGGTCGGGGAGGACAACAAACGTGGGCAAGTTCTCGTTCATGCTGCCCAGCGCGTAGCTCACCCAACAGCCCATGCCGGGAAAACCCGGCCGGTTGAAACCGGTGGCTTGCAGATAAGTCGCCTGACTATGGACGCCCGTCTTGCCGACCAAATTATGAATGAACGCCATTTCGTCCACGACGCTTCCCAGCGGCGCCACGACTTCACTCAGCGCCTTACCCGATTCGCCGTACCGCTGGAACGCGAACGGCGACTTCATCCAAGGACCCAGCCCATTTTGAAACGTCTCCACAGACTCGCCAAAGTCGGCCTTCTCGCCGTGGTGCTTTTCCAGAGCCGGCTTGTGATCGAACAGATCGATATGACTCGCCGCGCCCGCCATGAACAGTTGCACGACGCGTTTCGCCTTGGCAGGATGATGCAACACCCGCACCGCGCCGCCGACGCCCGGAGAAATCGAAGCGGCCAGCAGGCCATCGTCTTGCAACAAGCCCGCCAGCGCCAAACTACCAAACCCGCCGCCCAGTTGTTGAAGAAAATTTCGTCGGTCCATATTGATACTCACGATTTAATTGTATGAGTTGGAGTTCATGCTTTAGCATGTTTTTTTCTTTATAACAAACAAAACAGCCTAAAGGCTGAACTCCAACGGCGCGGAACTAATCTACAAATACAAATTCGTTCAGGTTGAATAACAAGCGGCATAAATTATTGAAGCCGTATTGATCGGCGTAATCGGTTAACGAAGTCAACTGCGCGTCGGACGGAAGATGCCCCGTTGCCAATTGAAATGCGAGCGCGGCGCGCTGGGTGGGATTGTCGGCTTCGCGCTCCATACGCTCCGAAAAATGCTCGGCCATTCGCAACATGAATTTGTTGTTCAACAAGGAAAGCGCTTGCAACGCGGTGATGGTTTCGTCGCGCTTGGCCACGCTCTGGGAAGAGTCGGCGCAGTCGAGCGTGGTCATGAAAGGATCGGGCTGGCTGCGAACAATGAAGCGGTAAATACTGCGGCGGTGCGATTTGGGGTCGTCAGGATCATGCAAGTGATATTCGTAGTGCGGCGAATGTTCGGGGTGCTCCACCACAAACAGTTGGAAGCCGGGGCCGTACATGGTTGTGTCTAACTGTCCGCTGACCGACAATACCGAATCGCGAATTTCCTCGGCCGTGAGACGCCTTCGATGCATCCGCCAGAGGTAAGTGTTCTCGCCATCGATTTGGCTGTTCGCCTGATTGTGGGCCGACGACTGCCGGTAGGTCGCGCTGGTTAGAATCAACTTGTGCAGCGTTTTGAACGACTGCCCGCCATCGCGAAATTCGACCGCCAGCCAGTCGAGCAGTTCCGGGTGCGAGGGCAGCTTGCCCATGCGGCCGAAGTCGTTGGGGGAATCGACAATGCCGCGTCCAAAGTGATACTGCCAAATCCGATTCACGATCGAACGCCACGTGAGTGGATTGTCGCGATGCACCAGCCAATTGGCCAGCGCCACGCGGCGGGCGCTTTCCTTGGCCGATGGCGGCAGTTGGAACCGCCAGTCTTGATTGGGCATCACGGGAATCGCTCCGGGCCCCACCTCCTTGCCCGGCGTGAGAATATTACCTCGATGCAAAACATGAATCTCGCGGGGCCGCCCGCCGCTGCCGCCCGTGCCGACAAAGCTCCCCTTGCCCTGATAAACCGTTCCGGCATACACCGAATGTTGCGGCGGCAGGGCGTCGAACGCTTTTTTCACCACTGCATTCGCCGCGCGGTTCGCCGCGATTTTAGCGCGCAGCTCGCTGCTCAGAGCGCGCTGGAGCAACGTTTTACGCTCTGCTTTCAAACGCACCATGTCAGCGCCCACGTCCGCCGCCGCAGCCACACCAAAGTAATAGCCATCGACAAGATTCTCCCGCCGCCAGCGGACCGGCGCTTCGATCGAATCGAGCGATGTCACGCTCTGGCCCAAGGCGGCGTTTTTTCCCTCGGGCGTTAAAATGCTGATCTCCGCCAGGGCGAAAATGTAATCGTTCTTGCGGGGCGCGAGCTTCGTGGCGGTCATGCGCACATAGCGGACGTGCAAACCCGCCGGCGCTGCGATGCTCTGCGGCGTCGTGCCGGGGTTGGCCACGTCGTCGGACGTGTGATCGACCAGAACCGTGACGCCCAACTTGAACGCCACATCGTCGGAGGCTTCGATTTTGTATCGCGGCGGGAAGCCAAAGCCGTGGCCGATGCCGTTGAAATTGTCGTGGCAACCGACGTACACCATGGTTTTGATCAGCGTTGGCTCGCCAAGATCAATTTGAACCCATTTTTCGATCTCGGGCTGGGCGGCAACCTGGCTGTGGTAGCCGAATTCAGGCTTCGCTCCGCCTGAAGTTTCCTGCTGTTTTTGCAACTTCGCCAGTTCGGCGTCGAGCGCCGCCAAACGCGGGCCAGCCGCTTTTATAACAGCGGCGTCGAGAGTTGCTTTCTCGGCGTTGAGGTCTGCGGCTTGTTGTTTTAACTCGGCCCGGCGGCTCGCTGTTTGAGGCTTTTCGTCGAAAGGACGGTTGGCGCGGTCCAAGGCGGCGAACACCGCTTGCAGGCTGTAATAATTTTCCTGCGTGACGGGATCGAACTTATGATTATGGCAACGCGCACACTCGACGGTCGTGCTGCAAAACGTATTCATCGTGGAGGCGACCATGTCGTCGCGGTCGAGATGTCGGGCGATGCGGCCATCAATCTTGGAGGCCGGCACTTCGGCATGGCCGATAAAATCCCAAGGCCCGGCGGCGATGAAGCCGAGCGCGGTAATGCCGTCTTGCGAGTCCGGCCAGAGAGCGTCGCCGGCGATCTGCTCCCGCACAAAACGCGCATACGGCTTGTCGGCGTTCAACGAACGGATCACGTAGTCCCGATACGGCCAGGCGTTCGGTCGGGGTTTGTCTTTATCGTAACCGTGCGTATCGGCGTAATGCACGACATCCAACCAGTGCCGCGCCCAATGTTCACCGTATTGCGGCGTTTCAAGAAGTCGGTCGACCAATCGTTCATACGCCAGAGGACGATCGTCGTTGACAAAGGCGGCAATTTGCCGGGGCGTCGGCGGCAGACCG
>QIKY01000317.1 GCA_003233175.1 Planctomycetaceae bacterium | reverse complement strand
GGCGACGCCGAACTTGGCCAAGTATTGCGGCGTGTAGTCTTCATACTCCGTCGGCTTGAAGACAAACTGCAAGGGATCGATCTCGGCGCCGATTTGAATTTCAAAAAATTCAACTGAGAGCAGCGGATCCGATTTCCGCCGTCCGGTGGCGTCGGTGGTCGTTTTCCAGAAGGTGAGTTGGTAGGGAAACAGGTCCTTATCGCTGACGACCAACGTCACCCCCTCCGGCAACTGCGCTGCCCCACTCCCCTGCCCTGCCCCGCCAGCGTCGTCGCCCCGCCCTGCCCCGTCGCCGGCAATCGACTTTTGCTGCGGTTGCCAGACGCCCTCCAGTTGGTAAACGTCAAGCTCGCCCAGCCGCTTTTTTTGCGGCTCCCCGAAACGGAAATTTTTCGCCAGTTGCTCAAGCAAGTACGGCAACCCGCCAACGGCCAGCCATTCGCTGGTCGGATAAGCCCCCGAATTACTGATCGCCTTTTTCAGACGCCGCAAATCGACCCGGCCAACGGTGGTCTGCTCGGGCAATTGGCGGCGAACCCAAAGAAAACGCCCGTCAACGACCTGCTGCAGGCTGGTCGCCTGCCGGCCCACTTGCACACTCATTTCGAAACGGAGCAGCGTTCGCCGGCCATCGGCCATTTGCAAATAATGCCCCGTTCCCACCAATTCCTGGCCGAATAAGTACACTCTTTGCCGCAATTTAGCCGAAATGGAGGGCTGCTTTTGCAGCCAAACAGCCGCACGAGCGACCATTGCCTGGCCCCCCCCTGCCCTTTCCGGCGCCGGCTGGGCCGTAGCCGAAGCGGCGAAAAGCAGGCCGATCGCAACTGTCAGGATAGGTATTTTATGGTTCATGCTATGGATATGACGGTTTTGTCAAAGAATCTTGTTATGCCAAACCGAACATAGAACCAGAGGAATTAGTTTGCTCGACAGGCCTACGCGCCGACGTCGGGCGTTCCCGCCGATGCTGCGTCTTTGAGGCCTACGCCTTACCGAATGCGGCAGTTGAAGGAGAGCCGCAACAAGAGAAGAGCATGGTAGAGCAGGTGTTCATTCTGCGTCTACCTCAGTTCTCCTAAAGCGAAAAATAGGCGGGGCGAGACAAAAGAGAATCGTGGCGACAAAAACTGATTGCAAAAAACCGTTAGGTGTTGTTTTCGCTCCTGGTGCGTCGGGATGTTTTCCGACCTGCCGCTGAAATGAGCGTCCGAGGGGGGACATAATGAGAGTCAGCCGTTTTACCTGGATGTTGTTGGTTGCCGCCGCGCTTGCCGTGGTGGGTTGCCAATCACCCGTGAGGCACAATCTGCCTCCTTCGCAACGACTCCTCGAACCGGGCCCCGGAGTGGGCGGCCCCGGACCTGGCGTGTTGCAACCACACGCGATGCCAATGATGGCGCCGCCCGGCTACCCTGGCGGTCCCATGATGGGCCCCATGCCTCAGGCGCCGACCGTCCAACTCTGGTTTGCGGAGCCGCAAGGTTCTCAAGTCAGTTGGGATATCAGTGGCCAAGGGATCTTCGATTCCCAGCCCCTGATTGTTCCGGCCCGGCAAACGTTTGGTCAAGGCGGCATCTACCGCTTGAAGGTGACCAACATCGAAGGCCGCGAAGGTTTGGAACTGTATCCGACCATTGAAGTCGGCCCGGCGACGCCGCGATCGAACGTGTACTTGGCGCACTCCGCCATTCCGATTGTGTTCAACGACGAAGACTTCGCCCAAGCCCAGACCGGCAACTACGTGACAAAAGTTATTTACCTGCCAGATCCTGAATTCCAGGAGTTGGCCCTGGCCGATGTGCAAACGTTGGTCAGCACACGATTGGATCCGGGCCTAGACCCAATCGTTGAGGCCGACCGCCGCGGCGCCATCTTGGCGATCATTCGGCTCGGCAACAAAGACTTGGAAACACCGGCCGACGGCATGGGTGTGATTCAGGCCAGCCATAACGCCCGTCAGCCCGCTCAAGCCCTGCAACCGCCGCCGCAGTTGGCGCCCGGCGGAGCATCGGCCTTGATCGCGCCCCCCATGGGAGGCGCACAGCCTTATTATGGCGGCGCGCAACCTTACTATGGCGGCGGCGCTGGTTATGCGGCCCCCACGCCCATTGGACGATCTGGAATGCCGCCCCCGCATGTGGTCGGCGTAACCTCGCCGCTGTACGGCATGCCGATGAGCGCCACGCCGATCGGATTGCCCGGTCCGCCCCACATTCCGCTGGGAGGACCTGCCGGTTTGAGAAAGCACGTGATGCGAAACTGGTCGAAGCATAACATGCCAAGGCCGACCAGCAAGTTGAAGATCCACGTCAATCAACGCCCTGGCTACAGTTATCCCAAGCCGCCCAGCCGAGTATTCATTCGGCAAGAATCGATCCATCCGGTGCAAGGGTATCATCAGCCGGCGGGTAACAAATTCCAGATCGTGCCTTAGGGCCCGTCCGGAATTTACATGCCGAATTAAAAGCCCGGCATTTTCAAAATGCCGGGCTTTTCTGAACTAAGCCGATAATTTATTTCGGGACGATTCCTTAGGCGAGAGCAACACGAAATTGGCTTCGCACGCGGGCTTCGGCCTGCGTGCGGGGCGGTTCGTGCTTCGACGCACCCAACGACTAGATTCAGAAAAACCATGGCGCCACACTCTCTCAGCCTGCTGCTCGCCTGCCTGCTGGTTTCATCGGCGGTGGCGCAATCGCCGGTCCACTTCCCGCAGTCGGCTTACCTGCCTCCGGGAGCAGTCGGTTCGCACCAACTCTTGCGCGGCGGACCTCTGCGTGGCTATTTCCAACCGGTGCAGATTCGAGTTCCCGACGGCGCGGCGGTTTCGCTGGTAATTCAACAGCAGTTCACCGACCCGGCGCCCCACGCCACAACGGCCGGAATGTTGATCGGCCAAGTCTACCGGGTGAAAGTCATGGGCATTCCAGGACGCCCCGGCGAAGAGGTGTTCCCCACGATTGAAGTGATCAATCGTTTGCACCCGCCCAAGGGTTACGAAGCACGGTTTCCGATTCCGATCGAACTCACGACCGAAGAACTCCTGCTTGCACTGCAAGGCCGATTCGTCACCCGCGTGATCTATCTGGAAAACCCATCAGACGCCTTCCCCATGCAAGAAAACCCCAAACGCCAGCGGTACTTTGAAGTGCATCAGGAAGACGACCCGCTCCAGGTGGCCGACCGCCTTGGCCGCCCAATGGCCATTTTGCGCATGGGTTCACGGCAGCCCAACACGAGAGGACCAAGCGATCAGTTTGTGTTTGGGTCGCCGCCCTTGCTTCTCTTCCCCGACGAATACTCCCAACCCGCCGGACCGATCACACCCCAGCAGCAAGGCCGTAGCGTTCCCCGCCTGCCCTTCGATGGCCCCTTGGCGCCGCAGCTTGCAACCCCCAGGGAGGCCGTCCGCCGATGAGTGGTATGTCTTACATTCGCTGCTTGCGCGGCGCGGCGTCTTGGCTGGCGTTGGCGGTGCTTACCTTGAGCTTGTGCTCTTGCGTGGCGCAAAACACCAACCCCAATCGTTTTCGGGCCGACCAACCGCCTTCGCGGCCGCGCCCCACATCGCCTTTCGCTCCGAACCGGGCGATGGCGCCGATGCGGCCCATGCCGCCCAGGCAAAGAGCGGCGTTCGCGCCGCAAGCTGTCGCCCCCATGCGAACAGCAGCGCCCATGCAAAGAACGGCGTTCGCGCCGCCAACCGCCCTGCCCTCCCCTGCTGTTGCCCGTACGGTTGTTGCCCGTCCTGTTGTTGGGCCTTCGGGCGTGGCGCAAGTGGGCCACACGGAGCCTCTCGACGGAGCGCGGAACCCGGTGGCGTTGGCGGGATGCGTCGACTGCGGGAAAACGCACGCCTACTCCCAACACGCCCCCCCTGCCCTGCCCTCTTCCGCCTGGACAGGACCCGCTCATGTGGGCGACGATCCCTGGAAACCCGATGGCCTTTACGGACCTTGGCCGCGAGACGAATACATTTGCGATGGCGGAGATCAGCCAGGCGAAGTCCGCGTGCGTTCCGATTGGAGCGTCGATGGCCTCAATCTAGAAGACACCATCGCTCACTTCGATACAAAAGATGGCCGCACGATCGTAGCGCCCTCGAACCGCGTATGCATTTATGCGCCGCGGTTCGCGGCGGTGCGGAAGGTGTCGTCGATGGTGCAGGCCCGAGAAACGATGCGTTCGGCGGGCGTCAGTGCTCCGCTCCGCTTGGGGCAGCAAACGGATTCGGTGTTGGTGGAATCGGCAATGCAGCAAAACCAGGCCATGGGCGAAATTGGCCTCCGTGCGCCGATCGCCTATCGTGAACGGCAGGAAAGCGTTTTGGTCCACAATAATTTGGCCGCGATCCACTTCGAGCAGGGTTTTTCACCGTTTGAAGATTTGCAGTTCATTCGGCAAGGCGCGTTCGACAACAGCCAAAAAGCTCGCTTGGCCGATGTTACGTCCGCCGCCTTGGCCTGGACCGACAAAAAAGGCGTGCAAGTGGTGCTTGATCACACCGAAGCCGCTATCGCCACGACCGACGTCCGGCCGCAAGTCACGTTCCAATACGAACTGGGCGGCAAGCCGCGTTTGCGAATCGGCAAGATCGCTTCGCGTCATCAGGCGCGGCCCGGCGACATCATCGATTTCACCTTGCGTTTCGATAACATAGGCACGCAGGAAATCGGCAACGTGACGATCATCGACAACCTCACCACGCGGCTCGAATATGTGCCCGACTCCGCGCAATGCAGCCTGGGCGCCGAGTTTGTCGCGAGTGAGAACGAAGGCGAATCGCTCACGCTTCGCTGGGAAATTACCGAACCCTTACCGATCGGCGCCGGCGGCGTGATTCGCTTCAAATGCGTGGTGCGGTAACGTTGAAGAAGGCGTTCGTTGTAGGCAAAAGCTCGTTACAAGCCGGAGGCTTGGCAGCCATTAGCCGGCGGTCAGCGCAGCGCCACCGCCGGTATCGGCCGTGCAATAACTCCCGCATCCCGGCGGGATGCCAGATGCAGCGGTTGGAACGGCAGCCATCGGCGGCGTCCCATTGCCGACTTCAGTTCGAGGCTCACTCGATGGGAGAGATCGTCGAATTCCATACTTCGTGCTCTTCGCGTCCTTCGTGGTGAACCTATCCGGCCAAACGGTTCTCCGCGCCGCCGAACGATCAAGTTCACCACGAAGGACGCGAAGAGCACGAAGGAGAAGAGTTTGGAGAATGAACCGGGCGGTCTCTATTGAGCGCCCTTCGATTTGACCAACCCGGCGGCGAAGCCGAGCAAATCGTTGCGGTCGCGGCTGAATTGCAAAATGGGTTCGTACCGCCCCGATTTTTCCGCCAACTCCATCAACTGCGGCGTTAGCGTCGTGGGGCCTCCGGCTTGCGGCGTCAGGCTGATAGCGGCCTCCAACGCCTCGGCATGACGGCCGACGCGGGCCAGTAGTTCGATGTAGGTTTCGATTGCCGCCATGCCCACATGATAGGCATCGACCTCTTCGGCGCGCGAACGAAAAAAAGTAAGCGCGGCTTCAACATCGGCCGGATTCGCATCGTCCTTGCCGAGCAACGCGGCAAAGTACAAGGCGTGCGTGGGATACATATCGACGAACGGCTCTTCACCCTGGTATTGAAATTGCTCGTGCAGCCGGCGGCCGTAAGCGGTGAGGTCGAGCGCCAATCGGAGCAGGGTTGGGTCGTCTAACACGCGGGCGAAGCGAACGGTGCTGGCCAGATGCGTGGTGTCGATATGATACGCTTGCTCGGCGAACAGCCAATCGCGGTTTTCCAGCAGCGGCGCCAATAGCTCGCCGGCGGGCTCCGTCTTCTCCCGTTGCGTGATATCGGCTTTCACCGACGCCAACACATCGGCGTGAACCTGCTCCACCAGTAAACTCGCGCCGGCTTGTTGGTCGGCCAAACTGCGGCGGCCCATCGACGATTCATACGTCGTGATCGAATTACAGACGCCGTAATGATCGAGCATGATTTTGAAGCCGCG
Source organism: Planctomycetaceae bacterium (assembly GCA_003233175.1). Classification (GTDB taxonomy): domain Bacteria; phylum Planctomycetota; class Planctomycetia; order Pirellulales; family Pirellulaceae; genus SZUA-33. The sequence continues at coordinate 4,482 of QIKY01000317.1, read as the reverse complement.
GGCGGTGTCGAGCCCTTCGTGCAGCAGCACCTCGATCAACTCCTCGACATTCGCTTCATCGGGCGCGATGTCGTCGATGATCTGCTTCGCTTCTTGAGCATTGCCCACCGGGCGGAGGTAGGTCCAACCTTCGCGAATGCGCCCGGCGTTGAGCAGCAGCAGCCCCACTTCACGGCACGCCTCGACCAGCCCTTCCTCGAGTTGGTTGCGTTGCTCTTCGGGTAGATGATCGCCCGAGTCGTGATAAAACAGCGGTAAGCCGAGTTTGAGCCGCAACTGCATTTTCATGGCCTCGAACAGCTCATGATACTTTTCGCCGGCCCGCAACTGTTCGCTCAGCCGCTGCAAAACGGCCTCCGCGCCGCCCTGCTCAAACTCGCTTTCGAGTTGCTCGAATTCCGTTGGCATGATGTTTATTCAAAGAAAGGAATGAAAGAGGCGGGAGAGTTTTCAGAATGGTTCAGTGTCGAGGCGGACCGTTGCCCGTCATGGTAACACGTTCCCCAGCGAGCGCGTAGTTGACAGCGCCTCCGCGTCACGGCTGAAATATCAGCGAAGAATACGCCACCGTTCAGGCGGCCAGTAAATATGAGTGACAACGCCCTGCAAATGCGATTCAGGAACCGCGAATGGATTGTGCCCCGGCGCTCCTTGTTTCCAGATGCGCGAGTCGTTGGAGACGGCTGAGAAATCGCCCAACACGAAATATTCATCTGGCCCGAGAACGGCCGGGCGGTCCTTGGAACCCCACAAGTCGTTATGCCAATCAGTTAGTTCCGACAAATACTTGCCCCCGCGGAGGGAATCTGGCGGTGTCGGCTTGCCGCCGTTCACCCAAACCGCCCCGCCTTCGATGTGAATCGTCTCGCCAGGAAGACCAACAAGACGGCTGACGTATGTGATTGAGCGGTCGTCAGGATATTGAAACACGACAAGATCCCATCGTTTGGCGGCGAGAAATTTCGCCACAAGGAATCGATCCGCAGGGAACACGTCGTGTGCGACCTCGTCGATCAGGTGAACATGAAAGTTTTCGCATATCATGCGCGGCGAACGTGGCGGTGTGAAATGCTCAGGCACGGGAGTACAAAAATTGGGCTGGCCGCATTCCGGGCACGTGCTTCGCCAGTGTTCGCCAAGCAATGTGGGGGCCATTGAATTCGATGACGTACGAAACGCTTCGTAGAGATACGGCCGCAGCAGGAGAATCACGAACAGAAGAAAGGCGCCTGACGACAGCACGGTCGGCAGCCAAGCCTGGAATGATCGGTGAATCCGAATTCCAAAGACCCACGAAATTATCAAACAAGGAGCCAATACGTTGGCCGCCAGTCCTACAACTCCGAAAAGAATAATGGTTCGCGATTCAGGAGGCGGTGTAAAAAACCGAAAGGCCATGGCGGCCACAACGTTAATCGCGATCACGCTTGCAGTCGCGAAAACGATGCGACGCGTTGTTACGTCCGAGACTTTCGCCCACTGAAGCCCAAGCCGCAGGAAAACCGGCCACATGACGACATACAGCATGGATAAGACAATGAAAAGGGTCGCATAAATAGCCGTTGAGAGCATTGCCAGTTCCTTGAATGCCTGTCCTTGAATACTCGTTTTCACACCATCGGCCGACGTTGCTCCGCCGCTTCGGTGCGTATGCTGGCTCCTTGTGCACAACCGCCAACCACCAGCAGTTCATACGGCTGACGACGCGCGTCTGCCGAGAATTTGCAGACGAACTCCTGGGCGGCTTGTTCGTGGGGAAACATAGCGAACACGGTTGGCCCCCAGGAGCTTTGCCCCACGCCCGGCACGCCGGCGGATCGAACCTCTTGCACAAGTTCCGCTATTTCCTCCGTGGCGTATTCCCCATACTGCGCCGTCGCAAAACAACTTCCGGCCAAGCGGCCGAACTCATACACGGCGGTGCTGAACGTTTGGAAGTCGCCTTCCTTGGCGGCTGGCGCCATCGCCTGGGAAAAGATCGTCTGCAGTTGATGCGTGATCGCTTCGGGAACTGGTGGCAATTTAGCAAAAGCTTGTCGTTCCGCTTCGCCGCAGCATCCTGTTTGACGCGCCGGCCGCAGCAGAAGAAAACGCCAAGCCTCCGGCAGACTGACTTGCTCAAGCAACGCTCCCAGTAGTTCATCGCGCTGCTTGCCGCTTTCGCCGATGAGCCCGCCTCCCGCGAAGCCGAAAGCGCCAATGGAGGAGCGCCGTCCTCGCCCGACCGATGCCACTAACTCCGCCAGCGTTTGCTCGCGCTCCTCGAACAAGGCGTGCAACGCGGCCCCCACCGAAAGCCCCAACTGCGTGCCGGTTCCCAAACCGACATGCTCCGGCGGCGCCGAAAGAATTTCGATTTCACAATCCGGCAAACCGGGCAGACTGCGGGTTTTCGCCCAATGGCCGGCGAAAGCCGCGGCTCGTTTGGCCAGCGGGCCTTGCACGGCAAACGCTTTCGCGCGTTTGGCGCGTAAATGCAAACCGGGGCCGTTGAGCATGAGTCCCGCGCCGCCGAACTGCGGCGCAGCAGTACAGCCGAAAGAAAACATGCCGAAATGCAGACGGCTCGGCGCCGTAATGTCAACAGAATGTGCAGGCATCAAAATCTTCAAAAGGCGCTCTGTCCGCCTCGCCAGTTGTCGGTATGGAACGGCGAAGCGGGCAACCCGGCGCTGTTCATCAGGTTGGGGTTCGCCAACTTATGCCAGCCAAATCGGACTTGCCTCGGCGCCGCGATTTCCGCCGAAGTAACCAGCACGGTTTGTCCGTCGATTTTGGCGGTGGCGGGAACGAACTTGCCATCGGCGGCCGCAATCTGAAATTCGCTCAGCGGTTGGCCGTCTCGCGTTTTGAGGCCCGCTCCGCAGTGGGCGAACTGCAAACGAATGTTGGCGCCTTCAATCTTCATGGACTGGTAAAGCGGTCCTGAATAAATCAAATCGCTTTGGCCATACGATTTCGCCAAGGCCCACAACGCCAACCGATTGCCAACATCTCGCTTGTTCTTGGGATGGATATCGGCGATGTTGTCGACCAAGTCGGTAACCACGGCCATGCCGGTTCCTGGAATCTTCAAACTCTCGACCTGCGCCTCCCACAGGGCGGGCAACTGTCCGGGGGCGTATCCGCCGCCCGACCAAGGAGCGATCTGCACGAAATAGAAAGCTAAATCTTGCCCCCAGGAGGAGCGCCAGCCGTTGATCAGGTCTTGTGTCTTGCCGAAATACGACAGGCCATTCTTGCGGATCACATTCGTCTCGCCCTGATACCATATGGCGCCGCGAATGGCGAACGGCTGCAACGGCGCAATCATGCCGTTGTACATGCCGCCCGATTTGCCTGCCGCGCCGCCCTTGCCGGGGGTTCCCTTGCCGGGAATTATAGTCCAGGGTTCGATTGGCGAACCGCCCCAGGAACTGTTGATCAGACCAATCGGCACGTTCAACTCATTTCTCAGCCGCTGGCCAAAATAGTACAACACGGCCGAGAATTGAGGAACGTTCGCGGGCGTGCATATCTTCCAAGTTGCGATCACATCGTCGGCTGGTTGCGGTTTTTGCACTTTCGGAACATGCAACAAGCGAATCGTGGGATGCGTCGCGGCCGCGATCGCCTCTTTGGCGCCGCTCGTGCTCCTTAACTGCATTTCCATGTTCGATTGGCCAGACCCAACCCATACTTCGCCGATCAAAATATCTTCCAGTTTGATCGTGTTTTTTCCGCGCACGGTCATGGAGTATGTTTTGCCGTCGGCTTTCATGGCCGGCAACGTGACGCGCCATTTTCCGGCTTTGTCGGCCGTGGCCGATGTGGAGGCTATTTCTTGTGTGCCAGTACCTAGAGATATAGCATCGAGAGATACTGTCACTTGTTCGCCCGGTTCGGCGGTTCCCCAAACCGGAAGCGGCAGACCTTGCTGCAAAACCATGTGGCTATTGAGCACCGCCGGGAGCCGGACATCGGCATTGGCCGGCAAGGCGAAACATCCGCCCAGAACGAGAACCGCCGCCGTCCTAGAGATAGCGCCCAGTCGCGATACCGAAATCCGTGGGAGATGGCGATGAAAAGGCGCGTGGGCCAGAAATTTTTGAAACATTTTTTTGCTCTCAGGACGAGGATAATCTCAGTTCAGGTGTTCATGGACGGCGCCAACGAAAGCCAAACGCGGCGCCACAAAAAAACATTGTACCAACGACAGCCCGCGCGCCGCCACATGCCGGAAAACGAGCCGTATTTCGGACGGTTCGCCGGCCGTCGAGATAAAATTGCCTTATCGTTTGCCCGAACGGTCTTTAGCGGCGCGGCTCGTCCCGCTCGATGCCGACGCCATGTTTTGACCTGCTTGACGCCATGCATTGAACTGTTCGTGTTGTTGGTTTATTCGGTTATTTGGGGGTGCATGTCAGCTTTTGCAGGGTTTAGGCGGCGGTGGCGAGTGATTTTTGCGGGCGGCGGACGGTGGCTTGGCCGCGGCGATGGGTC
>QIKY01000003.1 GCA_003233175.1 Planctomycetaceae bacterium | reverse complement strand
GCCTGCCATCGCTCGTGGCGTACTACGAGCCACCACTCTGGCAGGCCGCACAAAGCCGGGCACAAGGTGGAAGCTATAAGGGATGCCAGCCGCCCGCCGGCAAGTGTGGCGTAACCAATGGCCGCCGTTCCGACCGCTGCATCTGGCATCCCGCCGGGATGCGGCGTTTGTTGTGTCGGCGAACCGGTGGTGTTCGCTTCGCTCGACCACCGGCTAATAGCCGCCAAGCCTCCAGCTTGCAACGAACGCCATTGATGCTTCAAATGACGGCGCGAATCTGGCGCCAAAAACGAGGAAAATCTTGCGGGTTGTCGAAGGACTTGTGTATAAACAACACCGTTGCCACAGTTGGAGCGAAGCCAGGAAAGGTGCGCAGTATTGGCATGAACGCGTCCGAGAATAAACCCGCAGGTGAAAGGGACCCGCCTCTCTGGGCGACCGTCAACCACGACGACCGCGCCCTGTTCGACCAGCAATTGAAGAGCTTCGTTCCGCCGAATGCTTTCGACGCGCATGCGCATCTTTGGCGAGTTGCCGACCTGGGAGCGCCGCCGCCGGCGCTCACTGCCGCCGGGCCGAGCGAAGTTTCTCGCGAGGTTTACAATGATCGGCTCTCACAGTGGATGCCCGAACGTCAGCCAACCGGCGGGCTGTTTTTTCCTTTCCCCACGCGCACGCTCAACATCGACGCGGCGAACGGGTTTCTGGCCGAACAGTTAAAAAACGACCCCGACTCGCGCGGGTTAATGATCGCCGCGCCAAGCCAAGACCCGGCGGCGGTCGAACAGCAGATTGTTCGCGACGGTTTCGTCGGCTTCAAGGTTTATCATCTCTTTGCCTCGCGCACCGATTCTTTCGACGCCCGGAATGAAGAGTTTATTCCGGAATGGGTCTGGGAGATCGCCCACCAGCGCGGGCTCGTGATCATGCTGCATTTGGTGCTCCCGCGAGCGCTCGCCGAACCGGCCAATCAAGCGTATGTCCGCTCGCGTTGCGAGCAATATCCCGGCGCCAAGCTCGTTCTAGCCCACGCCGCGCGAAGCTTCTGCGGTCATCACGCCACGGAGAGCGTTTCGGCGCTGCGCGGGCTGGATAACGTGTTCTTCGATACTTCCGCCGTCTGCGAAGCGGAAGCCTTCGAGGCTGTTTTGAAAACCTTTGGACCGACCCGACTCTTCTTCGGCGCCGACTTTTGCATTTCAGAAATGCGCACGCGTTGCGTCAATCTGGGAGACGGATTTTTATGGCTCAATGAAGTCCGGCCCGACTTTAGCCGCTCCCGGTTTGCAAAGCCGACCCTGCTGGGGATCGAATCGTTGTTGGCGTTAAAACAGGCTTGCCGCAACCAGCATCTGACCGACGCCGACGTGGAAGAGGTTTTTTGCCACGCCGCCAGACGACTGCTCGATATACCGCTTAACGGCGGGCCATCCAATCGCCGTCCGACCGATGTGCAAGAGGTTTATCGGGAAGCGAAGGAAATCATTCCCGGCGGCACGCAACTGCTCAGCAAACGTCCCGAAATGTTTGCGCCGGGGCAGTGGCCGGCGTATTACCGTGAGGCGCGGGGCTGCGAGATTATTGATATTGAGGGCCGCCGCTTTATCGACTTCAGCCTGGGCGGCATTCTGGCTTGCATTCTGGGCTACGCCGACCCAGACGTGAACGCCGCCGTGATTCGGCGAGTGAACATGGGTTCGATGTCGACCCTGCAAACGTCCGACGAAGTCGAACTGGCGAAACTGCTTTTGGAAATCCATCCCTGGGCGCACAACGCGAGGTTCACCCGCGCCGGCGGCGAAACGATGGCCGTCGCGGTGCGGATTGCACGCGCCTTCACCGGCCGCGATAAAATCGCCCTTTGCGGCTACCACGGTTGGCACGACTGGTACCTCGCCGCGAACCTGCCGGATGCGGAGAGTGGTGAAAAAGCTGATCATCTCATCGGCCACTTGCTACCGGGGCTGGCGCCGCGCGGCGTGCCTGCCGGACTCGCCGGCTCGGTCCTGACGTTCCGCTACAATCGGTTGGAGGAACTCGACGCCATCATCGCCCAGCACGGACCCGAACTGGCGGCGGTGGTGATGGAGCCGACCCGTCAAACCGACCCAGCGCCCGGCTTCCTGGAAGGCGTGCGCGAGCGTTGCGACGCTCTCGGCTCGCCCCTGATTTTCGATGAAATTTCGATCGGTTGGCGGCTTTGTTTGGGCGGCGCCCATCGCAAATTCGGCGTCACGCCCGACCTCGCCGTTTTCGCCAAAACACTCGGCAACGGCTTCCCCATCGGCGCCGTGATTGGCGTGCGCGAAACCATGCAGGCGGCGCAGGAATCGTTCATATCGAGTACGTTTTGGACCGAAGGCGTCGGGCCGGCCGCAGCGTTGGCCTGCGTGCGAAAACAGAAAATCCTCGACATTCCGGCGCACCTGGCGCGTATCGGCTCACTGACGATCGAGGGTTGGCGGGAGTTGGGCCGAAAACACAACCTGCCCGTGAAAACTCCCGGCCGCCCCGAGGCTGCCCTGCTGGCGTTCGAGCATCCTGAAGCCGCGGCGTTGACCACCTTAATGACCGCTCGCATGCTGCAGCGCGGTTTTCTGGCTGGCGGCGCCTTTAACGCCACGCTGGCGCACCAGCCGCGCCATGTGGCTGCCTACCTCGCCGAACTCGACGAAGTGTTTGCCGAACTGGCCGAGGCGATTCAAAAGGGCGATATCGCGAAACGCATTGGCGGACCAATAAAACATTCCGGTTTCGCCCGGCTGACGTGAACAATCGCGCGAACACAACCTCAGTATTCCAGAAGCTTGGGCTTTACCGCTGGTCGAGGTTTATCCGCTTTCTTTTTCATCGCTCTCGGGATAGAGCATACGATAGGTGGTGTATCCGCCGCTGACGTTCGTCGCCGAGAACCCGGATTGGAGCAGAATGCGAGTCGCCAAATAGCCTCGCTGTCCGACCTTGCAGTAGGCGGCGATTTTCCGGTCGTTCGGCAGTTCGCTGAATCGAGACCGCAGCTCGTCCACCGAAATATTCACGGCGCCGGGAAGATGGCCGGCGGAAAATTCCTCAGCGGTTCTCACATCCAAGAGGAAGGGCCGCTGATCGGCTGGCGTTTCGATAAGGGCCGCGACGTCGATCTGGGGATGATCGTCTCGCAGCAAACCGGCGGCGACAAATCCCGCCATGTTGACGGGATCTTTGGCGGAACCGAACTGCGGTGCGTAGGCCAGTTCCATCTCTTCCAGATCGAAGACCGTCATCCCGGCTTGAATCGCGACCGCCAGCACGTCGATTCGTTTGTCGACCCCCGCGCCGCCCACGCCCTGCGCGCCGAGCACTTTTCCCGATGCAGGATCAAACAACACCTTGAGCGTCATTTGCTCGGCGCCAGGATAGTACCCGGCATGATTGACAGGATGCACGTAAACCATCCGATACGGAGTTTCACTTCGTTTGAGCACTTTTTCCGAAGCGCCGGTCATGGCGGCGGTGTGGTTGAACAGCCCCAGAATGGCCGTGCCTTGCGTGCCACGATAGCGGCTCGAACGGCCGAAAATGTTGTCCGCCGCGATGCGTCCTTGGCGGTTGGCGGGGCCGGCGAGCGGAATTTGCGTTGGCGTATGCAAGACAAAATCTTGCACTTCGATGGCGTCGCCGACGGCGTAAATATCGGGGTCGCTGGTTTCGAGATGATCGTTCACGCGTATGCCGCCGCGCGGACCTACCTCCAATTCTGCTTCAACGGCCAGTTTGTTTTCCGGCCGCACGCCAATGCCGAGCGCCACCAATTGGGCCGGCAAGCCCTGGCCGGATTTCAAGCGAACCACCAGCCCTTCGTCGGTCTGTTCAAATCCGGCGGCGGCTTCTCCCAGCAGCAGGGAGACGCGTTTGGCGGCCAGGGTTTGGGCCAGCGGAGTTGTCATCTCCTTGTCGAACGGCGGCAAAATTTGATCTTGCAATTCGACAACGGTGGTGGAAATCCCCAATCGCACGAGGTTTTCCACAAGCTCCAGGCCGATGAATCCCGCCCCAACCACAACCGCCTCTTTCACGCCGCCGCCGTCGACCACGGCTTTAATGCGGTCGACGTCTTGCAAGTTGCGGAGTGTGAAAATGCCGGGCGAATCGATGCCGGGAATGGGCGGACGCAGCGGAGCCGCTCCCGGCGCGAGAATCAGTTTGTCGTACGACTCTTCGTACTCGCGCCCCGAAGCGAGATCAACAATACGCACTGTCTTGGCGGTGCGGTCGATGGCTTCGACCGACGAACGCACGCGGACGTCGAGCTTGAAACGGGTTTCCAGACGCTCGGGTGTTACGACGAGCAGTTTGTTGCGGTCGGCAATTTTTCCGCCGATGTAATACGGCAGGCCACAGTTGGCGAAGGATACGTCCGGCCCTCGCTCCACGAGAATGATTTGCGCCTCTTCCGAAAGGCGACGGGCGCGAGCCGCCGCCGAAGCACCGCCAGCCACTCCACCCACAATGATGATTTTCATTTTGCGAACTCCTTTGTAATCGCCCCATGACAGAATAATTCTAGTATTTGTAAGGCGCGTCACCAAGTTGCGAACTTCGCAGATTTGCTGTTTGGGGTTACGCGAACTGAAGCCTCCCAAATTTCCGGCCCGCCGTCAATTTAGGCGAGCGGCAGATGAGAATTCCTCCTTGCCAAGGGATGCAGTCGCCCGCAGCTTCCAAGTTGCCCAAGTTTCGTCGAAAAAGCCCGTCCAAAAAGATTGATCTTTTAATTTAAGTACGCCGTGGCTATATTTTCCCTCCAACCGTGCAGTCGGAAGTTCGGCTGGCGGCGGCGGGCGTTTTGGCCTGCTTCTCCTATACGAAAGATATCGAAAAAGAGGCGTTCGTGAGCACGATAAACACCATCGTCGATGACATTCGATCGAAGCTCCAGCCGGCTGACGCCGTGCTCGACACCTGCGCCGCGCTCCAGCATGCGGGTTCCTCAACGAACTCCTCGCCTTTGGAGGCCAGATACGTCGCCCAGCACGACGCTGCTTTTGCCTTGGTTGCTAGCACAAACTCGCCAGGCGCCCCAACCGTTTCTCTCGACGCCTGCCTGGCGCGCTGCGAAGCGTTGGTCGAACTGCTCCAGGGCGAACAGGTGGCGCGTGTCTTTTTGATAGCGTCCAGCGAACAGGCCGACGCCCAAGGTTTGCCCGACCTACTCGCCCAAGCCTCGATTCAAGTCGAGCTTTTCGCTGCTCCGCCCTTTACCGACGCCAGCGATTATATGTCGGGCGATGAAGAAGATCTGGGAGAGGTCGAAGAGCGGCTGCGGCAGCTCGGCTACCTCTGAGCGACGCCGTGCAACTACAAACTGTGCTGATAAAACACGCCAAAAAACACGCCAATAAAACATGCCAGTCAAGGATGATTGCAAACGATGACAAGGACGTTTCTGCTGGGAATCGATGGGCTGCCGTCTTGGATGTGGCGAAAATTCGCCGATTCGGGCGTCATGCCGTATAGCGCCGAACTGCTCAAAACGGGCGTGCTGGCGTCGATGGAATCGGCCCTGCCCGAAGTTTCCTCGGCCGCCTGGGCTTCCATTGTCACGGGGCAAGACCCTAGCGGACACAACGTCTACGGCTTCACCGATCTTATCGACGGCACGTATAGCCTGGGTTTTACCTCGGCCCGCACGCTCAAGGCCAAGCCTTTTTGGCAGGAAGACGATGGCCGCCGCAACCTGATCATTAACGTGCCGCAGTCGTACCCAGCCCAGCCGCTGAACGGCGCCTTGATTTCCGGCTTCCTGGCGCTCGATCTTGAACGGGCCGTCTTTCCGCCGGAAAACGTGGCCGGTCTACAGGAGATGGGCTACCGCATCGATGCCGACATGACCACCATCAACGAATCGAAAGACCTCTTCCTGGAGAACATCCATCAGGTGTTGGATACGCGTTTCGAGGCGTTTTCCACGCTCTGGGATGCCGAACCCTGGGACCAGATCATGTTCGTGATCACCGGCACCGACCGGCTGAATCATTACCTCTGGGAAGATTACCAAGACACATCGTCGCCTTACCACCAGAAATTTCTCGATTTTTACAGCCACGTTGATCGCATCATCGAACAGATTATGGCCAAGCTGCCCGATGAAACGGACTTGGCCGTGATGGCCGATCACGGTTTTGAACATCAGGAAATGAGCGTCAACGTTAATTACCTGCTGCGAGAGCACGGCTTCCTTTCCTTGAAAGACTCACCCCGGCCCGCATACACGCAGATGACGCCCCAAACCAAGGCCTTCGCCATGGACCCCGGCCGTTTGTACCTGCACCGGAAAGATCGTTATCCCCACGGAACGTTGGACAACGACGCTGCGGAGTTGGCGGCGGAAGAACTCACCACGCTGTTTCTGGGTTTGGAAGTCGAGGGGAAAAAATTGGTCGACCGCGTGCTGCGGGGACGCGATATCTACCACGGTCCTTTCGCCCACCGCGCTCCCGACCTGATTCTCATGGCGGCGGAAGGTATCGCGCTTTCGGGGCGGATGAACCTGGAGCATTTGATCGAACCGGTGTTGATCAACGGCAAGCACACGTTTGAGAATTCGACGTTTTTCGCGCGTGGTTTGACCGCCGGCGATCTGCCGGAAACGATGCGCGTGCAAGATGTGCTCTCGGTGCTCAAGATGGAAAAACAACAACGAATAGCGGCCTAGTCCGAACCGTTGGAGTGTACGCTTTAGCGTGCGTTGATGAAAGAAACATGCTAAAGCATGAACTCCAACCTCAGAAACGAATAGCGGCTTAATGCAAGGAATATTACGTAATGCCTGAATCAAACGAACAAAATGCCGGCTGCACCTGTTGGAGTTGTCCTTCGGTGGAGTTCAAGGGGCACGTCGACTTCCGCGCCTGCGGACAAGCCGCTTTCTCCAAGGCGGCCAGCGGCCAACTGGTGGTGGAATGCAAACGCCGTCCTGACATCGGCTACTTCGACCCGATGTCAATCACCTACGACACCTGCCCGGAATGGCAAAAATCGCAATATGGCCGGCTGCTCAAAGGCATGCGCGTGATGATTCTGGGTATGGACGGCTACCTGGGTTGGCCATTGGCTTTGAAGCTGGCCAGTTTGGGATGCCATGTGTTCGGTATCGATAACTTTGTTCGCCGCCGCTTGGTGGCGGAGAAAGGTTCGCAATCGGTGCTGGCTATTTCCTCCATGGAAGAGCGCGTGCGCGTAGCGAATGAACGACTCAGCGGAACGATCGAATTTCAAGAGATGGACCTTCTCGATCGTAAAAAATTCTTTCCCTACATGAAAGAGACGCGGCCCGAATCGATCATCCAGTTCGCGGAAATTCCGAGCGCTCCGTACAGCATGGCCGATGTCGATAAAGCCGCCCACACGATCGAAAATAATGTGTTGGGCACGCTCGGCCTGACCTTCGCCATGCGCGACCACGCCCCGGAGGCGTCACTGATCAAACTGGGCACCATGGGCGAATATGGCAGCCCGCTTACCGGCCGCCCATTGTTTGAAGGGCTGTTCCCCGGCGACGCCACGCTGCAATACAAAGGCCAGGAATGGAGTTTGGGCGGCGAACTCACGCCCCGCGACCCCGTGAGCTTCTACCATGTGAGCAAAGTGCAGGGAACGTTCAGCGTTTACGAAGCCTGCAAGTATTGGTGGCTGCGTTCCTACGATGTGATGCAAGGCGTGATCTACGGAAACTCCACGCCGGAGCTGGATCTCGACCCCGCGCTCAATACACGCTTCGATATCGACGAATGGTGGGGCACCGTGATCAACCGCTTTGTCGCGCAAACCGCCATCGGCGAACCGATGACCATTTACGGTTCGGGCAACCAACTGCGCGGCTACATCACGCTCAGCGACGCCATTCAATGCATTGTGCGGCTGGTCGGTTTGCCGCCGGAGCCGGGGCAATACGATGTCGTGAACCAGTTGACCGATGTTTTTTCGGTCCGACATCTGGCCGAAACCGTGGCCCGCATCGGCAAGCATGAATTTAATCTGGACCCGATGATCCAACGGCTGGAAAACCCGCGCGTCGAAGCCGAAGACCATCCCTACGAAGTGATCCACGAAAAGCTGGAAAACAATTTCGGTTTCAAATCGGAATCGAACCTGGACGACGAAATACGCAACATTTTCCGAGCGATTCTCGAACCAGCGGCCAAGCAACGCATTGAAGAGCAGCGAAAACTGCTCTTCCCCACCACGCGTTGGTCGGGCGAGAAACAGGAAATGAAAGTGTTGGAAACCATCAAACCGGCGGCATGAGGCGGCCGGTTTCACATTCTCAAACGAACAACAGTGCGATTTCCAAGGAAGGAATTCACGTCGTGCAAATCACGGACGCAAACTTTGCGCAAGAAGTCCTCGAAACCGAAGGCGTCGTTTTGGTCGACTTCTGGGCTTCGTGGTGCCCGCCCTGCAAGATGATGGAGCCGGTGGTCCGCCGGCTTCACGAAGAGTACGCAGGGCAGGCCAAAATTCTGGCGGTGAACATCGACCGCAACCAAGCCACGGCGGCGGCGTACAAAATCAATACCGTGCCCACGTTCCTGGCGTTTGTGAACGGCCAACCCGGCGAACGCCGCAGCGGCGCGCTGACCGAAAACCAAATTCGCGGAATGGTTGAAAAGTCTCACGCCCAGGATAAAGCGTCGGCGGACATTACCACCGCTCCTATCACGATTGTCAGCGGTTTGCCGCGCTCCGGCACGTCGATGATGATGCGGATGCTGGAAGCCGGCGGTCTGCCGGCGCTCAAGGACGAAATTCGTGTCGCCGACCAAGACAACCCGCGCGGTTATTACGAATTTGAAGCCGTCAAACAAACCGCCCAAGACGCAGCCTGGCTCAACGATGCGCCGGGCAAGGTCGTCAAAATGGTCTACCGTTTGCTGTTCGATCTTCCCGCCGAGCGCAACTACCGCGTGGTGTTCATGCGGCGGACGATGAGCGAAGTGCTGGCGTCGCAACAAGCAATGCTCTCGCGCAACGGCCAGTCGACCAATATCTCGGACGCGGAGTTGGCCGTGCTCTATCAACGCGAACTGGCCAAGTTCGATACCTGGATCAAGCAGCGCGCCAACTTTGAGGTGTTTGAAGTCAATTACAACACGATGTTGGAAAACAGCCAGACGTTGATCACATCGTTGAACGAATTTCTCGGCAGTGCGTTAGACACACAGAGCATGGCGAAGGTCGTCGACCCAACACTGTACCGGCAACGCTCGGCCTAGCCTCCCGCGAAAAAAATGAAGGAGAGACATTTTGGCATTCCTAACGAACAAAACGGTGCTGATCACCGGCGGATGCGGAACCGTTGGCCGAGAATTGGTTCGTCAAGTGATCGACCAGCAGCCGAAAGAAGTGCGCGTGGTCGATTCCAACGAATCGGAAATTTTCTTTTTGGAACACGAAATCAACGCGCAGGTCGCGAAGTTTGATGATTCAAAAGTGCGCGGCAACTGTTACGTGGGCGATGTCCGCGACGCCGACAAACTGCTCATGCTCGGCGAAGGCGTCGATGTCATTTTTCATGTGGCGGCCTTGAAGCATGTGATTCTATGCGAACGTTCGCCGTTCGACGCGGTGCAAACAAATATCGTGGGCGTGAAAAATGTCATCAACGCGGCCTTGGCTCACAATGTCGAACGCGTGATTTTCACCAGTTCCGATAAAGCCGTGAACCCGACCAACGTCATGGGCACGACGAAATTGATGGGCGAACGCCTGATCACCGCCGCCAACAGCTTAAAAATTGGCCGCCGAACCATTTTCAGTTCGACGCGTTTCGGCAATGTGTTGGGATCGCGCGGCAGCGTGGCGCCGATTTTTTGTCGTCAGATAGCCGCCGGCGGCCCCGTCACGCTCACCGATCGGGAAATGACGCGGTTTGTCATGACCCTTGAGGAAAGCTGCCGCCTGGTGTTGTCGACCGCCGAAATCGCGCGTGGCGGCGAAGTGTTTGTCACCAAAATGCCCATCCTCAGAATTGAAGATTTGGCCGCCGTGATGATCGATATGCTCGCGCCCCTTTTTGGGTTCTCGCCGAAACAGATCGAGGTGACGGAAATTGGCGCCAAGGCGGGTGAGAAACTTTATGAAGAACTGATGAGCGACGAAGAAACGGGTCGCACTCTCGAATTGAAAGACAGCTTCGCCGTGCTGCCGGCGTTTCGCAGCGTCTACCAAGACATCGAATACGACTATCCCAACATTCTGCGCACCTCGATCAACGAGCCGTATGTCAGCTCGAAAATCGCCCCGATGAGTCGGGACGATATCCGAAACTACTTGGAACAACATCGCATATTGGAAGAATACGCACCCGCCGCCAAGCAAGCTTCGGGCTTGGGCGTGTTGCGCGCCGCCTAGGGAGAAAATAGAATGTCTGAGAAGTGGCTCATTACGGGTGGTCATCGGCCGAAACCTGATCGCCCGTCTACGTAAACAACCGAACATTTCGATTCGAGTATTGGATAACCTTTCGGTTGGCAGCCGCAAGGAGTTGGCGGAAATTACAAGCTTCGGCGATATCGACGCCGCCGCCGCGCCGCCCATTCGCGATACCGGCGTGGAACTCGCCGTGGGTGATATTTTGGAGCCGGAAACCGTTCTCAAGGCGGCCAAAGGCGCCGACGTGATCGTGCATTTGGCCGCCAATACAGGCGTTGGCCCGTCGGTCGACGACCCACGTTCCGACTGCGTGACCAATGTCATCGGCACGCTCAACTGTT
>QIKY01000132.1 GCA_003233175.1 Planctomycetaceae bacterium | reverse complement strand
CAGTTCGGCCACGACGGTTTTTCGGCAAACACATCTTTCGGCGCCGGCCGCCTGGGTGGAATCGAATTTGAGCCCCTCGGCCGTGCAAGACTATGTGAGCGCCGTGGAGGCCGTCAACGCGCGCCGGCAGTGGCTGCATCTGTTGCGAATTCCTGGCGCGAACGACTACCTCGCCGCGTTAGACTCCGAAATCCGCCTCGCTTTGGCGTCTGATAAAACGTCCGCCGCGGCGCTCGCGGCCGCCGCCGGGCAATGGCAAAAAATCACCGAACAACGCGGCCTGGAAAAACAGACCAAAGCCTACCGGCGCAACTTCGGCCTCAGCCGCTGAGAACCGTTTAGGAACAGTCCCGAAATAATTTCCGTATTTCATCTCGGACTGAGCGGGGTGATAGCCTGGGTTATTCTTGCCAAAAACGCCGCGCAGATCAGCCGGAACGCGTTAGCGTTCGGTTCTCCGCGAATGACGTAAACCGTGAGCTAGTGCTCATCGGCTGAGGGATCTTATTTCCGGACTGCCCTTGAGGTCTGCCAGCGAAATTCGCGACGCGCCCAGATCTTCCTTGTTGATCGAATAAACAACGTGCAAATAGCCTTTCCATACGAGCGCATTGGGGTATTGCCAGCCCAGGCTTTTGGTTCGGCCGCCATAACGATGGCGAATTCGCTTGCCGAAAATCATCCTGGCGCGGTCGAAGGTTTCTCCATCGTCGCTGAGCGAGATTGTCAAATAACGACGATGATGCGGGCCGGGGTTATTGATCAGGAAGACGCCGCCGCCGGGAAGGTTGCCGGCGGAAAAACGCGAGCGGCAATCCCAAAAATTCGTTTGTGAGGGCGTCGACCATGTTTGCCCTTGGTCGGTGCTCTGGCTGGCGTAGAGAAAGCCGCTGCGGTTGCGGAACGACATCACCAAGGCGCCGTCAGGTCGCGAAAAGAAACTTGGCTCCGTGTAAGCGAACACCGCCAGATCGTTTATCTCGATACGAGATTCTTGCCATCCGCCCAAGCCATCGCTCTGGTCGGTATACAGCAGTTTCATACGTTTGGTTTCTCGCTGCGAGCCGACATGTTCGCCCGAGAGCAGCAGACGGCCGCCGGGCAGTTGCCGCGGGCCTTCGATGAAGAAACCGCTGATGATTCGACGCGGTTCGCTCCAGGTTTGGCCATCGGTGGAAGTTCTCGCCATGAGAGCCGTGCTCTGGCCGAAGTTGTGGCCGTCGGTGGCTGTGTAAAAGGCGATCAGCGTATTGCCCGACACGCGAAAGCCGGCCGAAACGCAGACTCCTTTTCCTTGTTTGTGGTTGGTCAACTCCGTTGGCTTGGTCCAATTGCTCCCGTCTTCGGTGTGGCAGTAAAGAATGCGTTGACCGGGCAAGTCTTCCTCGATGATGCCGTTAGACCACATGCAGTACAGCTTGTCGCGAAAAACAACAAGGTTCGGATGATGGCAATACTGGTAGCTGTCTTGGGTGGCGTGAAACAACAAGCGGTGCTGGCTGTTGAGCAGTTTCAAGCCCAGCGTGGGGCTTTCGCGGTCGAAGAGATCAGGCCGCATTTGGAAGGGAGGGCGGTCGATAGCAACGCAATCATGCAGAGAAGCGGGAGTGAGAAAACGAATGTGCAGTGTTTCATCGAGGGTTTTCCCGCTGGAGTTTTGACTGCGTCGGGCGCGCCCGATGCTAAGCAAGTGTGGAAAAAATACTTCCCAGTTCAGAAGCCCGGCTTTTTCAAAAAGCCGGGCTTCTAACTCGCTAAATTTTTATCTGCCGCTCGCCTTACCGGCCTTGCTTGAGGCGTTCGCCGAGAAAGCTATCAAGGTCGGGAATGTCGAAGATTTTTTGCGATGTGACCTCGATCGGGTATTCTAGTCGGCGGAAGCGGACGGTTTCGTCTTCCAAAATGACGTAGCAGGAACGCGAATCGCCATCGCGGGGTTGGCCCACGCTGCCGACGTTAATCATCGCTTTCGCGTGGCCGATTTCATAGCAATTGTTGAGGTCGGTTGGCGAACGGAAGCGGCAGTCGGACGTGAAAACGCCGGGCACGTGCGTATGGCCCTGAAAGCAAACGCCCTGAATAAGACCGAAGATTTTTTCTATTTTGCGGGCGTTGTAAACGTCTTCGGGGAACACGTATTCATTCAGCGGGCTACGCGCCGAACCGTGTACAAACAACAAGCGCCCGTCGCGATGGGTGCGGGGCAGACCGCTGAGAAAATCCCAACGGCGAAGATTTTGTTCGTGGTCGTCGGCGGTTTCGAGTTGCTGGCGGGTCCAGAAGATGGCTCGTTCGGCGCCGCTGCTGAACCCTTCGGGATCGAACATCGCGCCCTGATCATGATTCCCCAGAATGCAGAGATCAAAATCGAGGATGAGGTCCAGGCATTCGCGAGGATTGGGGCCGTAGCCGATGATATCGCCCAAGCAGATGAGTTGGTCGACGCCCTCCGATTCTATATCGGCCAGCACGACTTGAAGAGCTTCCAAGTTGCTGTGAATATCGCTGACGATGGCCCGCTTCACGAAGTGCGCTCCTCGGATTTGAGGCAATGAATTATATTTGGCGAAGTGCGTTTGCCGCCAAGGCAACGAACCCAGCGGCGCCTAGCGAGTCGTTTTTTACAAGCTGTACGATGGCCTTCCAAGGCCGTCGAAATAGGATATTCTGGATTTGACAGACGGCCTGGGAAGGCCATCGTACGTTGCCTCCGCGCGTTTGTATTTGATTGAAAGGCGGCTAGCGCCCCGAGATGAGCCTGGCGCCGAGCATGTTGTCGAGTTCGGAAATGTCGTAGATTTTATCACGCGTGGCGCTGCTGGGGTATTCAACCCTACGAAAGGTGACGACTCGGCGAGCGTCGTCAAAAATGACGTAGCAGGCGCGGGAGTCTCCATCGCGGGGTTGCCCGACCGAACCGACGTTGATCATCGCTTTGTCGTCGGTGAGTTCGTATTCGTAGTCGCAGACTTCAGGCGTGATGAAATTAAAGTCGTGGGTGAACACGCCTGGAATATGCGTGTGCCCTTGGAAACAATACTTTTCGACGTAGGCGAAGAGCGCTTCCAGTTTGTGTTGGTTGTAAATATCTTCTGGAAAAACATATTCATTGGTCGGCTCGCGCGGCGAACCATGCACGAAGAGCAATTCCCCTTCGGAATGCGAACGCGGCAACTCGCCGAGAAAATCCCACCGGCCGTTGATTTTCGAGGCGCCGCCGGGCCCTTTTTCGAGTTGATCTCGCGTCCAATAGACAGCTTGCAGCGCAACCGGATTAAAACCTTCCGGGTCGACCATGGCCGCCTGATCGTGGTTGCCGAGAACAACTTTGCGGCATTTCCGCATGACATGATCCAGGCATTCGCGAGGATTCGGGCCGTAGCCGATGATATCGCCCAGGCAGTAAATCACGCTGACTTCCTGCGCTGCAATATCGGCGAGCACCGTTTGCAGGGCTTCGAAGTTGCCGTGGATGTCGCTAATGAGAGCACGCCGCACGCCGTTCACCTTCCTCGTTCCGCGTTTCTGTTTTGTCGGAAACGTTTCTGTTTTGTCGGAAAGACGTTAGCAGGCTGCCGCCAATAGCCCAAACTAAACTGCTGAACTTACCCGAACGGGGGCGGGGTCTGCAATTACAGCCCTCTCCAGTTTAAGATCTGAATCACGGTATTCTACTCAGTGGCTTCCGACTGGTAAAGAAGCGATTAAGGACTGTTCGCGCAATTAGTGTCGCCTTTCGCTCCGCGAAAGTAGCGTTCTTTCGTGGAGCGAACGGCGACCCACGGGTTTCGATTCGCTGATTTCCGTTTTTGGTAAACGAAACACGCTACTTTCGCGGAGCGAAAGGCGACTATCAGACAGTTGTTTCTCGAACGCGATTACCTAACAGCCGCGAACTGCTTTCAGTTTTGTGGTGTCTTTTTCAGTATGCCGCAGTTGCTATTTTCACGCAGGATACCTCCAACAACATGGCTGAATTACCGTCTCGAACGCTCGCTCTGGAAACCTCGGGAACCGCCGGAAGCATCGCCTTTTTGGAGGGTCGAAATGTTGTTGCCGAGTTCGATTTACCCTCTGGTCGAAGAACAGCACAAACTTTGGCGCCCACGATTAAAGCTGGAATGTCCCAAGTTCGCTGGACGCCGGCGCAAATCGATTTGGTGGCGGTTACCATTGGCCCCGGTTCATTCACGGGGCTCCGCATTGGAGTCATGACGGCCAAGGCGTTGGCCTACGCCACCGGCGCGAAATTGGCTGGAATCAATACTTTGGAGGTTCTCGCTCATCAGGCGCCGCTCGAAGTAACGGAGGCGTGTGTCGTGATGGACGCATATCGCGACCAACTTTTTTGTGCCGGGTTTCGTCGAGACGCCTCCCAACAATGGCGAACCGTCGTGGAAACACATATTGTCGATGCCGAGTGTTGGCTGGCCGAACAGGGGAATCTAAAAACTTCGGCGGCGGTAATAGGCCCCGCCGTGGCGAAATTGCGGGCGCGGCGGCCTGCCGAAACATCCTGGATTGAGCAGGCAGACTGTCAACCGCAAGCAGCAACCGTGGGCGAATTAGCGTTGCGGGCTTGGTCCGCCAACCAACTCGCCGACATTTGGCGTTTGACGCCGCGTTATTATCGGCCCAGCGCCGCGGAAGAGAAACGCTTAGCCGGCGGAGGCTGAGGCTGGCAATTGGCGTCCGCCGTTGGAGCGTACGCCTGGCTGCGCCGTTGGAGTTCAGCCTTTAGGCTGCTTTTGAAGACGTTAAGAGCTCCTAACCTAACCCCTGTTTGGCATTTCAAACACGGAGTTTGATGCTGCGCCACCAAGTTGTGTTAGAAGGTATAAGTCTACGAAACCATGCTGAAGCATGAACTCCAACGGTGCTAACCAGTCTGACGCAAAAAAGAACGGTCTGTCCGGAGTTAGACTCCGAACAGACCGTCACTCGTGTCTGGGCTCGGGCTGGCTTAACGAATCAAGCTGGCTCGGGCATGAACGACACGACGTTGAGTCGGCACAAACGCGGAAGGATCAGCAACCGGCGCCGGGGGAAGCGGAGCAGCGTCGCCGCCGTCGGAATGGGAATGTCCATGTCCGCCACAGCTGGCACATCCGCCATCGCTACCGCAACTGCCACAGCCGTGATTCGACTTGCACTTGTGGCAGGAGAAGATCCTGTCGAGCAAGGAAGTGCGATGGTGTCCACACGATTTGTGCGAATGACCACAGGAACCGCAACCAGCGTCGGCTACGCAGCAACTGGGCTCTTCGACAACGCAGGTCGGTTCGGCTTCACAGCAGCTATCGCCGTGATGACCGCAACTCGACTTGTGATGGCCACCGAACAGGTTCTCAAGCAGGCGAGGTCCCTTGCCGAGGCTGAATCCACAGCAACTCTTGTGGCCGCAGGAACTCTCGTGACCACAGGAACCACAACCGTGGTCAACCACGGCGCAAGTCGGTTCAGGATCACAGCAAACAGGCTCGGGAGCACAACAGGTGGGCTCGGGAGCACAACAGGTGGGTTCAGGAATTTCACAACAGCTGTTACAGCCGCTGCCGTTAACTCCCAGCATTCGGTCGAGCAAATCGAAACCGAAGCTCTGGGAACTCATGCCCATGCCGAGCACGAGCGAAGCGATCAGAATGTTCCACTTCATCGAGCCAAATCTCCTATGCGATGAATTTGTTGAACTAGCGCACCTTCCGAACGAACCTAGGTCGGTCAGGTTGACTGCCTTCGCATCTAATAGAAGCGTCGGCGGTTCAGACGCCCTCGCGGGAAAGGCGTCTTTTGTCTCTAGGCGTGTCGTGGGGTGGTCAGTACACGGAAGGACGGAGGCGAGACCCGTCATTGGCCTCCATGGTTTGCGCCAGAACCGGTCGAGCCACTCGTTGACTCATTAAATCCGTTCTAGTGGTTGGCGTGGCGCCAGATGGTTTACACACACGACGCCAGCCAACACCTTTCGTATCGGCCCGGCGACTGCGCAGCCTTGAAGGTTCGGAGACAATTTTCGGCAAGTGGTTTACATCAACCGTTAAGCAGACTTTACGGCCTTCGTAGACTGGGAAAACCTTGACGGTTGGGAACCGCTCAATCTCGCCCAAACGGGCCATTCGCCCCGGTAGAGCTCGGCTGATTGACAGGCTTTGCCTTTTCGGGAAAGTTGTGGCGGGCGACGACCTCCTTTGATAGGATACAATTTGAGCCTCCGGCCTTACCCCGCCACCCGCCCCTTGGCTTCCCGCTTCATGACCAACTCCCCAATGAGCACCAACCCGCCAGCCAAGGCGGCTTATGAAGTGGTCGACTTTGCGGATATTCCCAGCGTACAATGCCCCTGTGGCGACGCCCGGCGCGGTTTTGCCGACATCGCTGATTTTCCCGGCACCGTACACGTAACCGATATTTCCGTTCAGGCGAAACGTCATTATCACAAAAGACTTACAGAAACGTACTACTTTCTTGAATGCGAGCCCGACGCACAAATGGAAATCGACGACCATGTTTTCCCGGTGCGGCCGGGTATGTGTGTGATGATTCGCCCCGGCGCGCGGCATCGCGCGTTGGGGAAAATGAAAGTCTTGATTCTGGTATTACCCAAATTCGACCCCGCCGATGAATGGTTCGATTAAGTAGCAACACCACCGATATTTGTCCCCCATAATTTTTTGCCGTACTTTTAAGACGATAAAGATTCGCCATGAAACACATTTCCTCGTATGTTTCGTTTTTTATCTTATTGGCCGGTTTGTTGGCGTTTTCGCCCGCGGTTGTTTCCGCGGGCGATTGGCCTTTCTGGCGCGGTCCGGAAAACAACGGTATTTCCCGAGAGACCGGCCTCCCCGACGATTGGAATCCTCGCGGCGGCGAAGGCAGCAACGTCTCCTGGAAGCGTGACGACCTCGGCACGCGCAGCACGCCGGTAGTGCTGGGCGAGCGGCTGTACATCATCACGCGGAATCATCCTGGAACCAAAATCGAAGGCGAGAAGGTCGTTTGCATCAACGCCAAAACCGGCGAAACGATCTGGGAAAACGCCTTTAACGTTTGGCTCTCCGATGTTCCCGATACGCGCGTCGGTTGGTCGTCTTGCAATGTCGACCCAAAAACCGGTTTGGTGTACGCCTTGGGCGTGTGCGGTTACTTCCAGTGCATCAACGGCGAAACGGGCCAGACGGTGTGGTCGGTTCCGCTACATGAAACGTACGGCTTACTTAGCACGTACGGCGGCCGAACCAACTTCCCGGTTATCTGCGACGACCTCGTCATCATCAGCGCTATTGTGATTGGCTGGGGCGACCAGGCCAAACCGTCGCACCGTTTCCTGGCGTTCGACAAAAAGTCGGGCCAACTCGTTTGGAACAACGGCACGCGCCCGCTGCCATACGACACCACCTACAGTTCGCCCACCGTCACGGTGGTGGACGGCCAAAAGCTACTCATTTTCGGCTCCGGCGACGGCGCCGTGTGGGCCTTCCAGCCGCGCACCGGAAAACAGGTTTGGCGGTATCCGTTCTCGCGGCGAGGTTTGAACGTGGCGCCGTTGGTCGTGGGTGATCGGGTCTTCACCGGTCACAGCGAAGAGAATATCGAAGGCACCGCCATGGGAGCGATTGCCGCCATTTACGCCAAGGGATCGGGCGATATCAGCAAAACTGGCGAGCTTTGGAAAACGACCGAATTGATGATGGGCAAATCGTCGCCGCTCTTGATCGACGGCCGCCTGTATTGCTTCGATGACCGCGCCAAGTTGCGCGTGCTCGACGCCCAAACCGGCCAACCCGTGGCCGCGCGAAAAGCACTTGGCACTGCAATGCGGGCCAGTCCGCTCTACGCGGACGGAAAAATTTACGCCCTCACCGCCAACGGCAAATGGTACATTCTGCGGCCCGACCAACAGGGCGTGGAGGTCGTGAGCAAAGGCCGCTTGCCGCGTGGAGAGGGCGTCGACGCTTCGCCGATTTGCGCCCATGGCCGCGTCTATATTACGACCTCCGGCGGACTCTACTGCCTGGAAGACAAAAGCAAGAAGCATGGGGAATCGGCCGCGCCCAAACCGGAGGAAGAAACGCCGGTGAGCGAAGACGAAAAACCGGCGCAGGTGCAGGTCGTGCCGGCTGAGGCGGTGGTCGCTCCGGGAGAGGGCCAGCAGTTCAAGGTTCGTCTGTTCAACGCTCGGGGCCAGTTCCTTGGTGAATCACCCGCCGAATTTTCGTTGCAAGGTTCGGGCCAGATCGATAAAAACGGCGCCTTCCTGGCATCCGCCGACTCCGCCTTCACCGCCACCACCGTGGTGGCGAACGTTGCGGGGCTTTCCGGCGTGGCCCGCGTGCGAAATATTCCGCCGCTGCCGTGGAAGTTCGATTTCGAAGGCATGAGCGCGCCGCCCGTGGTTTGGGTGGGAGCTCGTTATCGGCACATCATTCGAGAAATTGATGGCAACAACGTGATGGTGAAAATCTCCACGATTCCCAAGGGCGCCCGCAGCCGCGCCTGGTTTGGACGTCCTGAACTTAGCAACTACACCATTCAAGCCGATGTTCAAGGCACGCTTCAAAATGGCAAAATGCCTGACATCGGCTTAGTCGCCCAAGGCTACGCGCTCGATCTGCAAGGCGCCAACCAACGATTGCAGGTGCGTTCCTGGGTCACGCAGTTGCGCATGGCCGCCACGATCGACTTTCCCTGGAAACCCGGCGTTTGGTACACGATGAAACTTCGCGCCGCCATTGAAGACGGGAAGGCCGTTTTGCGAGGCAAGGTTTGGGTGAAGGGCGAGCCGGAGCCCGACCATTGGACCATCGAAGCCACCGACGACTCCCCCAACCTAACCGGCGCTCCCGGCCTCTTCGGCAACGCCAAAAACGCGGAAATTTTCCTCGATAATATTTCGGTCACGCCGAACGATATAACGCCCTAAACACGACGAACTATCTTTTACCAACCTCCCGGATTTCCGGGCACTCTTTCATCAACACGGCGCATTCGGAACATGGAGAAATTTAATCTCATGACAAAGATTTTCGGCCCATCTGGGCTTATCGCCTTACTGTTATTTGTTGGCTGTGCTCCACAAAGTGCTCCGTCGCCGACAACCGATTACGACGGAAGCAGCAACACAACTGCGGGTGCGGGCGCCGATCCTTACAACAACGCTACTTATGGCGGCGACGATCCTTACGGAAACGTTCCGGCGGAAGAGCCAGAAACGGAAATTGAAGTAAAACCGGCCGTGCCGGAAGAGCCCACGCCTTCAGCCGCGCCGCCCAAACCGGCAGAAGAACCCGCTGCTGCAACAAAAAAAGAAGAACCGCCGGCGCCGGAACCCAGCCCCGAACCGAAGAAAGAACCCGCCAAAGAACCCGCCGCTAAAAAAGAGCCCGCCGTGAAAGAACCGGCTGCTAAAACAGAACCCGCCACTAAAGAGCCGGTTGCCAAACCAAAGGAATCCGCCGCTAAAAAAGAGCCGGTCGTAAAAGTGGCGGCCGCGGCCAAGAGAAAATCCGCAATTGCCGCTTCGCCGATCGATCGTTCCTCGAATCCGCAAATCAAGCCCGGCGATTGGCCGCAATGGGGTGGAACGTCGTATCGCAACAATACGCCGGTGGGTGCGAACATTCCCATCGAGTGGGATACCGGCGGTTTCGACCGCAAAACGGGCGAGTGGCATCGTGATGATGCGGTGAATATCAAATGGGTGGCGGCGTTGGGCAGCCAAAGCTACGGCAACGCCGTGGTCGCGGGGGGACAAATCTACTGCGGAACCAATAACGGCTCCGGCTACCTCAAGCGTTATCCGGCGCGGGTCGACCTTGGTTGCCTGTTGGCGTTCAATGAAGCCGATGGCTCGATTCGCTGGCAGCACTCCAGCGAAAAACTGAGCACCGGTCGCGTTCACGATTGGCCGTTGCAAGGCATTTGCTGCGCGCCGTTGGTGGTCGGCGACCGCCTGTGGTTTGTCAGCAGCCGAGGACACGTTGTGTGTGTCGACACCGAAGGTTATTACGATGGCGAAGACGACGGCGCCGTGCAAAACGAATGGGCGCGGCAGTTCAACGTTTCTAAAAACGAAGATCCTGAAAAAGACGACTACGCCCCCACGCTGGAAGCCTTAAATAACGGCGCCGTCTCCGATTTCATTCGCTCCGAATGCGAGCGAGTGGGCTTCACGCTGCCGGAAGAAGTTTCGGTGGAAAAGGGCGGCAACGACCGCTCCTGGCAGTTCACCGCCAAAATCGGCGAAGCCGAACGGCAATTCAAACTTCGCATTGAAGGCCCGCGTTTGGCCGTGTATATCGTGACCACGCCCGACGACAAACTCGAAGCCGACACCGTTTGGTCGTTCGATATGATGAAGGATCTAGGCGTTTCGCAACACAACATGTGCAGTTGCTCGGTCACCTATTGGGGCGACGTGCTCTTCGTGAACACCTCCAACGGCGTTGATGAATCGCACTTGAATAGCCCCTCGCCCAACGCGCCGAGTTTCATCGCGATGAACAAAGACACCGGCGAAGTGCTCTGGACCGACAAATCGCCGGGAGTCAACATTTTGCATGGGCAATGGTCGTCGCCGACGGTCGGCCTGATTCAAGGCCAGCCGCAAGTAATTTTCGCCGGCGGCGATGGTTGGGTTTACAGTTTCCGCGCCGACGCCGGCAAAAACGGCTCGCCTGAACTGCTCTGGAAGTTCGACGCCAATCCCAAGGAGTCGAAATGGGTTTTGGGCGGCCGCGGCACGCGCAACAATATCATCGCCACCCCGGTAATTCACGATGGGCTGGTGTACGTGGCCGTGGGGCAAGACCCAGAGCATGGCGAAGGCGTGGGGCACTTGTGGTGCATCAACCCGACCCAAAAGGGCGACGTCAGCGCACAACTGGCCGTTCATGTGAAAGACCGCACGCAGGTCATTGCGCCGCGGCGTTTGCAAGCCGTGGAGCCGGAAAAGGGCGAAGTCGCGATCGATAATCCCAACTCGGCCGTGATCTGGCACTATTCTGAATTCGACCAGAACGGCGATGGCGAAATCGACTTCGAGGAACAAATGCACCGCAGTTGCGGCACCGTGGCCATTAAGAACGACCTCCTCTATATCGCCGATTTCAGCGGCCTGTTTCACTGCCTTGACGCAAAAACCGGCAAAGTCCATTGGACCTACGACATGCTCGGCCAAGCTTGGGGTTCGCCCTTGATCGTGGAGAACCACGTTTACATTGGCGACGAAGACGGCGATGTTTCAGTATTCGAACTCAAAGCGGAACCGCACGAGCCGATTTCCGAAATCAGCATGGGCAATTCGGTGTATAGCACGCCGATTGTCGCCAACAACGTGCTTTACATAGGCAATCGCACGCACCTGTTCGCGATCGAGAGTCCCAAAAAATAGGGCGGATTGTTGGAAACTCTTTTCTCATTCAAAAAGCCCAAGTTCAAAAAGCCCGGCATCTCCAAGATGCCGGGCTTTTGCGGTTCAACCTCACCCGGTTATAAATGGCGATCTTTTTCGTTTAACGGCAAGCCGAAGGCGACTGTGTTTTTATGTCTTGCTCGAACGCGCTGGCGCGAAACACAGTCGCCTTCGGCTTGCCGTTAAACGATCCATTAGCAACCCTGCGAAGTAACAATAAAGGCAATTCTCAATATGACCAAACGCGTTCTCACCGTCGGCAATTGCAACTTCGATAACTCCACGCTGGCCGCGCTCTTGAAAAAAGATTTTAACACCGACATGGACACCGCCGACGCTCAAGCCGAAGCAATCGAGAAAATCGGCGGCAACGAATACGCCTTGGTGATCGTCAACCGTGTGTTCGACCGCAACGGCGACGAAGGCCTAGCGTTGGTCAAGGCGATCAAAAACGACGCCCAACTTGCCGCCACGCCGGTCATGTTGCTGAGCAACTACGTAAACGCGCAAGAGCAGGCCGTAACCACCGGCGCGGAACCGGGGTTCGGCAAGTCGGAGCTTCAAGCCTCGGAAACTCACCAAAAGCTGGCCGCCTTTCTGGCGGATTGACCTCTCGATGCGTGGGCGGGTCGGAAGACCACCCCGCTTCGACGTTGCTCATCGAGTAGGGTGAGCCGCGGGGATCAGCCGCGACTCAGCCCTCTCACAGAACCGTACGTACGGGTCCGTATACGGCTCCTGTTTCAAG
>QIKY01000372.1 GCA_003233175.1 Planctomycetaceae bacterium | reverse complement strand
AATGGGGCGTGGGGCTGACGGCGAATATCAGCCAAACTTTCGGCGACGCCGCGGTGGAGTACATTCGCCGTTCGCACGAGCAGCCGTTTTTTCTGCACGTCAACTTCACTGGTCCTCACGACCCGCTGCTCATACCGCCGGGCTACCTAGGGAAATACGCGGCGAATCGTCTGCCGCTGCCGCCGAATTTTTTGTCGGAACACCCGTTCGATCATGGAAATTTCCACGGCCGCGACGAAAAACTGCTGCCCTGGCCGCGCACCACCAAAGACGTTCTGGAGGAATTAGCGGTTTATTACGCCGTTATTTCACACATCGATGCGCAGGTCGGTCGGATGGTGGCGGCTCTGCGGGAAACCAAGCAGCTCGCCAAAACGATCATTATTTTCACCAGCGATCACGGTTTGGCCATCGGCAGCCACGGCTTGCGCGGCAAACAAAATATGTACGACCACACAATCGGCGTGCCGCTCCTCATTAGCGGCGCCAACGCTCCCCGCAACAAACGCAGCAAGGCCCAAGTGTATCTGCGAGATATTTACCCCACGATTTGCGAGTTGGTCGGCACGCCCATACCAGACACCGTGGAGTCGAAAAGCTTCGCCGACGTGATTCGAGGCCATACCAACGCCAGCCGCCGATACGTGTTTGGGTATTTCCATGATGTGCAACGCATGATTCGCGGCGACCGTTGGAAATTGATTTACTACCCGAAACTCGACCGCTACCAACTCTTTGATCTTGCCAAAGACCCTCATGAGTTGCATGATGTTTCCGGCGCCGCGGGCGTCGCGGCGGTGCAAGACGACCTCCGCCGGAAACTCGAAGCCTGGCAGCGAAAAGCCAACGACCCGCTCGCCAAACCGTCGCCCAACTAGAACATGCGGCGGCGCCAGAGCGCATCGCCCATGAAATCGCACCGTGAATTGAGTGAGACTGCTGTTGAAAAAATATCTTCTCGCGACGACAAAAGTCGGCGTCTCGGCGGCGCTGCTGGCGTTCTTGTTTTATCAAGCCTCGCAAAACGAGAGTTTTCGCGTGCTGCGCGACCAGCCCAAGCAATGGCCGTTGTTGGCGGTCGGCGCTGTGCTCACGTTCGCCGCCGTTTGCGTCACGATTTTTCGCTGGTGGCTGCTCGTGCGGGCCTTGGAGACACCCTTCCATTGGCGCGACGCGCTGCGACTCGGGTTCCTGGGTTACCTGTTCAATTTCTTCACGCTCGGCGTCATGGGCGGCGATTTGGTGCGAATGGTGTTCATCGCCCGGCACTGCTCCGCAAAACGCGCCGAAGCCGCCGCCACAGTGGTCATCGACCGCATGTTCGGCATCTTTGGACTGGTGGTCGTGGTTTCGCTGGCCTACCTGATGGTCGACGTGCAAGCGATGGCGTCGTCGTCGGAAGAACAGTTGGCCGCCGTTCGCGTAATGGGCCGCACCTCAATGATTCTGTCGGCTTGCGGCGGCGCGGCGGTTTGCGTGTTTCTGCTTCCCGGCTTCACGACCTCTCCGTTGTGGGAGACACTCGCCCGCATTCCGAAAATCGGCGGCTTCATCGAACGGACCGTTTCCGCAGTGCGGCTCTATCGGCGCAAGGCGCACTTGCTGGTTATTGCGCTGTTGTTGAGTGTGGGCGTCCATACGCTGATGGCCTGCGGGGTGTATTTCATCGCCCAAGGCTTGTCAGGAAACGCACCAGGATTAAACGCGCATTTGTTGGTTGTGCCGCTCGCGATGCTGGCCGGCGCTCTGCCGGTGCCGGGCGGACTTGGCGCCTTCGAAACGGCGCTGAACTTGCTCTACCAAGCCGTGTTGCCAGAGGGCGCCTCGAAAAGCCTGGGCTTTGTGGTCGCGCTTGGCTTCCGCATGGTGACGATTCTCGTGGCCATGATCGGGCTTGGTTATTACCTGGCCGACCGAGGCGGCGTGAAAAACCTGCTGCGTGAAGCCGAGGAAGATCAGCAGACCTCCAGCGATTGAACAACAACGCCGTGAGTCGGGAATCACGCTTTAACGGCTGGGTCTGAAATATCGGCGCCTCACGCTTTTTCCGCCGCAGCGCGGCGGCTGGCGGCCCAGCGTTTGACTAATTCATCGGCCGTGACGCCGCCTAAAATCACCACGCCAATGATGGTGAACTCCAGTTGCGTGTCGATGCCCAGCAGGTTGATCGAATTGTAGAGCACACGCATCACGGCGATGCCCACGATCACGCCGGCGATCGAACCTTCGCCGCCGCGCAAGCTGCATCCGCCTAGTACGGCCGCCGCAATGGCGTAGAGTTCGTAAAAGTCGCCGTGGCCGGCCGGTTGAATAAGGTTAAAATCGAGCGCGAAGAGAACGCCGCCCAGCGCCGCGGTCGTGGAGCAAATCATGTAGGCCAGGATCGTCATGGCGTCGGTGTTGATTCCGC
Organism: Planctomycetaceae bacterium; assembly: GCA_003233175.1. GTDB lineage: Bacteria > Planctomycetota > Planctomycetia > Pirellulales > Pirellulaceae > SZUA-33. Next base: position 8,195 of record QIKY01000372.1, on the reverse strand, counting down.
TGTAGCGAGCGGCCTGTTCGTTCCGGCCCAAAGCCAGCATGTAGCGGCCGTACACCGTTTTATTGAGAAACACCGCCGCGGCAACGCCCAACGCCAGCATGATGAGCACCGGCGAGGGAAGCTCGAAACCGGTGACGAACGGCAAGGGGACTTTCCCCGTGGCCAGCAGACGCAGCGTTTCGTGCTCTTGCCCGAAGCCTTGGGTTTGATCGCCGGTGAGCCAGCGGGCCAAGCCCCGGTAGATCATCAGTCCGCATAAAGTCACGACGAAGGGCCGCAATTTGAGTTTGGTGATCAACAGGCCGTGCGTCAGCCCGACGCCCAACCCCAGCAGCGCCACGACCAACAACGCCGCCGGCGCGCTCCAGCCATGTTGCATGATCAGCAAGGGCAACACGCAGCCGGTTAGGCCGATCAAGGAGCCGATCGATAAATCGATGCCGCCGGTAATAATCACGAACGCGGCGCCGATGCTAATCACGCCGAACAGCCCCGTCCAACGGATGACATTCTGTAGGTTGTAGGCGGTGAGGAACTGGGGGTTCATGACCGATGTCGCGACACAAATAACAACCAGCAGCGTGGAGATTCCCAGTATTTTCTTCATGTTCGTCGATGGTTCGCTCAAAGGTTTGACACAGTTACGGGTTCGGCGCCGGTGGCCAATCGCATGACCGCCTCTTCGGTGAGTTGGCTCCGCGCCAATTCGCCCGCGATACTTCCCTGGTGCATGACCAGTACGCGGTCCGACACGCCGAGCACTTCCTCCATTTCACTGCTGGCGAACAAAATCGCGACGCCTTCGGCGGCCAGCCGATCCATCAGATGATAGATTTCCTCCTTGGCGCCGACATCAATCCCCCGGGTCGGCTCATCGAGCAGCAACACGCGCGGCGCCAAGGCGAGCCATTTCCCCAGCACGACTTTTTGCTGGTTGCCGCCGGAAAGATACAGCACCATTTGCCGGGCATGCGGCGTTTTGATGTTGAGTTTTTCGATCATGGCTTGGGCGTCGGCGACTTGTCGGCGGCGGTTGAAGAAGCCGCCCGCCAGCCGATGTCGGAACCAACCCGCCATGCCGATATTTTCCTCGACCGACGCTTCCAAAATCAAGCCGTGTTGTTTCCGATCTTCCGGCGCCAGCGCCACGCCCGCCGCAATGGCCTCGCGCGGCGCGCGAAAACGCGTCTTCTCTCCCCGCACCTTGATCGTTCCGCCCAGCGGCCGCTCCACGCCAAACAGCGTTTCCAAAAGTTCCGTTCTTCCCGCGCCCACCAACCCCGCGACGCCCACAATTTCGCCGGCGCGAACTTGAAAACTCAAGCGGCAGCCAGGATGCGCGCGTGTGCGAAGCTGGTCGACCGCCAAGGCCACATCGCCGGCGGGGTGAGGATGCCGGTCGTAGAACCGCGAGACGTCGCGGCCAACCATCAGCCCGACCATCTTATCATGCGTGATATCCTGCTTACTGATTTCGCCGGCGTTTTCGCCATCGCGCAACACCATCACACGATCGGCCAAACGCTTGACTTCCCCCAAACGGTGTGAAATATACACCATGCTCACGCCGCGCTCGCGCAGCCGGTCGACCACTTCAAACAGGTTTTCCGTTTCATGCTGCGTCAGGCTGGAGGTGGGCTCATCCATGATCAGCACGCGCGCATTGATCGAAAGCGCTTTGGCGATTTCCACCAGTTGCCGGCGGCCAATGGTGAGTTGCTGCAGCGGCGTGCGGGGAGAAATATCGAGGCCGACCATCTGCAAAAATTTCCGCGACGCTTCGACCGCGCGCGCTTCGTGAATCAGGCCATGCCGCAGCGGTTCGCGGCCCAGAAATATATTCGCCGCGACGTCCAGGTTTTCACACAGGTTCAACTCTTGGTGAATCAGCGCGACGCCCAGATCGAGCGAGGCCTGCACCGAGCGAATGCGAATCGGCTTTCCGTCCAGCAGAATTTCACCCGCGTCGAGCTGCTGGATGCCGGCCAGCACTTTCATCAAGGTGCTTTTGCCGGCGCCGTTTTCGCCAATCACGGCCAGCACTTCACTGGGCCCTAACGACAGATTCACATCGCGCAGCGCAAGCACGCCGGGGTAGCGCTTCGTCGCGCCGCGAACTTCCAACAGGGGCGTTGTGCTACTCACTATCTGGTTTGCCGAGCAAGTGTTTGAGTTCGGTCCAAAACTCTCGCAGATTATCTTTCTTGATAATGCGATGGGGAATTTCCAGAAAACCGCCTTCAGGTAGCACCGATTCATCGCCCCGCGCCAGTCCAGCCAGAATGCGCACCGATTCATAGCCGTATCGGTAGGGGTTTTGCACCACGGACCCAACAATTTCGCCGTCTTCGATCCCTTGCAGCGTGCCAAAATCTTCGTCAAAGGCGACGATTTTAATCTGGCCGATTTTTCCCGCTTCGCGAACGGCGTCCAAACAAAAAGGCGGGTTGTAAGCGAACAATCCCACCATGCAGGAAAGGTCAGGATACTTGACGATGGCGTCTTGCGCGTTGGCCTTGGCCTTGGCGTTATCGAAGCCGTCGGTGCGGGTATCGAGAATAGTGTATTTCTTTCCCTTGAGCGTGGCGTTGGGCGGGTCGTAACGCGAGGAGTCGTGGGAGCGGTCGAGCAACTCATCAATCAAACCCTGCCGCCGGAGTTTGGCGTTGGCTTGTTCCAATCGGCCGACAAAAATCATGATCGTGCCGCCTTCCGGCAAGGCTTCCTTGACCAACTTGCCGCAGGCGCGCCCCGCCACGTAATTATCCATGCCGACGTAACAAATGCGGTGGCTCTTCGGCGCGTCGGCATCGTGGGTGATCAATTTTGTTCGTTCACTGATTTCCCGCAGCAAGTCGGCTTGGTTGTCGGAACTGATGGGGCTGATCGCGATACCGTCCACGCCGAGGGTAAGCAGTTCCTGCACCATTCGTTTCTGATTGCCAACGCCTTTGGGTGGCATTCGCACCAAGGCGTTGACGTCGAATTCCTTGGCCGCGGCTTCGACTCCCTTTTCGGCCACCACCCAAAACGAAGCGATTCCATTCGTGACATAGGCCACCGTGGGACGCGAATCGGAACTCCCGCCGCCGCTGGAGGTGGACGACGATTTTTGGCAGCCCAAGGCCACCGACAACAGCAGCACCGTCATCGCTCCGAGAAAAAAAGAGCATCTCATGAACGTATTTCCTTCTAAAATTTCAGCCCGACGCGTTCGGTTCGAGAATCGCGGGTTGTTACAGAATAAGTTGTACGAAGGCCTTGAAAGGCCTTCGTGGGTTGTCTCGGTACAGCGACTTCGTAAGAACTTGTTTTTTTCAGCAAGCATCGTTTGAAACGCGCCCCAGACAATACATCTCGCTTGAACAAATCATGCAATGCATTTGCCACAGAGGACACAGAGCACTCAGAGTGTGATGCAGCAGGCGTTGCCTGTCGTTCTTTGCTTTTTTCTCCGTGTCCTCTGTGGGCTCTGTGGCAAAAACTATTTTTTTGTCGCGGCCAAAGGCCGCGTTAGGAATTTGTGTCTAAACAACAGCCTGGGAAGGCCATCGTGGGTTGTCTCTGTACCTCGGTGGATCAACGGCAGCCGCCAGTATACCCCAGATGGCGTGGCTCGATGGAACCGCTCCGTGGCCGCCAGAATCACACCCCCCTGCGGGGGTGTTTCTAATGCGTTTTTTTGGCAGGACCTTCTGTGAAAACGCCCGCTCGGGCTGGCTGCGAGTCTGCCGACGATTACGCAAGTTCTCTGGCAGCAACAGTTTGACAGCACGGCGTCGAAATATGATGATGGCTATGGGCTTGGTTTTTTCTAGCCCGAGGTTGCAAAAGGCGCCAGGGCCAGGAACTTTTCCCCCCCAGAGTGCGTCCCATTCGCTGGAGCAAGTGTGTTAGAAGACTCCCAGATTATCGCCGAAGTTTTGAATGGAGATCCTGCGGCTTTCGAACAATTGGTTCGCAAGCACCAAGATCGTCTGTTCAACACCATTTTTCACCTCATTCGCGATCGCGAAGAGGCGGAAGATGTTGTGCAGGAAGCCTTGGTGAAATCGTATGTCAAACTGAGCACCTTCCAGGGCCAGAGCGCCTTTTACACGTGGTTGTATCGGATCGCCTTTAATATCGCCCTGGGCAAGCAGCGGCGAAAGCGGACCACGACTTCCGTGGACGAAGCTCGCGAGGTTCGGGGTTTGGAGCCGATCGACGACGGAGAAAGACCGGGCGACCGGATGGAACAAGCGGAACAAGCCCAAGAGGTAAGACGCGCACTCGACGCATTGAATGAACAACATCGAGCTATTTTGGTTTTACGCGAGATGGAAGGATGCTGTTACGAAGTGATTTCCGAAGTTCTCGATTTGCCGATTGGAACCGTTCGCAGCCGTTTACACCGGGCGAGGATTCAACTGCGGCAGGAGTTGGAACAGGGAATGCGAGAGCGTCTTTCCGAGTAATGCCGGTTTCCGACTTATCGGTTTCGATTCGGCCGATTCGGTTTCGGCGATTGAGGAAATAATCGGCTGTGGCGAGCAGTGCTTACGTTGCGCCGCAATGGAGGAAAAAGACAACGGCAGGGAATATTGGCCGGTGTCGCATGGGTCAGTTTTATGAATGATGTATTTTCAGAAGAATTACTGAGTGCTTATCTAGACGATGAGCTTTCGGCCGACGAAAGAGGTCGGGTCGAGAGCGCGCTCGAGGAAAACGGCGACCTCCGCCGTATTCTGGACGATCTTCAAATGGTCAGCGCGCAGCTCCAGCAGTTGCCCCGCTACCAGGTCGGTCGTGATCTCTCGGCGGAAGTTCTGTGTAAGATCGAACAAAGCGAAATGGGCCTACGCGAAATGGGCCGAAACGAACGCCAGCCGAGCGCGGCGAAGTCTTGGGCGGCGCCAGCCTCCAGGAATTCGCGCCGAAATATTTACTGGGCGTTATCCGCCATGGCGGCCACGGTTGCCCTGGTGGCGTTCGTCTCGCTGCCGTCTTGGCGCGGCTCCGTTAATCCTGAAATCGTTGATAAAGGGCAGGCTGGCGCGACCAGCGATTTAGAGCCCGCGCCCGAATCGGCTGCTACTCCGCTGGCGGCTCACGATTCCGACCGGGCGGTTGCCGATTCACGGAACGCGCGGTCTGTTGATCGTCCGCCCCGGGTGGCCGCCAACTCGCGAGGCGCCCAACCTTCGGCGGCTGATATCGCAACAGCCGACGCCCCTCCCAGCACGGTAAACGTTGCTCCCAATCAGCCCCAGGCCCCGCGTCCTAAGGCCTCGCGTCCCCAGGCCATGACTCTTCGCACCGCCACGCCCCAAAAACTGGCGGGCGGCGCTGCGGACAGCGTCGCTCCAATGGCTGCAACCTCATTGCCCCCTCGGGCAGACCTCAAACTGGATTTTTCGGGAAAGAATTATGTCGTTCGGCTTGCCAGTCCGGCGAAAGCGCTTCGCGGCGGCGCGTTCGATGAAGCGGTCCAACGGCAGGAAATCTCCCTCCAGCTGACCGGTGAGAGTCAGCCATCGCCGCCTTTTGCACAAGACCATCGAATTACCAAAGGCGAAATTGATGCGGTGTTGGTCGTCGCGACGCCGCCGCAAATCGAAGACCTTCTGGCCGATTTGTCCTCGCGTCCTGAGGCGTTCTATCCGACCGCTGCCTACCCGATCGAATACGACTCGCTCTTGTTGTGGTTGGTCTATTTGGCCGATGCGTCGTCTCGCCCCAACGCTGACGGATCGCCGCCGCCGGGCGAGAATGGGGCGGGCCGATCGTTTGATCTTACCGCTTTCTTCAAAAATCGGACAGAGAACGGGTTTGCCTGGCGAACGCCGCAGCCGACGCAAAATGAAATCGATGGTTTCTTTCCAGCGCCCCAGCCGGCCAAGAAGCCCGTCGCCGACGCGGAAAAAAAAGCTCGTTCGGTCGCAAAAAAAATCGACCTGACGAAGAAAGTGCGCGTGTTGTTCTTTTTGCAAGCCACGACGGCGGAGCAACCCTAGGCGTTATCGTCTTCTTCCATGACGGCGGTCACGGGATGAACCGCCTCCCCTTCCAGGATGGCTTCGGTGGCGCTTGTGCCGATGCGCGTGGCGCCAAGTTGGATGACGCGAACGGCGTCGTCGTAGGTGCGAATCCCGCCGGCAGCCTTGAGGCCCAAATCGCCGCAGTTTTCGCGCATCAGTTGGAGGTCGTGGTCGGTGGCGCCGCCGGCCACGAAGTAGCCGTCGGGAATTTTGTGAAAGCCGAAACCGGTCGAGGTCTTCACGAACGCGGCGCCGACGCGAATGCAGATTTTACAAAGCTCTATTTTCTGTTCGTCGCCGACCAACAGCGAATTCTCGAAAATGACTTTTGTCAAAGCGCCGAACTCCCGGCCTGTTTCAACAACGGCGCGAATATCTTGCTCGACATAATCCCAATCGGCGCCATGCACCCTGCCAATATTCACGACCATATCGAGTTCGGTCGCGCCTTGTTCGCAGGCCAGCCTTGACTCCGCCGTCTTGATGCACGACGCATTCGCACCGTGAGGAAAACCGATCACCGTACTCACGCCGACCGATGTTCCCTTCAGCAATTCGGCGGCCAGTGCAACATCGCAGGGACGAACGCAAACCGTGGCGACGCCCCACTGCGGCGCCTTTTTGCAAGCGGCGCGCAGATCGTCTTCGGTGTTGGTCGGGTGTAAAACGGCGTGATCAATATACTGTGAGATCATGGCGGAAATACTCTCCTGCCTGGATTCGCTCCAAGCGTATTCCTGATCCTTCGCCACACCGGAGGTTGCACACACACCCAGGAAGCCCATGCGCGCGAGGCGTCGTGTAGACTGGCATTATTGCAGTAATGCCGCACCCGTTGAAGCCCTCTTGACGAACGCCCGCCAGCCGCCATATTCAACATTCAACGTATAATTCGCTCTGATGTGCTAGCAGAAGCGCCAAGGCGGACATCAGTTTCCAAATGGAGATGCGTCATGAAACGAGCAAAAATCACGGTTGTTGGAGCAGGCAACGTTGGCGCCACCACGGCGCACTGGTGCGCCGCCGGGGAATTGGGCGATATTTTCCTGCTCGATATTCCCAAAACCGAAGACATGCCCAAGGGCAAAGCGCTCGATCTTATGCAGGCTTCGCCGATTATGGGCTTCGATTGCAATATCGTGGGCACGACCGATTACGCCGACACGCAAAATAGCGATGTCGTGGTGATCACGGCCGGCATTCCCCGTAAGCCGGGCATGAGCCGAGACGACTTACTGGGCACCAACGCCAAAATCGTGACTTCGGTCGTGGAGCAAATAAAAACCAGCAGCCCCAACGCAATTATCATCGTGGTGAGCAATCCGCTCGACGCCATGGTGCAGCAAGCTCTCAAAGTGAGCGGCTTCCCGCCACAGCGGGTTTTAGGACAAGCCGGCGTGCTCGACACGGCCCGCTATCGAACGTTTCTGGCCATGGAGTTGGGAGTGAGCGTGGAAGATATTTCCGCCCTGCTCATGGGCGGACACGGCGACACCATGGTGCCGATGCCCAGTTGCACGTCGGTGGGCGGTATTCCGGTCACGCAACTGTTGCCTCGCAAACGGCTGGATGAAATCGTCGAACGCACGCGCAAAGGCGGCGCCGAGATTGTGGGGCTGCTCAAAACGGGCAGTGCGTATTACGCGCCGGCGGCGGCTTGCGCCCAAATGGTGGAGGCGATTGTCCGCGATAAAAAACGCCTGATTCCCTGCGCCGCTCACTGCGACAAAGAATATGGCGTCGGCGGGTATTATGTCGGCGTGCCGGTCATTCTGGGCTCCGGCGGCGTGGAGCGCATCGTGGAGCTTGAACTCACCGCAAGCGAGCAGGCTGATTTCGACAACAGCGTCGCGGCGGTGAAAGAATTGGTCAAAGTCATGGACGGCCTCATGGCCAGCTAGTTTCATGGCCAGCTAGTTTCATGGCGACGCCCGCACAAGACGGAAGATGCCCCCCGAACGCACCTTGCAGCTTGTGTGTTCAGGCGGGCGTGGCGAGATCGGCTGGACCTGGTCTGTTAAAAACATCGGCTGACGGCGATGACTTTGTTGCGAGACTACCTTCGTGACCGCGCAGTCCTCTATCCTGTTGTTTATACATAAGTCATTCGACAACCCGCCAGATATTTTCACCCGGGACGCCAGCGTCGCGCCATCGATTGAAGCAAGAAGGCGT
>QIKY01000031.1 GCA_003233175.1 Planctomycetaceae bacterium | reverse complement strand
AGGGCTTGGTCGCTGACAAGCAGCGACAGGGTTTGCCAGCTTCGCTGGGCAAACAAAAAAGCCCGGCATTTTCGAAATGCCGGGCTTTTGGCTTCGGGTAGATCCTTGGCGTCTGCTCGGCCTATTTACCCGAATATGACTCCTGTGTATCGAGAATTTGCCGGCCGTAATTCAAAGCCCGTAATTCACACGCCGGGGGCCGCTTCAGGATAACGCACGCTCAGTACGCCTTGCCAGTCGGTCGGCTGAGGCGCCTCGATTCGCGTCAGGCTGTTCGGCGCTGCGGCGCAGCAAATAAGTCCCAGCAGGAAGGAGGCGTCACCGGCTTGAAACTTTCCCGCGATGCAGCACCAAGGCGAACCACGGCCATCGTCGTTCGGAAGATCGGCGTTGCGGAAAAAAGCGTGCATGAAGCCTTCCGAACTGAGTTGGGGCGGCCAACAACGCACGTCTGGTTGATGCGAGCGAAACACATCGCCGAGTCCCGGCGTGACGAACTCCAACGCCATGGGTAAATCGGACGCATCCAATGCGGCGCCATCTCGGCCGGAGGGCGCGGTCACGACCACAACCAATCGCACCGGCAGATGCCGAACGCTCAATTGCGGGCCTTCCGCCGGAGGCCCTTCGCAGGGAAAGGCGGCGATATCGATGTGCAGGTTGGGTTCAATGTCGGCAGCGCGCCGGCCCGGCCGTCGAAACAACAAAAACAAGCCGCCGCCTAACAGTCCGACAAACACCGCGATGCACGCCAGCCCGATGGCGGCAGTCACGATAACCGTAATATCTGAATTCATGGCTTGCACGTTGTTTCTCAAACGCTTTCCTAGGCGAGTTCGCGCCGCGGGCGGTTGCCGCTATCCTAGACACGGGATCCGACGGTTATTGTATCGGATTTCCTCCGCTGTTCGCCACGTCTGGAAGCCCGTCTGGTGAACTCTCTTCCTGACACCGCGAGCGACGATGGAATTTGGATCGGAATTTGGATCGGAATTTGGATCGACATTGATTTTCGTGTTGGCGGTCGTGCTATTGGCTACGACCGTTCGCGCCACGCTTGGTTTCGGCGACGCCTTAATCGCGATGCCGCTGCTTTCGATGATCATTGGCGCCAAAACATCGGCGCCGTTGGTGGCTCTCTGTTCGGCCACGCTGGCGCTGGCCATGGCGGTTCGGCATCGGCGCGCTATCGAAATGAAAAATGTGTGGCCGCTTTTGGTTTCGGCCACCGTGGGAATTCCCACCGGAATTTACCTGTCGCAGCAGGTCGACGAACGGACGATCAAATTGGTGCTGGCGGTGCTTGTCGCGGGATTCGCCGTGTACCAGCTATGGCCGCACAAGCGGGAGGCGGAGGGCAGTTGGTATTGGGCGTTTCCGTTAGGTTTTTTTTCCGGCCTGTTGGGCGGCGCCTATAATATTTTTGGCCCGCCGATTGTTATTTTCGCCACGCTTCGTCGTTGGACGGCGGAGCAATTTCGAGCGACCGTACAGAGTTATGTCCTGCCCATGGTGGGGCTTGTCTTGGCGGTGCATTATCAACAAGGGCATATCACGAGAACGGTCTGGGCGTTCTACTTTTCGGCATTGCCGGTATTGTTGGTTTCGTTTCTCTTGGGCGGACTATTTCACAAACGCATCGACGAACAACTCTTCCGCCGCATCGTGCTGGGGCTCTTGATCGTGATCGGATGCACGCTGTTCTTCAACAGTGTCAGGTAAAGCAACCACCCTGCATCAAACCGCATGGCAAAACGCCTGGCCATGAAATCACGGAAGAACCTAGTTCCATAACATATCGGCGAGCTTCGTCCAAAAGGCCCATACGCCGGCCACCAGCATGCCGGCGGCGGAAATCCAGAGGCAGATGTCCCAGGCGACGCCCGGCGCCACGCGTTGGTCGATTCGCCGATAACGGAAGAACAGCCCGGCGCCGGCGAGCATCGGCAGCATCACCGCCTGGATCACGCCGCTGATCAACACCAAAAACGCCGGCTGCGGAATCGCGATGTAAAACAGCAGGCACACAAAAGGGAACACGCCGCTGAGCAGCTTGACGCGAAAGCGGTGGGCGGCGTCCGAACCGGCGACCAACCCCAACACGCGCAGGGCGTCGGAAAAAGTGCGAGCGTGGCTGGCGTTGGCCACGAAGAACGTGGAGTAAAGCACGGCGAAGGCGCCGAACAAAAAGAGCAATTGCGCTGAGTGTCCGAACACGGGTTCATACATCACGGCCAACATGCGAATCATTTCCGAGCCCTTGGGGTCTAACCCCGAACGGCCCAGAATGGCGGCGCCCAGCAGATAAAACGCCACCGTGGCGAAGGTGTACACGAGCATTGAGCACCAAGCGTCCCACCGCATGACGTTCAACCAGCCACGAGCGCGTTTGGCCCAGGCTTCCGAGGAATCGCGCTTGCCGGTGAAACGGGCGTACCCTTTCTCCAAACACCAATACGGATAGACCACCAATTCGCTGGCGCCCACGCCAATAATGCCGAACGCCGCCAGCGCCGTGGCGATGCCCGCGGTAGCGCGGAAACTGAGCCCGGTGACGATATCTTCCACGCCCACCGCCCAGGTGGCGTTGTTCTGCAACATGACTAGGTTGATCACCGTGATCAGGGTAAACAGCGCCACCATGATCGTGGAGAAGTTTTGCACCAAGCTATAATGGCCCACGACCAACACTACGGCTGTTACGACCGCGATGATTGCCGCCCAAATTTTGTCGTCCCAGGGCGGCGCTGTCATTGAGGCAATGAACGTATTGAGGTCTTTGATTTTCACTTTCTCCGGCGGATGATACGCCGACGTAGCGAGCGTCGTTTCCAAGGTTTGAATCTTGGCGGTGATTTTTTCGAGGGCGGCTGGGTCGTCGGTCCCTAGTTCGGAGGCGCGGCTGAGTTCCGCTTTTTTAACGGTCAGTTCCGTTTCTGCGTCGACATATTCGTTGAAGGCCCGGCCGGAAACAGTGAGCGGAGCGCTAATCGCGAGAGCCTGCCCCACGCCGCCCACAATGCCGCCCAGTTGGCCGATGCTGGCCAGCCACATGATGAACCAATACCACACCAGCCAGTTCCCACGCCCTTTCAAACGCGGCCCCGGCACTTCGGCCATGCCGTCCATCGGGGTGCGGCCATGGATCATCGTGTATCGGCCGAATTCGACCTGCACGAAAACCTTGATCACACAGCCGATGATAATCAACCACAGCAAACCGAAGCCGGCTTCGGCGCCGGTTTTCGTGGTCGCGATCAATTCACCCGAGCCGACAATCGACCCGGCCACGATCAGCCCCGGCCCCAAATGCCCAAGAATGCCCCGGAGTTTTGTCGGGGCCGATTGGGTGGTCAGGATTTCAGCAGGTTCGGGAGAGGAAGCGTCGGGGGCGTCGGTCATGGGAGTTTGGTCGTCGGCAAGCGTAACAATTGTCTGGATAGGCGGAAGTCTTGGCAGCCATAACGGTAACCGAGCGGTGCGCGAATGAAAAGCTTGCCGCCATATTTAGACAGGCGAAGCTCCGGCGCAATGCGTTGGACGGGCGGTTTCTTCCAACCGATATTTTGAACGCACTTCGTGGTTTGTGTGCTCAGGCGTACACGGCGCTGCGAGATCGGCTGGACCGCTAGACTTGGCCTGTTAAAAACGTCGGCTGACGGCGGCGAGCTTTGTTGCGAGACTACCCTGGTGATGACCGCGCAGTCCTCTATCCCGGCGCTCTCCCGTTCGCCGATCGCGCGATGGGAGAGATCGTCGAAGTCTATGCTTCGTGCTCTTCGCGCCCTTCGTGGTGGACCTCTCCGGTCAAACGATTCACCAATGCCGCCGAACGATCCATTTCACCACGAAGGACGCGAAGAGCACGAAGGAGAAGAGTCGGGAGTCGGAGAACAAAACGTTTGGCGCCGTCCTTCAATTTGGCGTTGTTGAAGTGGATGAGCAATGCGGTCGTCTATCCCAACGGGATGCAAGCCATGAGCCGGCGGTTGCCGAAGGCGCGCCGCGGGTATCCGATGGGCAATCGCTCCGGCATCCTGTGCGAAGAAGAAGGGAAACACGGAGGTCGCAAAGAGGCAGAGGGCCGCAGAGAAGAAAAAAATAGGGAAGAAGATATGGAGAGAAAAAATGGCGAAAGGATGAAAACCAAATCTCAGCGGCAGTCATCGGCGGCGGCAGTCAATGGCATTATCAACTTGCGCCGAGATGCTTGACGCCCTCCTCTGCGTCCCTCCGCGCCTTTGCGTTCTCTGCGTTGAAATATTCACCCGAAAGCCGCCGACAGATGCTTGGCCTTCCGCCCTTTTTCTCAAACGCCATGCCCATTGCAAACGGTAAGGTGCGCTCGATATTTCGATGTTTTTTTTCTGAATCGCCCTGGACCGCCGCGCCCTTTTCTGCGACGCTTCCCGCCCCATCTTTTTTGTTCGTGTCAGGGTCCTGATGAAGAAATAGCTGTGAAGAAATGACCGACTCATCTCTGTTAACTCGAAGCGTCCTGCTCTTGACTATTGCATTGATGGGCGCGGGTTGCACGCGGGCCGACTGGCGGCAACTCCGCGGTGAGGGGTTCACTGAAAACGCCGTCCATTTCGACGATAACCCGCGTCCTCGCGAAGGGGCGGGTTCGGCTGGAACCCTGAGCGCCAAGGCGCGTGAAATCGAACGCAACTTTGGTTTCGAATAGTCTCGCGCCGCCTATTCGCCTCTGAGGAAAACAAGCCGAACGAACAAGCCGCAGTCGGCGAATGGGGCTATGCCGCCTTGTTTTCGGTGAGCAACCGCCGAAAATTGGTCCAAAACGATTTGTCTTGACGATATTGTTCGGGGGGAATGCGGTCTTTGAAGTTCTCAAGGTAATCCAAACTGCTCTGAGAAAGCCCGACGTAGGAAAAATCCGCCGCCGCCAACGGATTCTTGAATTCAGAATCGCCTGGTTCAGAGCGTCGCAAGAACGCACCGTTCTCGTCGAGCGTGATATTCGCCCAGAGAAGCGGCGACTTCATTTGCAACTGGTAGGCGGCGGTATCGCCGAAACTCATTCCTTGGGTCGCCTCTTCCCATGCCGCAACGACGCCCGCGGGCGTGTTGCTGTCAGGGAATTTGAGGCCGTACGCCGCGCCCGTACGCGTGAACCCATCGCCGTTCAAATCGACCTGGGCAGCCGGCGGAATCAGAAGATTCAAAGCGCCTTCTTCTGTCAGAACACCCACATTGATTTTGTTCGCCAGCCATTGAACGTTTTGCACGACCTTCAAGTCGTCACTGGAAAGACTCCGCAAAAAACGTCGAGGATCGACATACCCGTTGGCGTTTTGAGCGCGCACAAGAATTTCGCCGTATGCGCGATTCAAGGCGTCGGGATTTTTCGCCTCTTGATAACGACCGTTCCGTTCTCCCGAAAACCACGAATTCCAGGACGTCTTGATGCTTTCGGTCAACGGCTGGTCGTTGCTTGGAGCTTCCGCCGACGCATATCCCGCTCGCCCGGCTGATGCGAGCACGGCGAGAAAAACGTTTTGCACGTTTTGGTCTTGCTCGCGTTTCGGCGTCTGGGCGACCAAACTGCTAGCATCTAGAGCGCCAACTTTCATGGTTGTTCCCCCGGTTTCGTGCTGATAAACCCTTGCCGTTTTGGGCGATGTTGCCAACACGGCGGCTTCTGGTTCTTCGGCGCGCGGCGATGCCTGCCTTGAAGCATTAGTGGGGCGGGCGCCCGAAAACAGTATCCCGTCGGACACTCCAACGGCGCGAGCGCAGGAATACCTTATCGCCTGTTTCTCGCGCCGCCGTTTGTAATGACAGGACCGCGCCGATTGTAAAAAACGTCGGCAGGCGGCCGCCCATTTAAGTTTCCAGAAGCTGGGCGTCGTTTTTGCAAGCCTTGTTGATATAACGGCTTGCGTCAATTTTACTCAACCTACGAAAGAATCATTTTTGCGTTTGGCGCCCTTCTTGCTTTAAGCAGCTTCCAACATTTCGATCGAGTCGGATCACCCCTTGGAGGCGAACGGAAAATGCACCTCGCGAATCACCAAACGACCGCAGCATCTCATGGCCTGTTGCCTTGGTGCGACCCTTACATTCTGCAACTTTTCGCTTCGTTGGAATCGCAGAAGCGCGAAGAAGAAGCGGACTCTCGCCGGAAGAAATTCGGCCCTGCCCCACGCATCGGTCGTGAGGACGAGGCGGCGGCGGAAAGGAACGCTTGGCGTGAAGCGCCCCGGCGGCAATACCAAGTGCAATGCGCGTAGTGCTTCATTTTCAGAAGCCCGGCTTTTTGAAAAAGCCGGGCTTCTCAAACGCTGTCTTTCGCCAACGCCGCAAAAACCTCCTTCGCGGCGCTGCGCAGTTGACGCAGCACCGCCGGCGCCGACTCGCCGTCCGCCAAAACCGTGCAAATCGGCCGGCCTTGAATGAGCGAACTTCCCAAAGGCGGGATATCGGCAATTGGCGGCGAGTCGATTTGGCCGCCGTCTAGCCGGCTTTGAACAAATCGCTGGAACGACGCGCCGACCAAGGCGTCGCGCCGCGCGTAAACAATCGCCTTCCCGCTGAAACGCGTTGGCGCGGCGGGCGGGTTGCTGGCGGCGGGTTCCCGCGCCGGCAGGCGCCCTGCTTGGCAAGCTTGCATGTGAAGCGCGACCGCGCTGTAATCGCCAAGACGCTCCAGCACTTCCAAAGACGAAGTGAATCGCGGGTTCACTTCCAGCACCCACAACCGGTTGTTGTGCAGAATCACGTCGACGCCGAACAACCCGGTTAACCCAAAGGCGGCAGCCAAATGCCGGCCCAATCGCACCGCTTCGCTTCGCGCGCCGCTAGCCAGCGTCTGCGGCGCCAGGGAGCCGCAATACATGAATTGCTGGGCGCCACACCAACGTCGGCCCGTCAACTGACGCGAAGCGCCGAGAAATGTAGCTTGCCCGCCAGCCGCCACATAGGCCAAACCGCAGCTCATTCCCGGTGCAAATTCCTGTAAGTAGCTGGCGGCGGGCAACGAAGTATTTCCCTGTTTATCCGGGCTAAAAAATTCAATGCCCAGTCCGCCGGCGGAGCGGCGGCGTTTGCAGAGCCAGCGTCGTGCGTCGCGCGGGGGCGAACCATGCGTGAAAATGGCCGGCGAGGCGAAACCAGCCGAAGTCAAACTCTCGTGCAGCTCCCGTGGATCGCGCACGCGGCGAACGACCTCCGCCGAACAGCCCAGCAAGCGGCGTTGCCTTGCCAGAGAGGCCAATAATCGTGGATAGTTTTCCAGGGCGCCGGTATACATCCAGGCGCCGGGCGGGGCGGTTTTGAAGATTTCCGTCAGGCGGTCTGGGTAAGGATCGACGGTGTAGCAATCGCACGCGCGTTGCAGGTCGGCGTCAGCGAACAGATCGGCGGCCGATACTTTGAAACCGCCTCGCAGGGCCGAGAAAGCCGCCGCCCGAACGCTGGCGCCCGCAATCAAGAGCACGTTTTCGCCGCTCATGGAGTGGCCGACTGTTGTAAAGCCAGAATTTTTCGAGCGACGTCGTGAGGCGTGAGGCTTTCGTCCATTTCCACGAACCGGCATTCGCTCAGCCTGCGGAACCACGTTTCCTGGCGGCGGGCGAACTGCCGCGTGCGGGCCTTGATTTTCTCGCGCATGGCGTCAAAACCGGGAGCGGGGGAAGCGTCTGACTGGAGATATTGTATGACCTCCCGATAGCCGACCGCCTGCGCCGCGGTGCGACCGAAGGCGCCGTGTTTTATTAGCAATTGCTCGACTTCCTCCAGCAGGCCGCCCTCGAACATTTGCTCGACGCGCATCTCGATACGGCGATGCAATTCAAAACGCGGCCAGTGCAGAACAAACACGCGGCACTCTTCGGCCGGGCGGCCTTCGTCGAAATGAACCTGCATGTGGCTGATCGGCCGGCCGGTTGCCCGGTGTACTTCCAAAGCCCGAATGACGCGCCGTTTGTCGTGGGGATGCAGCTTGGCGGCGGCCAGCGGGTCGACCTGCGCCAGCCGTTGGTGCAGCGCGTCCAAGCCGACGGCTTCGGCCTCTTGCTCTACTTGGCGGCGAAATTCCCAGTCGGCGGGAGGGCCGGTGTCGATGCCCCGCAACAACGTTTTCAGATACAGCGGCGTGCCGCCCACGAACAGCGGTTCTCGGCCCCGCTGGCGAATTTGCTCCACCACGGTCAACGCCTGCTCAAGAAATTGAGAAACGCTGAATTCTTCCGTCGGCTCGACAATATCGAGCATGTGATGCGGAACGGCCGCGCGGTCGGCGGCGGTTGGCTTGGCGGCGCCGATATCCATGCCACGGTAGACCGTCATCGAATCGAGGGAAATAATCTCGGCGCCCAGGCGCTCCGCCAGCGCCAAGCCGGCTTTCGTTTTTCCGCTGGCCGTCGGACCCGTCAGGAACCAGCAATCGGCGGTGGCCGGTCGTTCCGGAAGATTGAACATCGCTACGACTATTCCTCACGCGGCTTGAAGACATGGCCTTCTTGCGGGCCCGACTTCGTCAGCGTCAGAATTTCCGGCCCCTTTTCGGTCATCAGAATGGTGTGTTCAAATTGGGCCGAGAGGCTGCCGTCCTTGGTCGTGACGGTCCAGCCGTCTTTTTCATCGAGCACCGTTTCACGACCGCCGAGATTGATCATCGGCTCGATGGTGAAACACATTCCGGGCATGAGTTTGTCGCGCCGCGACTGCGCGGTTGGGGCGTGCGGAATATTCGGCCGTTTATGGAATTCGTTGCCAATGCCGTGCCCCACGTATTCCCGCACCACGCTGAGCCCTCGAGATTCCGCCTCCTTCAAAATGGCGGCGCCGATATCGTACACCGGGCCTCCGGGGCGAGTGGCCCAAATCCCAATATACAGGCAATCCAACGCACACTGCGTAACGCGGCGGGCGTCGTCTGATACGTCGCCGATGAGGAACGTCTCGGATTGGTCGCCGTACCAGCCCTCGACGATCGAGGTCACATCGAGATTAACAATATCGCCTTCTTTTAACTCGCGGTCGCCCGGAATTCCATGGCACACCACTTCGTTCACGCTGGTGCAGCAACTCTTGGGAAAGCCCATGTAATTCAGCGGCGCCGGCGTGTGGCCGTGCTTGACGGTGTATGCATGAACAAGCCGATCCACTTCGCCCGTCGTAATACCCGGCTGCATGGAGGGCCGCACGTAATCAAGAAGTTGGGCGTTGAACCGACCGGCTTTTCGCATCGCCTGACGCTCCTTCTCGGAAACGCGGACCGATCGTTTGCGTTGTAACATGAAATTCTGAAGAGTTCGGAGAATGGTTGAATGTCAAACAAAATGTGCTGTTCAAGGCGCTTGTGCGGAAGCCTAGTCTAACACGATGACGACTCTGGCAATACGTCGGGTGATCATTCCTGGACGACTTTTCCGCCACGCGTCTTTCCCCTTCTGTGACCATTCCCGTTGCTAGCGTTTTGTTTTCCAGCCCGCCACAAACGCTAGGTGGCAAAAATCCCGATCGACGCATAAACCGCCACCACCGACGCCAAGCACGCCAATCCTAGCACCGCCGGCGGACGAGCCATCTCGCGGCGCACGTCGTCTCGCAATGGGCGTTCGCCGCTCACAAAGCCAGGCGACCACTCCCGCCCGTCGGGAAGCAGCCAGCGAACGCGCGTCGCCTGAAACATCAGCAGCAACAGAACGACGGCGGCGAGCGATAAAAGAAACAGCACCAGCGGCGTATGACCCGCGCCGGTCTCCGACAACTCGGTAAAACCCTCCACTGGCAACGTCTGGCCATACCGCATCGCAATGAAGGCCAGCGCATTGTTCAGCATATGCAACAGCATGGGCGCGATGAGCGAACGGGTTTTTAAGTAAATGATGTGCAGCCCCACGCCCAATACGAACGCGCCGGTCGCCTGCACCGGATGGATATGAACCGCGCCGAACAACAACGACGTAAGCAGCACCCCAGCCACCGGACCCAGCCTCGCAATCAAACCCCGGCCGATGAATCCTCGAAACAAAATTTCCTCGCCCACCGCGGGCAAGACACAAGCCACGATCAAAACCAGCCAAAACGGCTGCCGGGAAAATTCCGCCAAGACATCGCTCTCCATGGGCGGAACGAATTCGGCGACCCAATTCCCAACTTCGCTGGCCACGACGGCAAAGGGAATCACCGCCAAGACGACTAGAAACTGATGCATAAGGGAGCAGCGCCGCCAGCCAATCCAGGCGGCGGCATGGCGCCGATACGTAATGAAAACAGCCGCCAAGGCGACCAACAGATTTCCCACAGTGGCGAAAATCAACATCAGTGGCAAGAAACGGGGAAACTCAGCCAGCATTTGTGCTTGAAGGTCGTCGGGGTCGAGCGCGCCGCCGTGCTTGAAAATCACCACCGCCGCCAAGAGACTCCCAACAAACAGTCCGCCTAGTATTTGCACGGCGAACAGCATGACGCACCAGAACAACGCCATCACCACCGATGGTTGAGGCCGCGCTCTTGGCGCCGCTTCGGCGACTACCTCCGCAACAACAACCTCCGCCGCAGGATCCTCAAAGGGTTCGGGCGGTTGCTCTTCAGGTAAATTCATATACCGCTCACGGTTGAAAATGTCGCTTTTTTCGTTTAACGGCAAGCCGAAGGCGGCTGTGTTTTGAGCCCAC
>QIKY01000325.1 GCA_003233175.1 Planctomycetaceae bacterium | reverse complement strand
GATGATGTCCGACGCATCACACTCTGAGTGCTCTGTGCCCTCTGTGGCAAATTTATTGCCTGATTTGTTCGAGGGAGATTTAATGCCCGCCTGCGTTTCAAAAAGCTGATTGCCGAAAAAAGATTGTTAAAAAAAAGTCAAAACCCGTGAATGGTTACGAAAATTTTGCCACAAAGAAGATTTTGCCACAGAGCACTCAGAGCGTGATGCGTCGGTCGTTGTCGTCGGTTCATGAAGTTCCGCATACCTCTTCTCAGTGGCCTCTGTGCCCTTTGTGGCAAGAACGTTTTTTGGTTGCGGTCAACAACCGTGCTGTGTCCTCCGCGGCGCAACCGTTATTCATTGGCGATTGCTTACCCGCGCCGCTAACGCCGTCCCCTTGAGAAACGCATTTCATGGCGAAGAAAAAAATACGCAAGAAATCGGCTCCGGAGAAAAAGCCGGCCAAGCCGCCGGTCAAACTCACCCCGCAAGATCGCAAAACGCTTTCGTCGTTGAAGAATCTGGCCGGCGGCGTGGTTAAGGCGGCGGCGCGCAGTCGGGCGCCGCATTTGGAAGTTCCCTCGCGGTCGCTTTCCAACGTGCGCTACAACAAAAGCAAACGCTTCATTGAAATGGGGTCAGGCAAGAATCGGCGAGAGCTGTTTAACCTCTCGCAAGCCAAGAGCTACATGCAAACCATGTTGGTCGGCTCCGGCTGCAAAACGCTGATCGAACAAGGTAAAACGACCAGCATTCGTGGTATGTACTACCTGCTCAAACACACCATCGAAGGCGCCAAGGAAGAAACCTTCGACGACCAATCCGACTGCGACCCGATCATCGAAGACGTGGAAGTCACGCTCAACGCGCTGCGCGAGGAGTTGCACGTGTACGCCTCGAATCGGGGCGCCATGGTGGGGCCGCTGAGTCTGACCGATAGCGGCGACGATATCGACTGTTCGCGCATGGGTTCGGGCGGCTACAACATTCCCTCGATCGTGGAGGATGAAGTTCTCCACTTCCGCAAATGCACCGCCGATTTTGTGTTGCATGTCGAAAAAGACACCGTCTGGCGGCGGTTCAACGAAGATAAATTCTGGCGCGAGCACAACTGCATTTTAACGCACGGCGGCGGGCAGCCGCCGCGCGGCGTGCGCCGGCTGCTGCATCGGCTGCATAGCGAACTCGATTTGCCAATTTACTGCCTGCTCGATAACGACCCCTGGGGGTACTACATTTATAGCGTGATCAAGCAGGGGTCGATCAATCTGGCTTACGAATCGAAACGCATGGCCGTGCCCGACGCCAAATTCATGGGGCTGCGGAGCATCGACTACGAGCGTTGTGAACTCACGCCCAGCGTCACGATCAAACTCTCCGACACCGACGTCAAACGCGCCAAGCAAATTGCCAACTACCCCTGGTTCGCCCACAAAAAAGCCTGGCAAAAAGAGATCAACGGCATGCTTGCCAACGGCTTCAAACTGGAAGTCGAAGCCCTGATCAGCAAAGACATCAGCTATGTCACGGAACAATACGCGCCCGCCCGCTTGGCCGCTGAAGATTGGCTCGATTAACGCCGGAAAGCCCCGGGCGGAAGCAGCCGCCAACACCGTGAGAACATGCTAAAGCATGAACTCCAACGGTGGGCGTTTATTGCAGGGCTTCCCAAGCGGCGGCCAATAGGCTGGCGGCGCGTTCGATGTCTTCTTCCGAAGTGTACCAGCCGACGCTCAATCGCACGGCGCCGGCGGCCTGTTCGGGCGTCAGGCGAATCGCGCGCAGCGTGTCCGACATGTTGGCTTCGCTACTGTGGCAGGCGGCGCCGGTCGAGGCGCAAATTTCAGGACAACGCGCCAGTAAATCGCGACCGATCACATTTGGAAAACAGAGGCTCAGCGTGTTCGGCAATCGTTCAGCGCCGGCGCCGAGAATTTTCAGCGGTTCGCCAATCGCGGCTTGCAGTTGGGCGGCGAGTGCATCGCGGAGCATCGCGAGCCTCTGGGCGGCGTCGTCAAGACATTTGCCGGCCAGTTCGGCGGCTTTGCCGAGCGCGACAATATACGGCGTATTCTCCGTTCCGGGCCGCAGTCCGCTTTCGTGGCCGGCGCCGTGCAGAATGGGTGTCAGGGAAACGCCGTTGCGCACGAACAGCACGCCAATGCCTTTGGGCGCGTAGAGTTTATGTCCGGCGACGGTGAGCAGGTCGACCTGCATTTCGTCGACGCTGACGCGAATTTTTCCGGTGCTTTGGGCGGCGTCGGTGTGCAGCAAGATTCCCCGCTCCCGGCAGATTTTGGCAATTTCAGAAATCGGCTGCACGACGCCAATTTCGTTGTTGGCATGCATTATGCTGACCAAGACTGTATTGGGTCGCAGGGCGGCTTCGAATGCATCGAGTCGAATCACTCCGTGTGCGTCGCAACCCACGACGCTCACCGCATGGCCGCGTTTTTTGAGCGCCGCGGCGGGCGCCGCCACCGCAGGATGCTCACAGGCCGAAATGACCAAATGTTTCGGCGCGGCCCTGGCGTCGGAAACCCTGCCTCCGGAAACCCTGCCTCCGGAAACGCCATCACCGAGCGAATCGAACACTCCCAGTATGGCTAGGTTGTTGCTTTCCGTTCCGCAGGAGGTAAAAACGATTTCTTCGGGGTCGGCGCCGAGCAGCGAAGCGACTTTGAACCGGGCGTCTTCAATCGCCTCTTGGCAAGCCCGTCCCAGAGAATGCTCGCTGGAGGGGTTGCCGAAATGCTCGCAAAGAAAGGGCAGCATCGCCTCTTGCACGCTAGGCGCGATCGGCGTGGTGGCGTTGTAGTCGAGATAAATCTGACGCATAAGACATCGAACCTGAACGATGGGAATGGTGCTGAAAGAGCACTGGCGCTCAACCCAAAAGGTCGCTGTCCACCAGTTTATGCGCGTCGGCCCGACGCCGCGAGGCTTGCCTGAGCGTTTTTCAGCGAAGTGCGGAAAATAGCCTATTTTATGCCGTTTTCCCGGCGTCGCGTCGGCCATCTTTCCGGAAAAATGCGAATCGTGTGAAAACCGACTGTTGGGGGAAGGGCCCTTGATTTGATCGCCCATCAGGCTGAGAATATCGGCAATTGTAATTTTCTCTGTTTGCAGTCTCGGCTACGGCATTTCTTCCGACAAACTTCCTCCCCACGATATTCCTCCCAACAAGGTTTCTGGCGAATGGTGTTTGAACATATCGAAAAACTCAAACGCGAATACACCGATAAATATGTGGTGGTTGACGGCGACCGGCCCGAACTGCGTCGCTTCAAGGGCGATACCGGCTGTGTCAGAACAGTCAACATGAACGGCCGGGCGTTGGTTGAGTTTGGAGTGGCGAACAACATCGGCTGGTACGATATAGACATCGATTACCTGAAAGTGGTCGACAAGCCGGCCGAGAAAAAGCCCGCCAAAAAGAAACCGGCGGCGGCCAAAAAGAAACCGGCGGCGGCCGCCAAAGCGCCCTCGAATTTGGAAAAAGCGCGGGGCGAGGCCAAACCCGCCGGCGCGAAAATGTCGGTCGCCGAGATGCTCGCCGCAGCGCGGGGCGGAGCGGCGGCCAAGGCGGATGCCAAACCGGCGGCGGCCAAAACCGAATCGAAACCAGCGGAATCGAAGCCGGCAGGCGAGGCGAAAACCATGTCGGTCGCTGATATGTTGGCTGCGGCGCGCGGCGAAAAGTCGGGCGGCGGCGCGAGTTCTCCCCAGGCGGAAGCAAAACCGGCGGCGACCAAAACAGAAGCTAAATCAACTGAGTCCAAACCGGCGGGTGGCGACGCGAAAACCATGTCGGTCGCCGAGATGCTGGCTGCGGCGCGCGGCGAAAAGTTAGGCGGCGGCGCGACGACATCTCCCCAAGAGGAAGCCGCGCCTGTCGAGCAGAAATCCGAACCAGAACCCGCAGCCGAGCCTGAACCGGCAGCAGAGACGCATCAACATTCCGGCGAACTACCCACCGAAATTAACGCCATTTTGGCTTGGTGCCGCGAACACGACGGCTAGTGCGACAGCGCGGGGCGGGAAAACGAACCTCGCCCCATCGAGAATTTCAAGAGCCAGCATCGCCATGTCGGACCAGGAATCACGCCCTTGATTGTCGAAACGCGCGCCCTCACCAAACGCTACAGCGCCACGACAGCGCTCTCCAACTGCACGATGCAGGTTCGCCGGGGCGAAGTGTTCGGCATGCTCGGGCCCAACGGCGCCGGAAAAACAACGCTGATCCGCATGCTGATGGGGTTTCTCCAGCCGACTTCCGGATCGGCCGCCATCGATGGGCTCGACT
Organism: Planctomycetaceae bacterium; assembly: GCA_003233175.1. Taxonomy (GTDB): domain Bacteria; phylum Planctomycetota; class Planctomycetia; order Pirellulales; family Pirellulaceae; genus SZUA-33. Next base: position 7,471 of record QIKY01000325.1, on the reverse strand, counting down.
GCAGCACGCAATCGCTCACGATTCGGCAGCGCGTCTCTTACCTGCCGGGCGAGGCAAAACTCTTTCGCCGCATGCGAGGACGCGATGTCTTGCAGTTTTTTGTCGAGGTGCGGGGCGATGGCAACCTGCAAACCGGCTTGGCGGTGGCCGAGCGTTTGGACCTCGACCTTCGTCGCCGCGTGGCTTCGATGTCGACCGGCATGCGGCAAAAGCTGGCCATTTCGGTGGTGTTCGCCAATGAGGCGCCGCTGCTGATTCTTGATGAGCCCACCGCCAACCTCGATCCCACCGTTCGCGGCGAGGTTTTGGCGATGGTGCATGAGGCGCGAGAGGCGGGCAAAACAGTCATTCTATCGTCGCATGTTCTACCGGAAATGGAAGATGTTTGTGATCGTGTGGCGTTTTTGCGCCGCGGCGAGTTTGTGCATCTTCAAGAGATGGCGAAGCTGCGCTGCGTCCATTCGCTGACCGCTAACATCAACGGCGAACTGCCGGAGCTTCCCCAGGCCTTGGTCGCCGATGTTCACCTCACGCGCGACGCCCATCGCCTCACGCTCCAAGCCAATGCGGTGTCATCGGAACTCTTCACATGGCTGGCCAGCGCGGGGTTGACTGATGTGCGCATCGAGCCGATTGGCCTGCGGGCGGTTTATGACCGCTTCTACCACGCCGCCGCTTCGGGAAGTGCAAAGGTCACGGCATGAATCGGGCATTGTGGAAAAAATGTATCGGCGAGGCGTACGTGCTGGTGGCGTCGTGCTCGTTGCTGCTATTCAGTTTCGCCTGGCTCTGGGTTTGGACGGTCGGACTGATCAACAACAGCCAGTTTTCGGCCATCATCGGCCAATTTTGGGACGACTTCCAGTATATGTCGCCGGTTTCGCTGGGCGAGTTGCTGAGTTTTCCGGGCCGCGTCGTGTTGGGTTACATCGACCCGATCGTGGTTTTCACGATGTCGTTTTGGGCCATTGCCAGAGGCTCCGACGCCGTGGCGGGTGAACTGAATCGCGGTACGTTGGAAATGTTGCTCGCGCAACCGTTGGGGCGGCTGCATGTGTTGGCGGTGCATAGCGCGGTCACGCTTCTCGGCACGGCGGTAATCGCGACAGCGCTTTGGTGCGGCACTTGGGCGGGCATTTCGGTGGTGAGCGTGGAGGAAGAGGCGCCGCCGGCAAGCTGGAAGCTTCCCTTTCTGCCGCTGGAAATTCCCAATCCTTTTCGACAGGCGGAGCCGCGGCGCGTGCCAATCAGCGAGAAGGTGGACGCCATCGACATCATCCCCGGCGCGTTCAATCTGTTTTCCCTGGGCGTGTGCGTGGCGGGCATCGCGACGTTGGCGTCATCTTGCGACCGTTACCGCTGGCGGGCAATCGGCGTGGCCACCGGTGTGTTCGCGATTCAGTTCATTACCAAGGCTATTGCCGTTACGGCGCCGCCGCTGGCTTGGCTCAAATGTTTCACGTTTTTCACCGCCTACGAGCCGCAGGTGTTTGTCGCCTCGCAACTCGATTCCCCGCCCCAAGGTTGGACCTGGCTGGCCCAAGATGAAAATGGCATCTGGTCGCTGCCCGGCGCACTCAGTTACAACGGTCTGTTGCTGGGCATCGGCCTGCTGGCGTATCTGTTGGCGGCCGTGATTTTTGTCCGCCGCGACCTCCCCGCGCCGGCCTAGTTGAAGTTCCCGATTGAGTGCGTATTACAACCGTTGGAGTGTACGCTTCAGCGTGTTTCGCGCCACACAATAACTCGGTTGGGTGGCGGTATTTTCGAGGGTGCGGTAGAATCGGCGGCGTGCTTGCCAAGGCGCCAACGCGGCGCTGCCCGCCAACCATATTCTTGCCGCGTTGAAAATCGTATTCCACACGTTCTTCGTTACCCGATCGACCAAAGATGCCTCGCTACAACCCCGCCGCCATCGAGCCCAAATGGCAGGAATATTGGGATAAAAACCACACTTTCCGCGCGCCGGAAATGCCGGGCGAGGAAAAGCTTTACGTCCTCGATATGTTCCCCTACCCCAGCGGCGACGGCCTGCATGTGGGGCATCCTGAAGGATACACCGCGACCGACATCGTTTGCCGCTGCGCCCGCATGCAAGGCAAGAGCGTGTTGCATCCGATGGGGTTTGACGCCTTTGGTCTGCCCGCCGAAGAGCACGCTATCAAAACGAATACGCCGCCCCGCGAGTCGACGGAAAAGAACATCGCCAATTTCCGGCGGCAGTTGAAAATGCTCGGTTTCAGTTACGACTGGGAGCGGGAAATCGCCACAACCGATGTCAACTATTTTCGTTGGACGCAATGGATCCTGCTGCTGCTGTTCGACACTTGGTACGATCACCAAGCCAATCAAGGGCGGCCGATTGCCGAACTGCCGATTCCCGACGACATCGCCTCCGCCGGTGAACAGGCTATTGCCGAGTATCGCGACGACCACCGCTTGGCGTACCAAGCGGAAGCGTTGGTGAATTGGTGCCCGGCCTTGGGAACGGTGCTGTCCAACGAAGAAGTGCAAGACGGCAAAAGCGAGCGCGGCGGGCATCCTGTAAAACGCATGCCGCTCAAACAATGGATGCTGCGTATTACGGCTTACGGCAGCCGCCTGGGCGACGACTTGGCGCCGCTCGATTGGCCGGAAAGCCTCAAATTGCTCCAACGAAATTGGATCGGCCGCAGCACCGGCGCGGAGGTTGATTTCTTTATCGGCGGAGACGCTGCGGAATTCGAGAATTGGAAACAACATCGGGCCGAAAGCGGCTTTCCCCGCAAGCCGGACGACGAAGTACTGCGCGTCTACACGACTCGCCCCGATACGCTCTTCGGCGCGACCTACATGGTGCTTGCGCCCGAACATCCGTTCACCGCCCGTCTGACCACCGACGCACAGCGCGAGCAGGTCGAATCGTATTGCACGCAAGCGGCCGCCAAAAGTGATATGGAACGCGCGAAAGTCACGAAGGAAAAAACGGGCGTGTTCACCGGTTCCTACGCCGTGAACCCGGTCAATGGCGAGCAGGTTCCGATTTGGGTCGCCGACTACGTGCTGGCCACGTACGGCACCGGCGCCATTATGGCGGTGCCCGCGCACGACACGCGAGATTTTGAATTCGCCCAACAGTTCAACATCCCGATTATCGCCGTGGTCGATCCTGGCGAAGCCGATGAAAACATTGACCGCGCCGCGGTGTTGGCCGGCGAACAGTGCAGCACTTGCGAAGGCGCGGCGATCAATTCCGGCCAGTACGACGGCCTGACGACGGATGAATTCAAACAAAAAATTGCCGAGGTGTTGGCGGAAGCGGGGCAAGGCAAGCAGGCGGTCAACTACAAATTGCGCGACTGGCTGTTTAGCCGCCAGCGGTTTTGGGGTGAGCCGTATCCGTTGTTGCATGAGGTCGATGAAAACGACCAGCCCACCGGTCGCATTGTGCCGGTGGCATTGGACGATTTGCCGGTCGACCTGCCGATGATCGACGATTACAAACCGCATGGACGTCCCGAACCGCCGCTAGAAAAAGCCCCACACGACTGGCTGTTCGTCGAAATCGAGGGCCGCCGATACAAGCGGGAAACGAACACCATGCCGCAGTGGGCCGGTTCGTGTTGGTACTATTTGCGGTTTATCGATCCTCGAAATAACGAGACGTTTGTCGACCCGGCCAAGGAAAAAGCCTGGATGCCGGTCGATCTTTACATCGGCGGCGCCGAACACGCGGTTTTGCACCTGCTCTACGCACGGTTTTGGCACAAAGTGTTGTACGACCGCGGCTATGTCAGCACGCCGGAGCCGTTTCACAAACTTGTGAATCAGGGCATGATTCTGGGCGAAGCAGAGTTCACCGGCTATAGCCAAGATGGTGCGCCGGTGTCGGCGGCTGATGTCAAACGCCAGGAAGATGGAACATGGCGGCGGAAGTCGGAATCAGCGGCGCCGGATGTGCAGACGCCAATCACAGCGCAAAACGTCAACCCCGACGACGTCGAAAAACAGGGCGACGTCTGGGTGCTTCGGGCCGACCCCAACATACAGGTCGACGCCCGCGCGCACAAAATGTCGAAGAGCCGGGGTAATGTGATCAATCCCGATGAAATCGTGCGGGAATACGGCGCCGATTCACTGCGTCTGTACGAAATGTTCATGGGTCCTCTGGTGGCCACCAAGCCCTGGAGCATGGCGGGCGTGGGCGGCGTGCGTAATTTTCTCGACCGCGTTTGGCGTTTGATGGTCGACTATCGCGCCGAAACGCTTGCCTTGAGCGACGCCATTACAAACGCTCCGCCCACCGACGACCAACAACGCGCCACGCACCGCATGATCGAAGCGGTGAGCAGCGATGTTTCGAGTTTGGATTTCAACACCGCCATCGCCCGCATGATGGAGTTTGTCAATTTCTTCACCAAGCAGGAAACACGGCCGCATGAAGCGATGGAAAAACTCGTGCTTTGCCTGTCGCCGTTCGCGCCGCATATTGCCGAAGAGTTGTGGTCGCTGTTAGGCCATGAAAAAACGTTGGCGTACGAGCCGTGGCCGGTTTTCGATCCGGCCTGGGTGAAAGACGATGTGTTGGAAATCCCGGTTCAGATCAAAGGCAAGGTGCGGGCGAAAATCAATGTGCCGGCCGATGCCAGCCGCCAGCAATTGGAAGACGCCGCCCGCGCCAACGAAAAAATCGCCCAACTGTTGGCTGACAAAACCATCGTGAAAGTGATTGTCGTGCCTGGTCGGCTGGTCAACTTTGTAGTGAAATGACGTAGTGAAATGACGTAGTGAAATGACGTAGTGAAATGACGTAGTGAAATGACGTAGTGAAATGACGTAGTGAAATGACGACACGATTTCCCCCTTTTGTTGTGAACACCGTTTCAATCGTTTAACGACTTTGCCTTGCATCCTTCGTGAAAGGGGAAACTGATTCAATGAGAAATGTCATATCGCTTGTGCTCGGCGGCGGACGCGGCTCCCGCCTGTACCCGCTGACAAAATATCGCTCCAAGCCGGCGGTGCCGCTGGCCGGCAAGTACCGCCTGATCGACATCCCGCTCTCGAATTGCATCAACAGCGGACTCAAACGCATTTACGTTTTGACACAGTTCATGTCGGTCAGTTTGCATCGTCATATTCGCCAAACCTATCGCTTCGACCGCTTCGACGCCGGGTTTGTCGAAATTCTCGCCGCCCAGCAAACCATGGATAAGGGAACCGATTGGTACGAAGGCACGGCCGATGCGGTCCGCAAAAATTTGCGCTACATTGAACAACCGGGCGTCGACTACGTGCTCATTCTCTCCGGCGACCAACTCTACAACATGGACTTTCGCGAAATGATTTTCACGCACCGCAAGTCGGGCGCGGCCGTGACCATCGCCGGTATTCCCGTTTCCCGCGAAGACGCCGGCGCCTTGGGCGTGATGCGGCTCGACGATACCGGCCGCGTGATCGGCTTTGTGGAAAAGCCACAAACCGCCGAAGCAATCGATAGCGTCAGCATGGACCCCGCCTGGATCGACGCCCAAGGCATTCCCAGCAACGGCCGCGATTGTCTGGCCAGCATGGGAATTTATCTTTTTAATCGTGATAAACTCGTCGAATTGCTCCGCGCCAACGACGACGAAGATTTCGGCAAGCAGGTTTTTCCAGCCGCCATCGGTTCAGAGCATGTGCAGGTCCACCTGTTCGATGGGTATTGGGAAGATATCGGCACAACGCGCGCCTTTTACGAAGCCAACTTGAGCCTAGCGGGGCCGAACCCGCCGTTTGAGTTGGCCAACCCGGAGGCGCCGATTTTCACGCGTGCTCGCGTGTTGCCGCCTTCGGTGCTGGATGGCGCCACGATTAAGGGCAGTTTGATCGCCGATGGCTGCCGAATCGGCGCCGGCGTGGTGATCGAAAATAGCGTGATCGGCTTGCGCTGCGTGATCGGCGCCAACACCACCATTCGCGATTCCATTCTCCTTGGCGCCGACTACTACGAATCGGCCGAAGACGCCGCCAAGCATGCCGCCCGGAATCAACCACCGCTGGGCATTGGCGAAGGAACGCTGATCGAAGGCGCGATCGTCGACAAAAACTGCCGCATCGGCGACAACGTGCGGATCGTGAACGGCGCCAAGGTCGACGCCAACGAAGGCGACGCCTGTGTGATCCGCGAAGGCATTCCGATCATCGTCAAGGACGCCATCCTCCCCAACGGTTGGAAATTATAAAGCGGCGAACTTCACGCTTGAGCGTGTTTTATCCACCGTTGGAGTTCATGCTTTAGCATGTTTTATTGAAGCATCAGTAGTTCCAAGTTTGAAATTTCGTTGGTTGCCGCAAGGCGAATACCCCGCAGGGGTTGCATACCATAGCCCAGGGTAAGCGGCATTGCCGCGCTACCCTGGGAAACCTCTGTTCGCGACATGGGGCTTTGGAATACAACGCCTTCGGCGTATCAGGCTTATGCCGCACGGCGTCCGACGGTCTCACTTGGAACTACTGAGCATGTATTAAAACGCCATTTTTGGAGACGGCCAATGGTCGTATACGACATACGTGGAGCGATAGATTTGCCAGATGACGACCAGTCGCTCTGGCGGTACATGAGCCTCTTTAAGTTTATCGACCTCTTGCAGAAAAAGGCTCTGTTTTTTTGCCGGACAGATTATTTCGACGACTCCTGGGAAGGCGTCATTCCCCGTAGTGTGCTTGAGCAGTCTGAAAAATATTACGCGAAGAAACCTTTAACAAAAAATACGTACGCGGAACATTTTCGCGCCATCGAAATCCCCAGGCACGTTGTAAGTTGCTGGCATCAAAACGATGTTGAAGAAAACCTAATGTGGAACGCATACTGCAAGGACCGTGAGAGTGTCGCGATTCAAACAGATGTGAAACGTTTCAGGGCGGCGTTCGACGACTGCAAGATCGTTGGTATTAACAACGGAGGCAAAGATGTGCTGGCAGGAACGGTTTCATACGATGACCACAGAGAATGGCAGGCATCGAACGCTGCACAGGAATGGTATGCAACTATATTTTTCTTCAAGCGGGTTTTCTATAAAGGCGAAAACGAATTTCGCGCGATGGTGGACTTAGCCGACCAAGAATATAGAGGCGACCTTAAAATGTGTGCATTGCGGGGCGTTCATCTAACAGTCGATGTTAAACAATTAGTTCAAAAAGTCGTTGTGGCGCCACATTCCCCGGCCGCCTTTTTAGAAACAGTGAAATGCCTCTGCGGCAAGTTCGGCTTCCCTGAGATGAGGGTTGAACCAAGTGTCGTCAATCAGCCTCCGCCTCATTGATCTACTTCTTGCGTTGGTAAGGCAGGCGATGGGCGCGAGCTTTATTTATCCAACCACCGCGCCGGCTGGATTCCTGCCCTGTTGTTTATACATAAGTACCTCAGATTTTACGCTGCTTTGGCACGATATTTGCGCTCTGAGATTGGCAGGAATTAACCTGCCATTTTTGCATGGAGCACTACATTGTC
>QIKY01000360.1 GCA_003233175.1 Planctomycetaceae bacterium | reverse complement strand
GCCACGACCGCTGAGAATGCCGATCGGCATGACCAAGTCGCCCACGGGATAAACTCGCGTTACCAGCTGCGTTTCGGCTTCCTCCGGCGTGGTGATCATCAGCACTTCATTCTTGATGATGTACGTTAGCTCCAATTCCTTCAAAGTAATTCTCAAGGCGGATCGCAACGTAACACCGGCCAAGTTGCGGGTCACGGGCGTATCGGAATCGAGCCCCAGATCGTCCAACGCCTTGCTGTCGATCACGATGGGAATATCGTGCAATTCGCCGATGTAATCGAGCACCTCCGAAAGCGGCGTTTCAAGGAACTCAAAAGTTGTTTGGTCGTCGAGGGCCGCGAAGATTTTCTCTTCCGACCCACCCGAACTGAGCAGATCCAACGATTTGTACTTTTTACGACGGATCGTCAATTCTTCCCAGAACTGGGCGTCTGGGTAAACGATTGAGGGCTCATCGGGGAATGGCACCGCCGACTCCTCGACTGTCAACAAAGCGTCGGCGAAGTTGCGCCAACGCATGTCGCGGAGCCGCATAATATCCGCCTGCATGCGCATTTCACGCGAGTTCAGCAACGCTGAAATGCCGATCGTGCCATCGGGTTCATCCTCCACTATTTGTTGCGCGACCTGATCTTCCGCTTCCCGGTAACGCCCTTCATCGAGCAAGGAGTCGAAGCGGGCCATCAGCTGGCGAATGCGTTCTTCGTTACGGCTGACCGCCTTCAAGGCGCGTTGGCGATCAACGGCCGCCGCCTGCAGCGCCTCCTCGCGGACTTTTCGGTCTTCGAATTCAAGTTGCAAACGGCCCGCTTCGCGAATCGCCTCCACGATTTGATTACGCAATGCGCCACGGTCTTCGGCTGACAGGTCGGGAGCGCGCTCCACATTTTCCAGCAGCAGTTTGAGCGATTGCTTCGCGCCTTCGGGGTCGGTCGCGAGGCTGTTTCTCGCCGCCAGCAAGCCGACTTCCACTTCGGCATTGATGACTTGTGTTTGCGCGGCCGTGTCGTTGATGACCGACTTGAGAAATTCGCCTTCGTTGGCCTCGAAATCGGAGAGCAAACTATCGGGCGCCGCTTCCTCGCCGCCGGGAGTCGTCAGTTGGACCAAGGTCAAATCGGCCTCGCCCGGAGTGAAACTTTTGATTTCCGCCTTCACGCCTTTTCGCTTGGCGCCGCCTTTTGCCGCGGCATTGGAATCGCCATTGGCGGAACCATTGGCGGAACCATGGCGGGTGCGGTGAATGGCATTTTTAATGATTAACGCCTGCGGATTCGCGGGGTCGTTTTCCTCCGCGGCTCCGGCGAGTCGTTCGGCAGCGTCGGCGTCGCCCAGAGCCAGCGCGCGGCCGCTCATCTTGGCAAGCTGGTGCGAGTCGGCGGCCATCATGCGAGCCACTTCTCGCAAACCGGCCGAGCCCACGGTGGGTAATGTCAGCCCGCCGTCGCGACGAGCGTCTTCGACCAGTTTCGGCAAAAACGCGAAGTCGTCGCTGGAGGCGTCCGGCTGGACGCGCCACGACAATTTCAGTTGGCGTCCGCCGGCTTCCAGGCTGGCGGCGACTTGCTGGGTTTTGATGGAGTTTTTCTGGAATACGCCAATCACGACGGTGTCGCGGTCGGTGCGGAGAGGCGGCAACTGGCGAGGATAAATCTCTTGCAGGCCGGCGGGTAATGTGACCGATGTCGGCCAAAGCACCGCCGCCGCCGCGATTTGCGCCAAGGCCACGCCATTTTCCTGCGGGTTTGCGTCTTCGCGATCAATCACGATCTGACCGCCGGTCTGGTTGGCCAGCACGGCCAAGGAGCGCATGTCTCGCTGGGGGCCAATCGCAAAACTGGAAACGGGAACACGCGCCTCGACCAACATACTGATGGTTTGTTCAAGTTCTTTTTCGGAAAACGCGTTGGCTTGGCTCTGACCATCTCCCACGTAGATCAATACACGGCTGTTGCCGTTGGCCGGAAAACTCTCGACGGCTTTTTGCAGACCAAGCACCATGTCGGTGGAACCGAGCGGCGCGCGGTGGCGGAGTTTTTCCAGGGCCGCCTGCATGGCGGACCCCTGCGGCGGCACAAAACCTTCACTCATGTCGATGGCGTTCAAGTCGACAGCCACCAACTTCACGCGATCGTTCTCGCCCAAGCGGCCCAGCAGCGACAGCGTGGCTGCGAGGGCGTCGTCCCGATACACGCCGGCCTGGCTGGCCGAAGTGTCGAACAATACCAACACATCGCGCGGCGCCTGTGTTTTGCTCCCCACGGGCGGCTTCAAGCTCAGCGCGAAATAACTTTCGTTCGCTGAATGCTGGTAGGTCGCCAAACGCGCGCCGTCAACGGCCAACCCATCGTCGGCCAACAACAACGCCGGGAAAACGGCTTGCCCCAGGAACATGGCGCCTAAAGACATTGCTACGAAAACCATCGCAATGGGCGAGGCATGCGCCAGCGAAAACTGACTACATTTGCACATAATTGAAACTCCAACCTCGGAAGTGCCTACACAAAAGAGCCATCTCTGCTCCACAGAGGAAAGCCCTGCCTTGCCACTAGACTTTTCGACCTTATTGAACAGTCGACGAAAGTGAATGTGAGAATACCGTTCATTGTATTCTTCGAGTTTTGTTTACGCCACAATATTTTGAGAAATTTAGACGGTTTGGGGAGCTTTTGCCGTGATTTACGCTGTGTACTCAACCCTCGCCGGCAAGAAAAATCCACCTGACTCCACGGCGGCAACTAACAAACGACAAGATCCTTCAGCCGAAACGCCCCTCTCGCCGGCTGCCCCTCTGCGGAAGGGACTCTTCATCTCGGAGGTAGTGGAAGCCGCCAAGTCTGGACTCGACTTGGCCCGACTTCCAAAAAACCCGCCGCCCCAGCCACTTGCCCAGCCGTGCGAAGTAAAGTTAAAATGGCTAATCTGAGGTTAAGTTACAGGTTACAATGTGTGGGTAAGTCATTTTCAAGCCCTCCAACATATCCGAAGTCCTTTTTTCACTGAGAAAACGACCATGATTCGATTATTTTGCCTGCCAGCTGTTGCGGTGTTCCTGTTGGCGAGTCTGTTTGTGGGCGCCGTTTCCGCGGAACCGGCTGCGAAATTGCGTCCGTTGGTATTGAGCTTGCCTGTTGCACATCCTGCCGCCGCTGAGCCGGCGGCAGCTTACAAGAAATACTGCACGGTCTACAAAAATCATCCGCACTACCGAACCTGCCGTCTTTCCTGCACCACCCAACAGGTGATGATGGAAGTCAAAGATCCTTGCGGTTGTCCGGTATTGGTTTCGATTTGCCTTCCTTCTTGCTGCGAAGACGCGCCGGTCGTGTGCACGGGTCGGGATATCCTGCACCGCTTTTCTTACACGTACGAGTGGCGTAGCGGGTATAAAGTGGACATCGTCTTCCGCCGCCGGGGCGATATCGTGGTGCATAGCTGGGGCAGTTGAGCAGACGCCGCCTCCATTCTCACGTAGCCCGGATTATTCATCAGCCGCCACGCGCTAGCGTCCGGTTGTTGCGATTCCCCACAGAACCGGACGCTAGCGCGTGGCGGCTGATTTGCGAGGCGCTTTGGGTAAGATAGCCGCAAAGTTGTTTCATATCACCACTTGCAGTGATCAGAGTCGATCTCGTGAATAATCCGGGGTAGTGGGTTCCAGGTTTCCCGCCCGGTGCATTTTAGTTCGCAAACGCCAGCCATTCGTTGAGAAGTTCGTTGGCGTCGGCGGCGGTGTTGCGCATGCGGGTTATCCAGAGCGAGTCGAGAGGGCCCACCGAGGCGAAGCAATCGGCGTCGAAACAGGCGAGAACTGAAGTAGCAATTTCGCGGTTCCGCAACAGATTCGGCGAAGGCGAGGGCAGCACTTCGGCAAACACCTTGGGCAGCGAAAGCAACACCAGAGCCCAGGCTTGGCGCCGCGCTTCGGCATCGGTCGCGCCGCACAGGTCGGTTGCGAATTCGGCGACGCGGTGGCGGTCGAAGCCAAATTCGCCGGCTTCATATTCCGTGGAGAGGCAGCCTAGGAGTAGGTCGGTCCAGCGTTCGGCGCGTCGGCGGAGTCGGTTCAAGCGGCGAGCTTCCGCCGCCGTGAAAATGTCGCTCGACACCACCAACCGCAAGGCCCGGTTGCGCACTTCAAGATGACTCGTAAAGATGCTCCTCACCAGCGGATCGGCTTCGGTGCGGCCGTGCTGTGCATCGTGGAGGCAAGCCACCGCCGACCAGATGCGCGTGAGCACTTCGGCCGCCAGTATTTCCTCCACCAGCGGCCCGGCGCCGCAGGCGTGTTGCACATTTGGCGAGTTGGCGGCGAGCGTGCAGCGTTTGAGCCCATGCGCCCAAGCATCCAGCCGGCATTTGCTGGTGGTCCAATAACTCTCCACGCTTTTGGAGGAGAGGCGGTCACGGTGACGGATCAGTTGAGGGCCATTAGTGGCTATCAAAGCCGCCAACTCCACAAGTTCTCGAGCGTGCATATCGCTGGCATGTCTGGGGTGTGAGGTTCGGTTAAAAACGAATTCATCACTGGGAGAGCCCGAGGGGACAAAGGCTCTCCCAGCGACTCCTTCGCTCCTTCGGTAGAGCGAACGCCGCGCCAATTCGGCGCCCCGCCCAAACTCACAAGCCGCAACTCTCGCCATAACCGCCGGTTACAACCAGGGAAAAAACGTCGTCACGCCCGAAGCGTTACCTCCCTGTAGGAAAAACGCCACACAATACGTGGCGAAAGGGCGACATCCGCTGCCGCGCCACCCTCTTCAGGGGGTGCGATCTTTCCTGCTTGCCCTGAAAACTGGAGCGCACCTTGCGGTTTGCAATGGCATAGCGCTTGAAGGAGGAATGCACTAGAACCTGGTCGGGCGGAGCTGGAGCCGGGCTGGTGAAAATGACTTCTAGCGGCGACGGATTTTGGGACGCGGGCAAAGCCTGGGCGACGTCTTTGATTTCATATCCTGAAAGGATAAAAGGCCTACCGGCGGTGTTCGCTGCGCTCGACCACCGGCTAATGGCTGGCAAGCCTCCGGCTTGGCGAGAATTCCATAGCACCATTGCATGGAATAGTATTTGGACAGGTGCTAACTCCCGGCTCTTCCCTTCGTGCTCTTCGCGTCCTTCGTGGTGAACTTGATCGTTCGGCGCATGGAGAATCGTTTGGCCGGATAGGCGCACCACGAAGGACGCGAAGAGCACGAAGCATGGAAGGCAACGCTCGCTCTCTCCCATCGTGCGATCGGCGAACTGAAGAGCGCCGGGATAGAGGACTGCGCGGTCATCACGAAGACAGTCTCGCCACAAAGCCCGCCGCCGTCAGCAGACGTTTTTAACAGGACAAGTCCAGCGGTCCAGCCGCGCCGTGTACGCCTGAACACACAAACCACGAGGTGCGCTCATGAAAACTGGAGCGAATAGAGGTCTGCGTCCTGGAGTTCGAAACGCAGTTGCAGCGGTTGGCCGGCGAGCGACTGCACGTCGTGCGAGCCTTTCCAACTGACCGTGCGGTCGACCGAATCGCCGTAGAGAACGTCGGCATCGGCCAGGGCATGGCCCGGTAACGGTGAGCCGTCGGGGCGTTGTAATTCGACGCGTATCCCGCCCGCCGCCGAAGAAGCAAAGTTCACGCTCAGTTTCCCGCCCTCGAAAACAAACGGCTTGGTCAGCAGTTCGCCGCCCTGCATCGAGGCATGCACCGAGACGAAACCATCGAGCCGCAGCGTGTAGCGGCGCAGCGCGCTGCCCTTGCCGGTCCAATAACTTTCGCCGGCGTAGAGGGAAAGTTCGTTGGCCGCTCCGGCCAGCGCCGATTTCGTTTCCACCAACTGCCAGGCGATGTATTGATGGCCGTAATTCCAGGTTCCGGGTCGTTCGGGTCCGGGGCGTAGGAAGGCGTCGTTCCAGCGGTTGAACTTGCGGCCATCGCGGCTCGACATCACCAAACCTTCGGTGACGACGTTTCCATACCGCTGCACGGCCGAAGCACGCATTTTTCGATGTTCGAGTTCCGGCAAATCTTGGATCGATTGCGTCCAGCCGCGATCGTTATAGCGGGTGGGAAAGCCGATCAAAATGTGGGGCGCCCGATAATACGGTTTGATCTGGTTCGTATAAAGATGTTCCGGCGGCGAATCGACGTACGTTAAATCGTGGTGCTTGCCCCAGTGGATGAAGTCAGACGAAGTGGCGGTGCGAATGCCGCGTATTCCCTCGCTGAATATCCGCCAATAGGCTCGGTATTGGCCGAGCGTTGGATCCCAAAAAGCGAGGTTTTGCGAATCGAAGGCGCCCAGCCCGCCAAGAATCGGCGCGTCGGTCATGGGCGACCAATGCAGGCCATCGGCCGACTTGAACGGCAACAGCCCGTTCGGCCCCGACGACCGCACGAACGCCTTGTATTTGGCATCGTCGGCCGCAGCGGGGTTCTCATCCTGGAACACGGCGGGGTGCCCGGCGTCGACTTTCAGCGGCCCCAAAGTTCCGCTGGCCAGCGTGATATTGTTTTTGGTCGAACCTTGAAATTCGTACAGCCCCAGTTCCGGTTTTTCCCATTGGATTCCATCGCTGCTCTCGGCGTAACAACAATAGAGCGGGTGCTGGCCGGTATCGACCTTCCCTTTGCTCACCGCCAAATGCCAAGCCTTGTAGTACATGCGGTAGCGGCCGCCATCTTGGAAAACGCTATGGTACCCGCTGCCCGTTCCCTCCCAGGGGGCGTCGTGAACGAGCGATATTTCTTGCGGCGCGGGGTGATGCAGCCGCTGTTCCGCCTCGCCGCTGGTGCGCTGGATGAGGAAGTCGTCGATGAAAAGTTCTCTCCGCGAGCCGATGTTATGCACCGCGCCGTCGGGCGTCTTTTTCGTTTCCTGGCCAAAAACGGATGTCGCGCCCGTCGCCAAACCATTTGCCGCCAAACCGCTCGCCGCAGCGGCTTGCAGCCAAACTCGTCGATTCATTTCCATGTTGTTCATCATGTGCCTTTTTTGCTTTGAGCGTTGTGCTTCAACGGTTCGCCGCCCACCGTTGGAGTTCACGCTTTAGCGTGTCTTCGTTTCGGACGCACGCTAAAGCGTGAACTCCAACGGCGCTTGGCATCTCGCCTGGATGCGACGCCGCACTTCCAGCCGACTATAATAACCGGCCCAGCTTACGTTGCACACTTTTTGACGGGAGTTTGTCGTGCGGAATCTCGGAAACCTTTTCAGTTCGGTGTTTTTGGCCGCTTGTGTTTTGAGCGCTGTCACGATGCCACCGGCGCGCGGCGCGGAGTCGCCCGCGGAGTTGACCATCGTCACGATCGGCGATTCGATCACCAAAGGCGCGCGCTCGGGAGTGACGGCGCAACAAACGTTCGCCTCGTTGGCGGGGCGGGAACTACGGGAACAAGGCCGGCGCGTGCGCGTGGTCAACATCGGCATTGGCGGCGAACGCACCGACCAATTCCTCAAGCGGCTCGAACAAGCCACGTCGCTCCAGCCGTATTTGGTGACCGTGATGTACGGCACCAACGACAGTTACATCGACAAAGGCAAGTCGACTACTCGTATCACGGCGGACGCGTATCGTGCGAACCTGGAAAAAATCGTCGTGGAAATGCGGCGGCGGGGCATTCGCCTGATCCTCATGACGCCTCCGCGCTTTGCCGACGATGCACGGCCCAACGGTTTGGGCGAGAACCCCAACGGGAGTCTGGAGCCGTTCGTGGTTGTTTGTCGAGAGGTTGCCGCCAAGTGGCGCGTGCCGCTGGTCGATCATTTCGCCCGTTGGACGGCCGCTCGCGCCGGCGGCGCCGTGCTGCGAGAATGGACCACCGATGGCTGCCATCCCAACCCGTTCGGACACGCCAAAATCGTGCAGGCGATGCTGCCCACGATACTAAAAACGCTGGGTCCGCCCTTGAAGGCGAGAGAAAACCTGCGGCTGGGTAAGACGGTTCGCGTGGTGTGTTTCGGCGATAGCGTGACCGGCGTGTATTACCACACCGGCAGCCGCCGCGCGTACGCCGATATGCTCGGCATCGCTCTACGCCGAACCGCGCCAAAGGCGACCGTCGAAATGGTGAACGCCGGTATCAGCGGGCACACCACGGTCAACGCGCTGCAAAGAGTCGAAAAAGATGTACTGGCCAAACAGCCGGATGTCGTCACGGTGATGTTTGGACTGAACGATATGACGCGCGTGCCGCTCGACCAGTACCGGGCCAATCTCGAAACGATTGTGAAGAAATGCCGCGCCGCCGGCGCCGAAGTGATTTTGGCCACGCCCAATAACGTGATCGAAACAGCCGCCCGCCCCAGCGCCAAATTGATTTTGTATTGCGATGCGGTCCGGCAAGTGGCCAAGGAAATGCAGGTGGCGCTGGCCGATTGTTACCAGGAACTGGAGGCCGTTCGCCAGCATGCTCCCTTCCAATGGCGGTTGCTGATGAGCGACCCGATCCATCCTAACATGGACGGCCACAAAAAAATCGCCGAACAACTGGCGCAAACCATTACCGGAAAACGCGTTCTCCTGGACGACGTCCCCACCCAGCAACCGGCGCTGCGCCGCACGTTTACTCGCTTGCAAGAAAAAAAGCCGCTGCGAGTTCTGGCCATGCCGCCGCTGGATGGACTTATCAAAAACGCGATAAAGCAACTGGCGCCCGAGGCGAATGTGGAAGTCACGACGTGGTCGACGGCCGACAAAACATTGGCGGAACTCGAACAAGAGGCCAAGTCTCGCGTGCGGGCGATGAAACCCGACCTGGTCGTGCTGGCGGTTCCGCGCGCGGCGAACGCGGCGGCGACATCAGACGAAGCGTTTGTCAGTTCGTTCGGCTGGCTGATGAACTGGTCGTTGCACTTTGGACCGCCGACTTGGGATTGCGTCGTCGTGCATCCCGCCGTATTTGAAACAGCAGATGCCGGAACGCGCGATGATCTGGTGCGGCGCTTGGTCGGCGCGCAGGATCTTTCGTTGATCGATCGGCCCGCGGGGAACACAGCAACCGCCGCCGAGATTTTCGCGCAATGGCTTCGGCAACAGTGGGGCGAAACGCGATAAGCTGCACGCTCCAACTCTGCGATCAGCGCCGCAGGGTGCGCAGGCCCTGGAACCTGCGCACCCCCGCTTTGCCGACCGAAGGAGTTTATTGCTGTAATGCCAGCATGAAGCTTGTTTCGGATAAACCTGATTCGGAGGAGCGCTGTATGCGGGACGAATGACGCTGGGGCGTCTGTGCGTGGCGGCGCTGCGCCACCTGTTCCGAGGAAGCACCTAGGTTCGCATCTTCTATTGGGGTGGCGCGCATTTTTCGGAACTTGGCCGCGCAGGTTGGGCATATTCGCACGTGTTCCGCGATTTGCTCACTCACCGAAGCGGGCAGACGGTTGGAAGCGTAAAGGGCGAACGACGTTTGCACGTCGGTGCATGAGATTCCGCCGTGGTTCACGATCGGCGGAGAGGTTGAGTGCGCGCCCCAGGAACCGATCACGGCCACGAGTGCGATCACCAACAGAGGGCCGCCGCGGCGAACGGCCCGCCTTTGCGTTTGTTTTCGTTTTGTAGCCCTGATCTGCGCAGAGAGCTGCCGCAGCGTTCCTGGCGGGCAGGCATCCCAATCGTGGCCAGATAACGATTTACCGCGAGTCATTTCGACGTCCCCCGATTGTGTTCATCGTTCAACGACAGACCGCGACGCCCGGCTCTGCCGTGTCGATTGCAGGAAGTTCAGCATTTCGCGAGCGCCTATATAACCTTCTTGCTTGCGCAACACGACGCCCTCGGGCGAAAGTAAAATCATTGCCGGAAAACCGCGCACGCCAAGCTGGCGAACGATTTGTGTGGACCTTTGGCCGTCGACTTTCAAGGGAATAAATCCGGCCTGGACGCGCGCCGCCACCTCGTCGTTCACCCAGGTGGTGCGTTCCAATTTTCTACAGTAGCCGCAATAGTCGGCCCCGACATAAATGAGCAACGGCCGGCCAGATTGCTGCGAGGTATCTTGTGCTTGCTTGGCCGACGTCTTCCAGTGAATTTCGCCAGCGCGTAACTCGCCTGCCGCCAGACTCACGCCAGCGAGCAGCAAAACGGCGAGCAGAGTTGGCCGTATCTTTCGGGACATTTGTTTGTTTCCTTTTTCATTCCACGCCAACAGGCAATGGGTGCTGGATCCGCCTGATGCATCTATTATCGGCAGGAGCCGCCTGCTGTTCTGTGAATCGGCGTACGTTGGAAAAACAAAATGCGGCGGCCAGCGTGCGAACCAATAAGAGAGGGGGAATTCTTCGATATGTATGCTTCCTCACGCAGAAACGCACCGGCAAACGCCGATAACGTCGGGGAACATGCATTTCGAGCCCGTTTGAAAACGGGACACCCTCCTGGAAGGAATCGTTATGACCAGAACATTCGGTCTCGGCGCCATCGGTTTTGTGTTTGCGGTTGTGTGCGCTGCCGCAGCCGGATGCGCCACCGGCAAAAGTTGTTCCAACGGCAGTTGCAGCGCCGGGCGTTCATCGGCTGGCTCTTACTCGGATCAATCGTATTCGGAACCTACATACTCGCCATCCGGCGGCTCTGGCTCTCGTTAAGCCCAATAGCGTCCGGGAATTCGGGTGGGGACGGGGGAGCGGCGCGAAGTTTTTTGGGTTTTGCAATTTGCCGGCATGGCGGGCGCGGGGCG
>QIKY01000234.1 GCA_003233175.1 Planctomycetaceae bacterium | reverse complement strand
GAAGCCGCCGCCAAGAAAACCACCGACGCCTACGATAAAGTAGCGGCCGCGCAAAAAGCGGGCGAGCGCGCCGTGGCCGGCGCCAAGCGAAACCAGGAACGCGCCAAGAAAACAGAACAGCAATCAATCGCGGCTATTCCGCCGTTGGAGAAAACGCACAAACAGTTTGAGGAAGCGTTGAAAGCGCGCGAAGCCGATCTCAAAACACTTGAAGCGACGGCCGTTGCCAGTGATCTACCTTGGTCGAAGGTTGCCTTTTCCACTGCCGGCGATTTGCTCACCGCAGTCGATGGCGGCGGCCAACTGCACGTCTGGGATGTAGCCTCTTCGGCGCCGCTGGCAGTTGCGCCGGCGGGTAAGAGCGGCGTGAACACGATCGCCTTCAGCGGCGATCAACTGGTCGCGTTGGCCGCCAACGGAGAGATCATCGTGCGAGATCTGCTGCCCGCCTGGAAATTGGAAAGAACCATCGGTTCGGCGACGTCTGGCGAATTCGCCGACCGGGTGACCGCATTGGATATCAGCGGCGACGGAAAACTTCTGGCCACCGGCGGCGGCGAACCTTCGCGCAGCGGTGAAGTTAAAATTTGGAATCTTGCCACTGGCGCATTGGTGCTCGATATTAAAGACGCCCACAGCGATACCGTTTTCGGCTTGCAGTTTTCACCCAACGACAAACAGTTGGCCACTTGCGGCGCCGATCGATTCATGAAAATCTTTACCGTCGCGACCGGCAAGTTGGTGAGGTCGTTTGAAGGCCATACGCACCACGTATTGGACGTCGCCTGGCAAGCCGATGGACGCCGCCTCGCGACCTGCGGCGCCGACAACGTGATCAAAGTCTGGGACGCCCGCACCGGCGACCAACTGCGCACGATTGCCGGCTACAAGAAGGAAGTCACGTCGGTCGATTTCATCGGCGATAGCGATACCGTTGTCGCGGCATCGGGAGATCCTAGCGTTCGCATCAAGAACACCAGCAATGGCGGCAACATTCGCAACTTCGCCGGCCCGGCAGATTTCGTCTACGCGGTTGGCGTCAGCGCCGATGGAAAAACGATCATCGCTGGCGGGCAAGACAGCGTGCTGCGGGTCTGGACCAGCGACGGCAAGGAGTTCGCCAAGTTCAGCCCTCCGGCGCCGCAAAGCAACGGTTCCGGCGGGTAAGGCCTCGCCGCGAACGTTACCAGTTGTTAAAAAAGCCCGGCATTTTCAAAATGCCGGGCTTTTTATTTTGCCGATGGGTTTCGCGCCGATACATAAACCCCGCATAAAAAACCCCGTGTGGTTGCGGGACCACACGGGGCGAGGAATCTCTCGTTGGGTATGAAACACGGCGTAACCGCAAGGCGGCGGCGCGGCGAAAACGCACAGCGTGGCCAAGCACAACTATTTATTGTCGCGAAGCTCGACACTGCCGCTCATCGCATAGGCTCATGGCCGCCAAACGGTTCATGGCTGACAGCCCGGTGGATCTTGCATAAAACGCCCTCCTGTGAATAACCACCCTCTGTGAATAACGAGGGGACGCGGGGGTTCGCCGCCGCGCCTGAGTCTCATCGCAAACGGTAAGGGGGATCCTGCACGTGACGTCCTCCTCGGTGATGAACCGATTTATCGATTCCGAAAGAGAATAAACGTTTTGAACGAACCTCTGTTTATATAAAATGGCGGTCTGGGTCAAACATTTTTTTTGCATTTCGCCGAGATGGGCGTTTTTTTTCTCTCCGGCCTCCGGTTTGATCGTCGTAAGTCGCATACTTTCAAACCTATTGGGGCGTTGCCGGGCGTTTTTTACTGTTTCAGCCCACAGGCGGTCGCCGCGTGAGAAGCAGGCGGCGTGCGGCGCTGTTACATTGAAACTTCACTCGCATTCACAAACACCAGCCGTTGCATGGAGTTTTTCAGATGGTGTCACGCGGAACCCGATCCTTGTGTTTGGCGTTTCTTTCGCATGCTTTCATGGGCGTTGCGGTTCTCCTTGGCATGGCGCTGCCGGCGTGGGCGCAAAAGGCCGATCTAATTTTGCACCACGGCAAGATCATCACCGTCGACTCGAAATTTCGCGTCGCGGAGGCCATGGCGGTTGCCGGCGATCGCATTTTAGCGGTCGGCGCCACGGCCGACGTACTCCAACTCGCCGGTCCTCGAACCAAGCAGATCGATCTGGCGGGTAAAACCGTTTTGCCCGGGCTGATCGATTCGCATGTGCATTCCACCAGCGCCGCTTTGTACGAATACGATCATCGCGTTCCCGACATGCAAACCATAGCCGATGTCTTGCAATACATTCGTTCTCGCGCGGAGAAACTGGAAGACGGCCAATGGATTCGCGTCTCGCAGGTGTTCATCACGCGGCTGCAAGACCAACGTTTTCCCACGCGCGCCGAACTTGATACGGCGGCGCCGAACAACCCGGTCGTGTTTCGCACGGGGCCCGACCAGGCATTGAATTCGCTCGCGTTGCGGTTGAGCGGGATCGATAAAGATTTCAAAATTCGGGACGGCAAACCGGGCTTGATCGAGCGCGATTCCAAAACCGGCGAACCGACGGGCGTCCTGCGCGGCGCGGGCCGGTTCGTGAAAGCGAAGTCGAACCAGAAATCGCCTTCGGCCGACGACCGCGCCGACGCATTGGAAACACTACTCCGAGATTACAACTCCGTTGGCATTACCAGCATATCCGACCGTTCGGCGAGCGACAGCAAAATCGCGTTGTATGCTCGCCTTCGCCGGGAGAAACGCCTGCCCTGCCGCGTGTATTTGTACTACAGCATTAACGCGCAGGCGCCTCTGGCGGAAATTCGCCGCCGGGTGGAGAAGGCGGCGGCAAATCCGCTGCATGCGCGAAACCACGAACTGTGGCTGCGCGGCGTGAAGGTGTTTCTCGATGGCGGCATGCTCACCGGCAGCGCTTACATGCGCCAGCCGTGGGGCGTGAGCAAGATCTATTCCATCACCGACCCCAACTACCGCGGCACGCTCTACATTGAGCCGGAACGTCTCTACCAGATTTCCAAATTAGTGCTGGAAAATAATTTGCAAATGACAGCGCATTCCGTGGGCGATGGCGCCGTGCATGCGTTGATTAGCGCTTATGAGGAGGTCAACAAAACCTTTCCCATTCGCGCGCACCGCCCCTGCATCACGCATTGCAATTTCATGAGCGCTGAAGCCGTGCAAAAAATGAAGAAATTGGGAATCGTTGCTGATTTACAACCGGCGTGGCTCTACCTCGACGGCGCCACGTTGCTCAAGCAGTTCGGCAACGATCGACTGGCGTATTTTCAACCGTACAAATCGTTGTTCGACGCTGGCGTGGTGATTGGCGGCGGCTCCGACCACATGCAAAAAATCGGCAGCTTACGCGCGGTCAATCCTTACAATCCTTTTCTAGGAATGTGGACCGTGCTCACGAGGCGTCCTCGCGGAATGGACGCCCCGCTCCATGCCGAACAGTCGCTCACACGGGAGCAAGCGATTCGCCTCTATACAATCAATAACGCCTACCTGTCGTTTGAGGAAGACGACAAAGGCTCGCTCGAAGCGGGCAAGCTGGCCGATTTTATCGTCCTCCAAGACGACATTCTTTCCTGCTCGCTGCCACAGTTGCGAAACATGCAGGTGTTGCAAACGTACGTGGGCGGAAACCTAGTGTTCTCTCGAAGCAACTGACGCCAGGTAAGTGCTCAGGGAATTCAAAACGCGCCGAAAAAAAATTTCACTGCATGCTTGCATGCCGGAATATTTTCTCTATCCTGCGTACTTGCTCCAGAAACGTTTGCGCAATCCACCTAAATTGCCACGGACTGGGTTTGACTTTCGGCATAGGCATCTTCATCAGTGTGACAGGAGGGTATGAGCGTGTTTCACTCACTTTGGACAAAATCGTTCGCAATTACTTTGGTATTGGCCGTTTCCGGCGGCGTTCACGCTGCGGAACGCAAGGCCGCCAACAGCAACGACTCAGACTGCGGCGTCGACTACGTCGAAAAAACTATTTGTGTTCCGCAATGGGTTACGGAAACTCGCGTCGTTTCCTGCACAGAATACCGCTGGGAGCCGAGAGAATATAAATGCACAGTGTATCGCAACGTGTACGAAACACGTGACGTGACCGAACAATGCACCGTTCTGGTTCCGAAGCAACGAACTCGCACGGTGAACTACTCAGTTTGCGTTCCCTACACGAAAAATGTGGTGCAAACCTCCGTCGTTTGTATCCCTGAATGGCGCGACGTCGAATACCAATACACGGTGCAGGTTCCGGTCTGGACGACTTCCGTCAAAGAGTACACGGTAAACGTTCCTTACACTGTGAAAAAACAAGGTGTGCGGAAGGTTTGCCGCGTGGTTCCCGTGCATACAACGCGAACTGTGCGGCGATGCGTGGGGCATTGGGAAACGCACACGCGAGAGGTTCCCGACTGCGGCGGCTGTGGCGTGCGAACTGTTTGTTGCCGGGTCTGGGTTCCGAAATGGATCACCGAAGAAGTTCCCTGCACGACGTACAAAACCGAATACGTCGATGTTCCCTATACCTACTGCGTGACGCTCTGCAAGCAGGAAACCCGCACATGCGAGGTGCGCCATTGCAGCTATCGAACCGAACAGCGCACGGGAACGCGTCGGGTGTGCTCGGTTCGCCGTGAAAAGCGTGAACGCACGGTTCAGGTGTGTGCGTATCGCCACGAACAACGTAGCCGAGATATCGTCGAGAACTACTGCGTTCCGGAAGCCCGCACGTACACGCGGCAAATCAGCGTGTGTCGCCCTGTCGCGGAAGTGGTCACGAAAACGCGCTCCGTGTGTGTGCCGCACACGGTAAAGAAGGAAGTACAGGTTCGCGTCTGCAAGACGGTCACGAAAGTTATTCGCGTGCCAGTTTGTTCGTCGTGCGGCGGTTGTGGCGGTCGCCACAGACACTGCCGGTAACGCGGGGCGGTTCGCCTTTCCCATATTTTTATTGACGTTTGGCCACGAACGCCGATAGAATGCAGGCAGGTGAACGGGCGCTCTCGTAGCGTTCGACCATTTTCGGCGGGTGGGAGTCCGTCGTACAGGTTAAGAGCAGTCTCGAAATAAGTTCCCAGTTGTCACTCGGAAAAGCCCGGCATTTTGAAAATGCCGGGCTTTTAATGCGGTATGCAAATTCGGGACTGTTGCTTAGCGGCTGGTAAATTCTCATCCGCCGCTCGCCTTATTGGCGATGTGAAGAAGGACCGTCTGGCATGAAGGCGTTTTTTTCAATCAATCGAAGTCTGCTGGCTTGCCTTGCGGGGTGCGGTTTTTTCGTTGCCGCGGCCGACGCCCAAATGGCGCACGTAACGGCGCCGGCCGTCGGGGCTAACCATCAGTTTAACGAACGCATGGGAGTCGGCTTCGGCTTTGGCATTCACGGCGGCGGTTTGCCGGGCGGGAACGGCGGCCGTTCGTCGGTGGTGGGCTTGAACCGATTCGGGCAATTCACTCCCCACCTTCAGTTCCAACAGGGCGGCGGCGTGTTCGGCGGAGCGCGTGGCGGCGGCTTCGGTTTTGGCGCGCACGGCAGGGCGGGCGGGTTCGGGCTCAACTTCTTTGGCAGCCAGGGAGCGAGCAGTTCGATTGTTTCGCAGTCGCCTTCGGTTACGGTGCTCAATGGCGCCACGGGTTATTTCTTTCACGGGCAGACGCGTTCCTTTGTGGCCGGAGTGACGCCCGTCGTTGGCGGATTCCAAGGCCCAGGATACGCGTCTCCTCCCCAGAGCGTGCTGCAAGAACGGCTGTGGCGGTTGCGCAACGAGACGATATCGTCTCGTGCATCAGGCAAACGTGCATCGGGGCGCGCTGGCGCATCGGCTGCCGCCCGCCAACCGGTTGCTCCCGCCGCTCCTCCGTCTCGGTTGCCTACGAACGACGACGCGCCACTGATCCTGAAAAAGCATCGTTAAGACCGTCGGAAATATAGCGTCGTCCCCGGAAGTTGGGTAAAAGTCATTTGTCAATAGTTAATGGTCATTTGTCATTGGCCATCTGCTTGCCTCACATCTTCGTTTCTCTTTCTTCGTCTCATTTGCAAGCAGCCCAACTACCTCCATGGCCGCTGGTCCTCACATTTTGTTGTTGTGCGAGCATCCTTCGCTCAACGGCGGGGAGCAATCGTATTTGGCCGTGTTGCCGGAGGTGCTCTCGGCGGGGTTTCGTGTCACGGTTGCGGCGCCCGCTGGGCCGGTAACCGCTGCTTTCCAACAGGCTCATTTGGAAACAGCGTTGTTGGATTTGCCGCCGGGTTCTGCGCCAGAACAACGCCGCGCGCGTTTGTCGGCCGTGGTGCAGCGCGTGAAGCCCGATGTGCTCCATGCCAACAGCCTCGCGATGAGCCGTTTGACGGGGCCGCTGGCTGAAAAAATGGGCCTGCCTTCGCTCGGCCACTTGCGAGATATCGTCGGCGTGAGCAAGCGGGCCATGCAAGACATCAATACGAATTCGCGGCTCGTGGCTGTTTCCCAGGCGACGCAAAAGTTTCATCTCACACAAGGACTGGTCGCTGAAAAAACGCGCGTGCTTTACAACGGCGTCGACGCCAACCGCTTCCGGAAACAGCCGCCAACGGGCTACCTACACCGGGAGCTTGGCCTGCCGCCGGAAGCGAAGCTATTGGGGGCGATGGGTCAGCTTGGCGCCCGCAAGGGGCTCGATATTCTATTGCATGCGGCGGAGGAACTGTTGGCTGCTCGTCCAGATTGCCATCTCGTGCTCGCCGGCGTGAGGCAATCGCAAAAGTTGGAGGCCGTCGAATATGAAGCCCGTCTGCACCGGGCGTGTGGTGCGCCGCCGCTGGCGGATCGCGTCCATTTCCTCGGTTTTCGAGACGACATCCCGCGTCTGTTGAACGAGTTGACGTTGCTGGTCCATGCGGCTCGCCAGGAGCCGCTAGGCCGCGTGCTGTTGGAAGCCGCCGCTACGGAAACTCCGCTCGTGGCGACGGCTGTCGGCGGGACGGAGGAAATTTTTCCCGCCGCCGAATTCGCTGCTTTCCTAGCCCCGCCCGACAACGCCGCCGCGCTGGCCCATCAGGCGGGCCGCCTGTTGGAATCGCCCACCTTGCGAACACAACTCGCCTCGGCGGCGCGCGCGAGGATGGTGTCGCATTTTTCCGTGCAACGCGCCGCGGCGGGTTTGATCGAGCAGTATGCTGCGCTAGTCTGAATCATTCACGATCCGCGAACCACAAGCGAACGACAAAAAAGATTTCACCACAGAGAAGAGAAGCCCGGGATTTCATGAACTGAAGACAACGCCCGACGAATCAAACTCCGTGGTCTCGGTGCTCTCTGTGGTAAAAAAATACCTAGACGGATTTTCGATAACCGTGTTGTTACTAAACGCCGGGTGGCCCAGGTTCTTGAACCTGGGCAGGCGGAGCTTGCAAGAGGTTGTGCAAACGAACACATGTTTTCATCAGAATCTGCTTGCCTCTTTTGCTATGAATTTCATTGCTGTTCAGGTCTGCCGGTTTTAGACGACGTCAATCCGGAATGCAAATCGTGAGTGCGGCATCCGACGGAAAACACACGGGCGAAGCCATCGCCACCAAAAAACTACCCAACGCCCATGAAAGCAGCACCACCGAGCCGCAATCCGACCGCAAAGAAATTCGGTGATTATCAAGATGAGCAGTGCGGAAAGTGAGTACAATCAATGCGTGTCTTCGATTTCTTCCGAACACTTATGGAGGCCACAACGATGCGATACTCACTCTTCGGTTTGTTGGTTGCTGGAGTCTTGCTCACGGCCATTGCTTCAGCCAATGACGCCCAGGACGAAGCGATCAAGAAAGATCGTCAGCGAATCGAGGGCACATGGCGAATCACTGCTCTTGTCATCAACGGCAACGAGGCCAAGGAGGAGGACATCCGGAAGATCACGGTCGTCAACGGCGACGATGGCGCGTGGAGCGTCCGCATCGAGGGCCAAGAAATCGACAAAGGGACCAGTTCCTTCGACCCAACAAAGAAGCCGAAAACCATCGACTTCACGCCGACGGAAGGTGGAGGAAAGGGCGATCAATTCCTCGGGATTTATGAACTTGGCCAGAACGTGCGAAAGCTCTGCTTTGCGCCAGCGGGGAAAGATCGGCCTACTGAGTTTTCCTCGACGCCCGACAATGGCCACATTCTCGTGACGTTTGAGCGAGAGAAAGATGAGTAGCGGCGTCACCGAAGCGTCTTCGATGTCGTACACGACTTCCTGCCTGCCGCGGCGATGGACCGCCCGGCGGCAAACCGATAAGGTCGTCCCTCTGAATGTCCGTTAAACGCCGGCCAGCACTTCGCCCGCGCGGCGGCAAAGTTGTTCGGCGGCGGCGCGGGTTTCGGCTTCAGCAATAGCGCGCACCACCGGTTCGGTGTTGCTGGCGCGAACCAACAGCCAGGCGTTCTCCCAGTCGAGCCGCAAGCCGTCCAGTCGATTCGCCTTGGCGTCGGCAAATGTGGCTTCTAGTGCATCGAGCGCGGCGGGGATTTTATCGCGATCCAGCGAGACTTTTGTCTTATGGATTTCATAGTGCGGCAAGTCGGCCACGATTTCACTGATCGGCTTGTTCCGCGCGGCCATGAGATCCAACACCAACGCCATGCCGAGCAGGCTATCTCGCACATAGCCCACGCGAGGATCGATCGGTCCGCCGTTTCCTTCGCCGCCGAACACGGCGTTTTCGCGTTGCATGCATTCCACCACGTTGGCTTCACCCACGGCGGAGCGAAAGCAAGTTGCGCCGTATTTGTCGGCCAAGTCGGCGGTCATGCGGCTGGTGGAGCAGTTCGTCACGACGGCGCCCGGCGTCTGGCTGAGCACGTGCTCCACGCACAGGGCCAGCGTAAACTCTTCGCCGATGTAGTTGCTCTGTTCGTCGATAATGGCCAGGCGGTCGGCGTCGGGGTCTTGGCAAAAGACGACGTCCGCCCGCGCGGCGGCGGCTTGTTGGCAAACCGTTTGCAAATTCTCGGCCGTCGGCTCCGGCGTGTGTTCAAATTGGCCGTCGGGCTCGCCGCCCAGCAGTGTGACCGTGCAGCCGAGTGCTTCCAGCAGAGGACGCCCCAACAAACTGCCGGCGCCGTGGTTGGAGTCGAGCAGAACACGAAACTGTTGCTCCGCGATACGTGTTTGGTCGACGCATTCCAACACCCGTTCCAGGTGGACACGGGCTGATTCGGTGTCGCGAGTCACCCGCCCCACGTTCTCGGACGCCACCCAACGCGGCGGTTCGTTGTGGTAACGAGCGAGCACTTTTTTTCCCGCCGCCGCCGTGAGCACCGAGCCGGCGGGCGAAAAGAGTTTCATGCCGTTGAATTCCGCCGGGTTGTGGCTGGCGGAAATCTGAATGCCGCCGACCGCTTCGAGATGCCGAACCAGCACGCCGGTGGTGGGCGTGGCCGCGATATCGGCATCGCATACGTCGCGTCCCACGGCGCACAGCGCGGCGCCAATGGCGTCGGCCAACATGCTGCCGGAAGCGCGGCCGTCGCGCGTGATGAGTATACTTCCCGGCGGCAATTCCGCCGCGAAAGCACAGGCATATCGGGCGGCGATTTCGGGCGTTAGCCCTTGGCCAATCACGCCCCGCAACCCCGACACGCTAATAATCAATTCACTCATGCCGATTTTCGCTCCCGCCTTAAAGTGTGTTTGCCGCCCACGTTCGTTCCATCTCCGCTCTGGCGGGCAATATAACGGCGCGGCAGCGGACCGGCAATTGATGATGTCTTTGCCATGCCGCCGACGCGCCCTTGATGCCGATACGCCGGCAGCCGTAAAATCAACCAGAATCGAATAGGGTGCTGGAACGCACTTTGCCGCCCACCGTTGGAGTTCACGCTTCAGCGTGTTTTCGTCTCGTACGCACGCTAAAGCGTGAACTCCAACGGCGCTGGACGTACCGCTTGGCGGCGGCAGTCGTAAAATCGATAACAACCTCAATCGGCACACACCTCCTTGGAGTGACACGAGCGATGTCGCACGCATCCACCGACCTGAACACCGAAGCCGCTCTTGCATCGCTGGAAAAAGCGGGCCGTGAAGAAAAAATCACCGCCGCCGCCGCCGCCAATGTCAAAATCTGGCTGACCGAACCACGCTACGCCGAATACGCCCGGCAAGTCGCGCAGCTCATCGCCGACGAACAATGGCAACAGTTGGATGACGTCTTCTGGACCATCATCCCGTTCGGCACCGGCGGCCGTCGAGGACGCATGTTCCCGGTGGGCACCAACGCCATCAACACCCGCACCATCGGCGAGAGCGCTCAAGGGCTGGCCGATTACGTCAAGAGCCAGACGGCGGGCAACGGGCAACTCTCCTGCGCCATCGCCTACGACACCCGGCACAAATCGCGCGAGTTCGCCGAGCTATGCGCCGGTGTGATGGCGGCGGCCGGCATGAAGGTCTATTTTCTAGACGGCTACCGCAGCACGCCGGAACTCTCGTTCTTGGTGCGTTATAAGAAGTGCGATTGCGGTGTGATGGTTACCGCCAGCCACAATCCTCCCAGCTACAACGCGGTGAAAGTGTATTGGTCGGATGGCGCCCAAGTGACGCCTCCGCACGACAAAGCCGTGATCGAACAGGTTGGCCGCGTCGAAGATATCACTTGCCTGCCGTTCGCCGAAGCGATTGAAAAGGGGCTGGTCGATTTTTGCCAGGAGGAGGTCGATGCGGCCTTCACCACAGCGGTGCTATCTCAGGCGTCGCCCGGTCCGCG
>QIKY01000183.1 GCA_003233175.1 Planctomycetaceae bacterium | reverse complement strand
TCAATGACAAATGAAAAATGAAAAATAACTATTGATAAATTCGGCTCTTCCTTGCCCATGAAAACCAGTCAATTATTTCGCGAGCGGGCCTAAGTTCCATCTTGGGCGGCTTCCGTGCCAGAGAAATCGTGTGGGCACACAAGATTTCATTCTCGCAAGCCGCCCCTTTTCGTAGCTAGATCAACTTCCGAAAAGAGCGAAAATGGAAGCAAGGCCCATCGCCAGGACAATAAGATCCCTTACGAAACGGGCGCCGCGCCGGCGGGGAATTCTGATTCCAATCCCAGGCGTTTCATCTTTTTGTAGAGCGTGGTCCGATTGATGCCCAACGCCAAGGCGGTGGCGTTTCGATTCCAATCGTGGGCGCGCAACACTTCCAGAATGATCTGGCGTTCGGGACCGGAAAGGGCTTCTTTTAACGTGGCGCCCGTTACCGGCCGCGCGACCGGCGCAACGCCGGCGTCGAGCGAACTGGGCAAGTCTTCCGGAATGACTTTGGGGCCATGCCCCAGCAGCACGGCGCGTTCCACGACGTTTTGCAATTCGCGTACATTGCCGGGCCAGGCATGGCGTTGCATGACGGCCATGGCTTCATCGCTGAAGCCTGCAACGTTCTTACCCGTATCGGCGCAGATGCTCCGCAGAAAGTGCTCGGCCAACAGCGGAATATCAGAGATTCGCTCCCGAATCGAGGGCAACTCGAGGTTGATCACATTGATTCGGTAGTACAGGTCTTGGCGAAAGGATCCGTTCGCGACCGACTGTTCGAGGTTTTCGTTGGTGGCCAAAATCACGCGGGTGTCGACATGATGCGTTTCCGTTCCGCCGACTTGCTCGAACTCAAACTCCTGCAAGACTCGCAACATTTTCACCTGCATGGCGGGTGAGGCGGTGCCGATTTCATCGAGAAAGATCGTGCCGCCGTCGGCTTGCTTGAACTTGCCGATTTTGTTTCCGGTCGCGCCGGTAAAGGCGCCCGCGACGTGCCCAAACAGTTCGCTTTCCAGCAGGTTTTCCGGCAGCGCGCCGCAAGCAATTTCTACAAAGGGCATATCCCGACGACTGCTGTGGCGATGGATCGCGCGGGCGATCAACGACTTCCCCGTACCGCTTTCGCCGGTGATCAGCACCGTTGTTTTGGTGTCGGCGATGCGGTCGATCATGTCGAACACTTGCTGCATTTTGCGGTCGTGTCCGATGATGTTGTCCATGCCGAAACGCATGTCTAGCTGCACTTTGAGCTGTGTGTTTTCCTCCAACACTTTTTGCTGCGAGATCGCGCGATCGATGGCCATTTCCAACTCTTCGTCGATCAGCGGCTTGGTCAATAAATCGAACGCGCCGGATCGAATTGCTTCGACGCTCATTTCCACCGTGGCGTAGCCGGTGATCAGAATGACCATCAACTCCGGATAGTGTTGGCGGCAGTAGTTCAGAATTTCGAAGCCGTCGCCCTCGCGCAGACGCACATCGACCAAGGCCACGTCGTACTTTTCGCGGTTGATCTGCTCGATAGCGCGAGGCTGCGAATCGGCCACGTCGACCTGATAGTCTTGCTCGCGCAGCCATTGGGCCATGCAATCGAGCAGGTGATTGTCGTCGTCGACCAATAACAGCGAGGCTCGACTCATTGCAACTCCACTCTCAAATACCGAGTTTGGCGAATTACGTGTTGGGCGAATGTCGTGTCGGAAAAATTACGCGTTTGAGAAGCCGGTTTTTTTGAAAAAGCCGGGCTTCTGAACCGGGCCGTAGACTTTCCATGCTTTCCAACTGCAAGACCGCGCAGCGCCGCCAAGTTGAACGGGGCGTGGCGGCCGGGAACGATGTTACCGTCGTTTTGTCGCAAAATAGATACGTCATGCGCGGCGAGGCGTCAACGTGCATGTTTCCGGCAACATGGCAATGTGTTTAATCGCCCCTCACAATGCGTATAAACGTTTTTTATTGTGGGGGTAAGACCGCAATTCACCGATCATGCCGCGCCGCGCTCTAGCCCCGGCCGGGGCGGTTGGATAGTATGAAAGGAAGGGAGAATGCCGCGTTTCTGGAATAACCTGAAATGCCGTCCGAACGCATACTGCCGAGTAATGTATTCTTATCAGTCTGTTGAACCGCTTTATCATGTCTGGCGGTGAAACGCCCTATCACGCGGAGGAGCTGGCCGTGGAAGCCGGAGAAACTACTATGAGCATCAAGCTTCTTGTCGTTGACGATCATCAGGTGGTGCGCACCGGTTTGGCGAGCCTCTTGCAAGATTCCGATATCACGATCGTGGCCGAGGCCGCCAGCGGCGAGGAAGCGATCGAAGCCACTCGCGAACATGAGCCCGATGTTATTCTGATGGATATTCGCATGCCCGGTCGCGATGGCTTGGCCGCCTTGGAAACGATTCGCAAGGAATCGCCCAATGCGCGGGTCGTGATGCTTTCCACCTACGACAACCCCACCTATGTCGCGCGTTCGGTCGCCTTGGGCGCCTCCGACTACGTGCTCAAGGGATCGCCCCGTGAAACCCTCGTGACGGCTATCCGAAACGCCGCCGCCGGCGACGCGCCGGCGGACGATAGCGTGCTCAATCGCATCAAGGGCGCGATGGCCAAACGCGGAGACCGCAGCGACGACATTCCGCTCACCAATCGCGAACTTCAAGTATTGCGGCACGTGGCTCTGGGGCTGAGCAACCGCGAGATCGGCAATTCACTCGGCATCAGTATTGAAACGGTCAAGGAACACGTGCAGAATATTTTGCGAAAAATCAGCGTGACCGACCGCACCCAAGCTGCGGTTTGGGCCGTGAAACGAAGTTTGGTGTAGGCCGATACTTCGCATCGTCCAGGAATGGCGGCTGAGAAGCCCGGCTTTTTGAAAAAGCCGGGCTTCTGAACCAGTCTGGCATCCCGCCGGGATGCACGTTCGTTGCGTTGCCTACCGGTGGTGTTCGCTGCGCTCGACCACCGGCTAATAGCTGGCAAGCCTCCGGCTTGGCGGGAGTTCCATCACACCATTGCACGGAATAGTTCTTGGACAGGTGCTTACGTAGCAACACATGGCGAAAATCCTGATCACTTCGGGCCCCACGCGGCAGTTTCTCGACCCCGTTCGTTATCTGACCAACGCTTCCAGCGGCCGCATGGGCTGCGCGCTTGCCGCCGCCGCGTTGGAGTTGGGGCATGAGGTGGTGGTGGTGAGCGGCCCGGTTTCCCTGGAGTATCCACCGGAGGCGCAGGTGGTTTCCGTCGTCACGACCGATCAAATGCTCGCCGCCGCCCTTAACGAATTCCCCGCCTGCGACGGCCTCATTGGCGTGGCCGCGCCCTGCGACTACCAGCCAATCAAAGTGGCCGAGGAAAAAATCACCAAAACCGGCGGGCCGTTGGTTTTGCATTTGGTCGAAACGCCCGATATTGTCGCCACGCTGGCCTCTGAAAAACGGGCCGATCAATGGGCCGTGGGCTTCGCCCTGGAAACGCAAGACCACCGCTTTGGCGCGCTGGCCAAACTTGAACGCAAGAGTTGCGACCTCATGATTCTCAACGGCCCCGCCGCCATGAACGCCGACCAAAACGACGTTGAAATCATCGATCCTACCGGCGCCGTGCTGGAAGCCGCCGGGGGAAAAAAGCAAGAAGTTGCCCGCCGGATCATGGCCATGATTCAAAAACGGCTGATCGACCGCTAATATACTTCCATGCTGCAACGATTTCTTATTATCTGGCTGGTGCTGCTTTCGGCCGTGGCTTATTTCTGGCCACTGCTCGAAACGGCGGCGCCCTGGCTGGGTGATCCGCTGGCGGGCGGCGGTCCGTTCTTGCCGTACTTGATCGTGATCACAATGTTCTGCATCGGCGCGATGCTGCCCCGCGACGAAGTCCGGCAGGTGGCGCGACGTTGGCCGATGGTTTTCGCGGGCGTCGGTTTGCAATATTTGGCCATGCCGGCGTTGGCCTACGCAATGGCCCGCCTGTGGGGCATCGAAGGCGATTTGCTGGTCGGCATGGTGGTGGTCGG
The DNA here is from genome assembly GCA_003233175.1 of Planctomycetaceae bacterium. Taxonomy (GTDB): domain Bacteria; phylum Planctomycetota; class Planctomycetia; order Pirellulales; family Pirellulaceae; genus SZUA-33. The sequence continues at coordinate 6,771 of QIKY01000183.1, read as the reverse complement.
CTGCGTGCCGGGAGCGATGGCGTCAAACGTGCTCACTCTCTTGGCGCGAGGCAACGCCAGTTATTCGGTCAGCCTGACGACCCTGGCCACGCTGGTTTCTCCGCTGGCCGTTCCACTGGCTCTGCGGTTTTGCCTTTCCGCCAGCGGAGATGGTATTGATGACGGCTTTTTTCTCTCGCTGGCGTTCAAACTGCTCTGGATGGTGGTCGCGCCCGTGATTTTTGGGCAGGCGCTGGCCCGGCTCTGGCCGGCTTGGGAGTCGGCGGCGGGTCGGATGGGATCGAACATCGCCAATCTGGCCATCTTGCTGATCATTGCCGTGGTGGTGGCCGGCAGCCGGGAAAAGTTGGCGGAGCTTCGAGCCGACCTCTTTCTGGCGCTGTTGGGGGTGAATCTGGCGGGGTACGCCGTCGGCTACGCGGGCGGCGCGGGGTTGCGTCTGCCGGAAAGCATGCGCCGCGCCCTGACGCTCGAAGTCGGCATGCAAAACGCCGGGCTGGGCGCCACCTTGGCCCTGCAGATTTTTCCCGACCAGCCCGACGCCGCCATTCCGCCGGCGCTGTACACCTTCGGCTGCATGTTCACCGGCGCCGTTCTGGCCAGAGCCTGGGCGACCTGGGGAGCGGAAAAACAGCTCGACGCCGAACTTTCTGAAGATTCCTAACGCCGCTTTTTAGCACGTGTGGCCTTCGGCCACCCCGCGTCGTATCATGGAGATATGCTTGCCGCTGGCGCGAGCCATTCGCAGACCGCGTCGGTCTGCGTGGAACACACACCAACACATTCCCGCTCCGAAAGGATGGGCCTTAGTTAGATGAGCGCCGACGAAATTCTCCTCGACGCCGAGGAACGCATGGAAAAGGCCGCTTCGGTCTTGAAGCACAACTTGGCAGGCATTCGCACCGGACGGGCGAACCCTGGGTTGGTCGATTCGTTGCGAGTGGAAGTGTATGGCTCCGCCACGCCGCTCAAGCAATTGGCTTCCGTGGGAGCGCCCGAACCGACCCAAATCGTGATTCGCCCCTACGACCCCAGCACCATTAAAGACATTGAAAAAGCAATCGTCGCGGGCGATTTGGGTTTTAATCCCCAAAGCGACGGACGCGTCATTCGCATCAACGTGCCGCCGCTCTCGACCGAAGTGCGCAAGAAGCTGGTCGCACGCGTCAAGGAATTGAGCGAAGAGTCGAAAATTTCGATTCGCAACATTCGCCGCGACGGCAACAAAGCCGCCGAACAAGCGGAAAAAGCCAAGGACATCGGCGAAGACGAACGCGACACCATCAAGGATGAAATCCAGGAGTTGACCAAAAAATACGAAGGGGAAATTACCAAACACGCCAAGGACCGCGAGAAAGAAATCCTCGAAGACTAGCATCTCGTCTCGAAACAGTTTTAGAAGCCCGGCTTTTTGAAAAAGCCGGGCTTCTACGCTCTTCAGTGCATCGAGATTTGCCTCTCTAAACAAAGATTAGCATCGCACCAACGGCGCCTTACGAAACAGCTTCCCATGCAAAAATCGCCTTTGTTCCTTCGCTTCGCCGCCGCGTTGCTGATTCTCCATTTCGTTCTGGCGCCGGGCTCTCATACGTTGGCTGATGAAAACGACACAGCCCGGGAGAAGAACATGCGGCTGAACGGCGTTTCCAGCATCGGGCATTTTCACGGACCTTTGGTGATCGCCCACCGGGGAGATAGCGCGGCGTATCCTGAGAATACGTTGCCTGCATTTGCTTCGGCGGTAAAGGCCGGCGCCGATTTGGTGGAGTTGGATTTCTATCGCTCCGCCGACGACGTGTTGGTGGTGTTTCACGACAAAACACTCAAACGCACCACCAACGCGTTGCAACTGTTGGGAGGCGACGCCCCAATCGGAGACTTGTCGCTGGCGGCAATAAAAAAATTGGACGCCGGCGCCTGGAAGAATGCACGATTCCGAGGCACTCGCATTCCCACGCTGGCCGAAGCCTTGCAAACGATTCAAGCCGGCGCCATCACCTTGATCGAACACAAGCAGGGCAGCGCGGCCGCTTGCATCGCGCTGTTGCGAGAGAAAAAACTGTTGCAAAATGTCGTCGTGCAGTCGTTCGACTGGCGTTTCCTGGCCGACTGCCACAAGCTCGAACCCCAACTCGTATTGGGCGCCTTGGGCGGCAAGGAGTTGACCGCCAAACATCTGGACGACATCCAAACCGCCGGCGCGAGTGTCGTCGGCTGGCGCCATTCAGACATCAGCCCGCGAGAAATCCAACAAATTCACGAGCGAGGATTGCAAGCCTGGGTTTTTACCGTGAACGATCCTCTGCGGGCGGTGGAACTGGCCCGCGCGGGCATTGATGGCGTGATATCCGACAAGCCCGCATTGATGTTGCAAACACTGGCGCCGTTTCGCCAAGGCGGCCAGGGAGACAAAAAATGAATTGTTACGGCACTCGAAGCCGCGTTTTTCTAGCAACCCTTGTGTTGGCGTTCTCGTCGGGCTTGTGTTTGAGCGAGACAACTTCGGCCCAAGAAAAATCGCAACCATTGTCGATGGCCAACATCCATTTGCGAGGTTCGTTACAGAACGCCCGCATTCGATTTGAACGGGAGAAAAAAGGACGCGTCGCTTTCATGGGCGGCTCCATCACCGAAATGAACGGCTATCGGCCGATGGTCGAGAAGCTCCTCCAGCAACGGTTCCCGCAGACCGACTTTACGTTTACCGACGCGGGAATCGCTTCCACCTGCTCCACCACCGGCGCGTTTCGCCTAGCTCACGACGTGCTCGACAAAGGGCCGGTCGATCTGTTTTTCATCGAATTCGCGGTCAACGACGATCAAGACGCCGCCCACGCGCGCCGCGAATGCATTCGCGGCATGGAGGGAATTATTCGCCACATGCGGCGCGGCTATCCGCAGGCTGACATCGTCGTGACCTACTTCGTGAACCCTTCCATGCTCGAAACATGGCAAGCGGGCCGCACGCCGCTTTCGGTCGCGGCGCACGACGAAGTGCTCAAACATTATCAGGTTTCGACCATCGACCTGGGCAAGGAAGTCGGCCGACAAATCACCGCCGGCAAACTGAACTGGCGGAAGTACGGCGGCACGCATCCGCACCCGTTCGGAAATCGCATTGCGGCCAACATGATTTCCCAACTGCTGGACCACGCCTGGCGGCAACCCTTGGCAGCCGACGCCGAAGCCGCTCCGCACCCGTTGCCGGCGCCGCTCGATCCCTTGAGCTATTTTCGCGGCCGGTTCGTCGACCCTCGCCAAGCGAAAGTAGCCAGCGGTTTTCAGTGGCAAACTCCCAACTGGAAGAAGCTCCAAGGGCAATGCCGGTCGCGTTTCGCGGCGGAAAAACTCCTGTGCGCCGAACAGGCGGGCGCTGAACTGACCTTAGCCTTCGAGGGAACCGCGATCGGCGCGTACGTGCTGGCCGGGCCCGACGCCGGCATGGTGGAAACGAGCATCGATGGCGGCGCCTACCGGCGGGTGAATTTGTATCATCGCTTTAGCAAGGGGCTGCATTACCCTCGCACGGTGATGTTCGCCGCCGACCTGCCGCCCGGCAAACACACGCTCCGCTTGCGCGTTGCCGCCGAAACGCCCTCCGGCGGGCAAGGCCGCGCCGTTCGCATTTTGCAGTTTGTCGCGAACTAAGCCGTGCTTTCGTCTTCTGCAAAGGCGGCAATTTTTTTTGGGGTTGTGGTCAACGACGCCGCCGTGACGTCGGTGGCGAAAAATGCCTTGACGGAAATTGTTTGGCCGATGCTTCCCCAGCGGCTTCAATGCAGGTAAAGCACGGGGGCCGCGCCGCTTTGCGGCGCCGCGCGGCCAATATCGTAGACGTCGAGGCCCCGCTCTTGAAACCTCGCCAGTGTTTGTTCGAGCTTTTGCTGGGGAACGCCGATCAGCAGCCCGCCGGAAGTTTGCGGGTCGAACAGCGGCGCCAGGGCTTGGGTGTCGCGATGCATGGCGGGGCTGCTGGAAGCAAGGTCGATGTTCGCCAGCGCCTGGTTCGATTCGGCCAGCGTGCTGGCGAATCCTTCGTCGAACAGGGTTCGCGCGCCGGGCAACAGCGGGATGTCGTCGAGCTTCAGCTCCGCGTCGACCCGGCTGGCGGCGAGCATTTCGGTAAGATGGCCCGCAATGCCGAAGCCCGTGATATCGGTCACGGCGCGTAAGTCGAGGTCGGATACGATCGCCGCCGCCTCTTGGTTGCTTTGCAGCATGGCGTCGAGCAGAGTTGGCCACCACGCAGCCCGGCAGCGCGCCTGCATGTGCGCCGCCAACAGCACGCCCGCGCCAACCGGTTTGGTGAGCAGTAAATGATCGTCGGGCAGGAGCGCATTTTTGACGCACGGAGGGTCGGCCGCCTCGCCGAAGAAGGTGAAACCGATCTCCAGCCGATCGCCCGCGATGGTGTGTCCTCCGGCCAGGGCGGCGCCCATCTTTTGCAGTTCGAAGGTCGCGCCGGAGAGCAGTTCGACCAGCAGATCTTCTTGAGCTTCGGCCACGCCTTCTGGAAGCGTGACGATCGCCAAGGCCGCTTGCGGCGTGGCGCCCATGGCCCATAAATCGCTGGCGGCGTGGAGCGCCGCGATGCGTCCCATTTCGTACGGCGCGTCGAACGGCGCCGCGAAGAAATCGACGCTGGCCGCTATCAAACCGTTGGGCGGCGTGCGAATAATGGCGGCGTCGTCGGCGTCGCCTAGTCCAACCACGATGGAGTCGTTGCCCGGCGCGTTGATACGCGCCAGCGCCCGCGATAACACCGAACCGCCCACTTTCCCACCGCAGCCTAGGCAGCGCATCGGCTGCTCGCGCGAAGCGGCGGGCGGCGAAGATGGCATCGGCGCGGGATAGCTTTGGTATTTGTCCATGAAGGCGCCGTCGATCGCGTCCTTGAGTCGCAGACACCATTTGCCGCGCCAAGCCAGCCCTCGATACTCGGCTATCGCGGCGCCGTCGCCGGTGTTGAGCAATTTGAGAAAGCCCTGTTGCGGATGGTACGATAACAACGGCTGGCCGGCCAAAACCCGACCAAGGTTTTCCCACAACACCGGTCCTTGCCGCACAGCGTAGACGCCCGCCTTGGGAGTGTTTCGGCCTTCGATCGTGCCTGAATCTCCCACGGCGAAAAGGGCCGCCGCGGCGGTCGATTGCAGCGTGGGCGCCGTGAGCAGAAAGCCGCGTTCGTCTTTGGGTAGGTCGAAGCTTTCCAATAAAGGCGGCGCCACGGCGGTTGTGGCCCAAATGGCGAGATCGCAATCGAGGGTTGCGCCGTCGTCGTAAAACAGTTGGCCGTTGGTTGCGCGCCTGACGCGAACGCCGCTCACCACGCGTACGCCTTGCTGCTGAAGCGTCTTCTGCACAAGCCGCTCGGCGCGGGGGCAGAGCGCGCCGCCTAAACGCGGGTGCGCATTGATGAGCATCAATTCCAGCGGGCGTCCGGGAAGAACTTGTTGCACACGCCGGGGCAGACAACAGGCAATTTCGATCCCGCCCACGCCGCCGCCAATCACGGCCACACGCAGGGGGCGATCAACAGGAACAGATGCAGACAATGCCAAGAGACGCTTCTGCAAGCGATCGAGAAACGTTTGCATCGGTTTGATCGGCAACGCGGTTTCATCGGCGATGAAGTTTCGGGTGTCGGGAACCGAACCGACGCCAATCGAAAGCGCATCGTACCGCAGCGGCGGCCGGTCGTTAAAAAGAAGTTCCCGCGACGATGTGTCCAGCCCCTTGACTTGGTCGACAATCAGCCGCGCGCCCGAGGCGGCGCACAGCCGAACGAGATCGATCGTCATGCGTTCGTTGGGGTATTGCCCGGCCAGCACGCCCGGCAGCATGCCGGAGTACGTTATTTGCGGGAAATTCGAGATGCATGTCAGGCGGGCGTCGGCCAAGGGCTGCATGCGCCACATTCTCAAAATATGCGAGTTGGTGTGCCCAAGGCCGAGCAACACAATATTGTACCGAGGCAATTGCGAATTCATGCCCTCACCATAATCGATTCCGCTCCGTTGGAGCATTCCCCCAAACTAAATTACCGGGCGGCGGCAATATTTCAGGCGGCCGGAAGCGGAGCGATGGGCGGATCAAGAACGCCGTTTTCTCTTGTTCGATGCGCGGCCTTCTGCCAAAATATCGCTTGGTGACCGCCTGTTGCCGGGATGTCTTTCCAGGGAGATGATAACGATGCAAGTGACGAGTTTCCGGCTGGCCGCGACATTGGCCGCGTGCTGTCTATGCGGCGCGATGGCCTGGGCGGAGGATTACGCCCCACAAAAAAAAGCCGCCCCGACAGAAAATTTTCTCGCCGGCGCTGGTTTGCGCGAGCCTGTGGCTGTGGCGTTATCGGCCGACGACCAGAAATTGTATGTCATTACCCGGCGCAGCGGCGAATTGTATGTGATCGACCTTCCCGCGACAAACGAAGCCAGCGTGGCGAAGTTGGCGTTGGGCGGAATGCTTTCCGACGTCGTGCGGCTGGACGAGCACCGCTTGGCGGTTGTCGATCAGGCCGCTCACCAGTTGATTTTGATTGCCACCGATGGCCAGCCCAAGGTGCTTCAGCGGCTGCGCGTCAGTTCGCACCCGGTTTCGGTGGTCGCCTCCAAGCAGGGAGATCGTTGTTTCGTTTCGTCGTTGTGGTCGCAGCGGGTGAGCCAGATCGACACTCCGCCCGGCGCCCCGGCGCGTGTGGCCCGCGTGATCGATCTTCCCTTCGCGCCGCGCACGCTCCTGCTGGCGAAAAACGATTCCCGCCTCATCGCG
>QIKY01000043.1 GCA_003233175.1 Planctomycetaceae bacterium | reverse complement strand
CATCATTCCGTTCCTCGAAACCACGAAAAATTGAGGAAATCATGCCAAACACCCCTTGCCAAAACCTCAGATGTCTCCGGGATAGATTTTCAGGCGAACGCCGCCGCTTGGATGACCTTCGGACCCGCCGCCAAAAAAACTTATGTATAAACAACAGAGCGATGCCCCAGGCTACGGTGAAAATAGGCCTTCGGCCAACAGGAACAGAAATGACCGGCTGGTCAGGCGAGCGGCGGATGAAAAAATACCGTAAGAAGAGGGTCGTCCTCATCGATTGGTAAATTTTTATCTTCCGCGCGCCTACTCATGAAACCGCAGTGAGTAGAGGTCGGCTTCGTTCATCGCGAACCGCAGGCGAACCGGCTTGCCGGCTAGGCGGCTGACGTCGGCATTCTGCTTCCAGGTTACATCGTGGCTGATTTCGTCGCCGTACAACAAGTCGCTGTCGTCTAGCGTATGGCCCGGAATTGGCTGCCTAGCGAGGTCTTGTAACTCGACGTGAATACCGCCCGCCGCACTGGTGGAGTAATTGACCTCCAGCTTCCGGCCTTCGAATGTGAACGGCTTCGTAATGAACTCGCCTCGCTCAAAACCGGCGTGAACAGAGATGAAGCCATCGTGGCGAAGCACATACTGCGCGCCGCCGTACATGTACATCGACATTTCGCTGTCGCTGGTCGGAACCACATGCCAGGCGACGTAGTTCGAGCGATTGCCCCAGCCGCGTTCTCCCAAACCGGGGCGGATGAACGCCTCCTTGAACGTGCGGTCGTAGTGCTCGGCGCCGGGGCGGGTCGTCATCAATACCACGTCGGTGATCGCACTGCGGCGCGTTTGAAAACGCGTGGCGAGCGCAATATAAATGTGCGGGGCGCGAAAGTAAGGGTGCGTGCCGCTTGTGTAAAGGTGCTCGCCCGGTTCGTTGGCCTGCATCGCGACGGGCTCGCTCCAATGCAGAAAGTCCTCGCTGGTCGAGCGGCGAATGGCGCGCAGCCCGTTGTGAAACCAACGGAAGTAACAGACATATTGCCCTTCGGCCGCCGACCAAAACGCTACATTCTGCGAATCGAAATTTCCGAACGTCTCGGGGAGCGCGGCGGCCTTCTGCAGCTTTTTCCATTGCAGGCCATCGGCCGACGCCCAGGCGTACAATCCGCCAGGACCATACTTCTTTCGCAAATCAGCACGCCGCGCGGCGTCGGGCCAACCGCCCCAGTTCGCCTCAGGATAACGTCCGCCGCCCAAGGCTTTGTACCGCTCGCTCCGGGGAACGCCTGGGCGGTCGTCGATGAACGGCGAGAAATTGTGGTTCACCAAAAACTCGTCGGCCAGCACGACATTGCCTTGAGGAATTCCGGGGATGTTGTACTTGTTGAGGTCGGGTTCGGTCCAATGGAAGCCGTCGTCGCTTTCCGCGTACTCACTGACTTCATTGGCGTGGTAGACGCCCCAGCCGTCTTTCTTCCAGTGCAAGCCCTGGATTTTGTCGCCTCGATAATACATGCGGTAACGTTCTCCGTCTTTGAGAACGGTCGCGTAGTGGCCGAACGGATGCGGCGGGAGATTGCGCAGCCGTTGCGGTTGGTGCATTTTTCGTGTCGCGCCCTTGAACTGACCGACCAGCAAATCGTCGACGAACAACTCGCGGCGAGAGCCGATCGCAACAACGCCTTGCTCCGCCGGCTTGGCCGCTGTAGCCAGCCGCGAAACCAACGCGCCGCCGGTGGTGGCGAGCGTCAGTGCGGATGCCGATTTTATCCATTCACGGCGGGAGATATCCGATTCGAGCATGATGTTCTTCGGGTTAAGAGCCTGTTTTTGAATGCGCTTTCAGGCCCAAGGACGAGCGAATCATTCCCTCGCAATCCATGAGATTCGTCGATGTAGCACAACGCCGCGACGGGATGATTGTAGCCATCCGACGGCGAAATTGGTATTCAAAAACAGGCTCTAAGAGCGACGCGAGTCGAAACCAACAGATTGCCAGCCTAACCCGTGGCTGTGGGCATCGCCAATCAAACCCCGATTTTTTCGACGCGTTGGGCGATGTCAACGGTCTACCGCCGCAACGCGGGAAGTGATTTGCTCGTGGAGGTCCGGCGGCAGCGGGCCTTTGGCCGCGGCGGCGAGGTTTTCCGCCAGATGCACCGGATTGCAAGTTCCCACGATGCTCGTGTGGCAGTGCGGGTGGGAAAATGTGTAACGCAAAATGAGTTCGGCGCGGTTCACGCCAGCCGGCAGAACTTCATCCAAGTTGGCTTGCGTCCAAACGTCGTTCAGCAGCGGTCGTTGGATATCGGCATCGGGGCCGCCCTGCGCGATACCGCCGCGAATAATAATACCGGCGCCGGTTTGCGCGGCTTTGTTAATCAGGTCGTGGTGTTGCGGCGCCAGGCAGGAATAGGGAATCTGAAAGGTGTCGAACACATCAAGTTCGATCAGGGCCGGCAGGTTCGGCAAGGAACTCGATACGCCGATGCATTTGATCATGCCTTGTGCGCGAAAATCGAGCAGCAATTCGATCAAGCCCTCGCGCTGGAGTGTTTCGGCGTCGCCTCCGTGGAATTGGAGAATGTCGACGTAATCGGTGCGCAGACGCCGCAGGCTGGTTTCGAGGTTGCGCTGGACGACTTCCTTCTTCCAGACGTGGGCGATTTCGAGATGATCTTCGTGCTGCGTGTAGGCGCAGCCGCATTTGGTCGCCAAATAGAATTCACTTCGCCGAGAACTGATGTACCGACCAATGCGTTGCTCGCTGAGTCCGTAGTCGGGCGAGGTGTCGATGAAATTGACGCCGGCGTCGAGCACGGCATTGAGGAGCTTGTCGGCGGCTTCCTCGTCGACAACTCGAACACCCCAGGTTTTCGGTCCGCGAATGCCCATGCCGCCGTAACCGAGTTGTGTTACTTCAAGCCCTGTTCGCCCCAATGTTTTTTTGATCATTATTTCAAAACACGTCCCAAAATATCAATTCTCGCGGCGTTGCGCGCCAACCGACAATACAAATTTCTCCAGTTGCTCGTACGACTGAGCGCCGACAACGCCCCGCTCGCCCACGACGAAGGTTGGCACGCCGCTGACGCCCAACTCGCGCGATCGGCGTCCGTCGGCGTCGACCGCTGGGCGAAAACGTCGCTCCTCCAAAACTTCTTTCGCTTCCGAAGCCGACAGCCCCACGCGCTCAGCAATTTCGAGCAGGTTGTCGAGCTTGGCAATGTTCACTTGTTCGACGAAGTAGGCGCGAAACAAGGCGTCGTGAATGCCGTCGCCGCCGGCTTGTGTTACCGCCCACGCGGCCAGTTCCTGAGCCAAGCGGCTGTTGTAGGTCATGGTTCGCTGGCCGTAGGGCAAGCCTTCCTGGGCCATCAAGCGAGACATCTGCTCTTGAGCGGCTGGAAGGTCGATATTGCGGCCGGCAAACAGTTCTTCCAACGTAAGCCCTGCTTCGGGAGTTGCGGGATGCAGCGGAAAATGCCGGTAGGCAACGCCGATGTCAAACGCCGATTGAAGCCGGGCCACACGCACGGTGCAGAGATAGCACCACGGTCAGATATAGTCGGAGAATATTTCGAGAGTGGTCATGAACCGTGGCCTCCAACGCATGACGCTCGGAAAAAGTGTTGCAAACGTCCGCTTACGCGGCCACTGTAACACTTCAACGGCTGCTTCAACAGCACTACTTTGCTGAACGCCGCTTCTCGGGTATTTCCCGAAGGGATGGAATTTGGTATACTTCGCGGCTTCCCTCTGTGCTCGTTTGCCTCCCCTCGTCGGGGTCGCGAATGAATCTCGATTGCCGCCGAGCCGTCTAGGCTCTGGCAAGGCAAGCCAAATAGCGTATTGCACAAGGGTTTAGCACAAGCACGGAGTTCAGCGTGGGTACAAAGAAGACCGGCAAGGGGCGTCGCAAGGTTGGACGGAAAAAACGTCGCATGCGTGCGAAGATCCGCCATCGAAAGAAATAGTCGCGTCGCTTCCCATAGCTGGCGGATGAGAACTTCGCGCGGCAAGGTTTGACGCCATGGCATCCTGTTCCATGCCTATGCTCAGATTTTCAGTCGCGCGAGGCGGAAGCCCCGTGGGAGCATGAACTACTTCGCACACGGTCGTCCTTTCCTTGACGACCCGTATTTTATCGCCGGCGCGGCAACGCCCGATTGGTTGCGTATGCTCGATCGCCGCGTTCGCGCGCGATCGAAGGCGGCCAACCACTGGATCCACCACGCCGACCCCGCCATGGCTTCGCTGGCGCGCGGCGTGATGCAGCATCATCACGACGATGGTTGGTTCCACCAAACGCGGGCCTTTGGCGAGCTTTGCTTGCAATTCACCATTGAACTGCGCGACCTACTTCCGCCCGACGACAGCCTGCGGACCAGCTTCCTGGGACACATTCTCGTCGAACTGCTGCTCGACGCCGCGCTCATTGCAGACGATCCACCCAGGCTCGACGAATATTACGCCGCCATCGACCAACTCGACCCCACACGCGTGGCCGATGGAATAGAATGCATTACCGGCCAATCGATGGAAAAACTGGCCCGCTTGATTCCCAAGTTTTCAGCGGAGCGGTTTTTGTACGATTACCTCGACGACGCCAAACTGTTGCGAAGAATCAATCAGGTCATGCGGCGCGTGAAACTGCCCGCTGTTTCTGATCAGTTGCTTGAGTGGTTGCCCGGGGCCAGAGTAATCATCGAAAATCGCGCCGCCGACCTCCTCGCCCCGCCACGATCGTCAGTCCCCGATACTTAAGAACCGGAGCAGCGAGATGGGTAGCTTGCGATACAAAGCATGGTTTCGAGGAGGAGCGGTGCTTGCTGTTTGGCTGCCGCTTGTTGCATCGTTGGTTGGGGCCGACGGGCCGCGCACTTTGCGCGTACGGCTCACCGTCACGACGCCGCTCTCCCTCCCAAACACGCCGCTGGCGCCCACCCTCGACTTTCCCGACTTGATTCGGCAAGCCAAGGCGCCGGGAGTGCTTGACCCGAACTCCATAGAAGTACGCAACACCGCCACGGGTCAAACCGTCGCGCACAACATCAGCGAAGACTTCGCCTATAGCGACCAGGGACGCATTGAATTCGTCGTCGTCGATCCTCGTCATACCGTGTACGAAATACGATTCGCCACGGTTGCCGAACGTCCTCCGTTGCGGCCGCGGAAAATCACTCGGCAGATCGGCGTCGGAGATTTGCTGCGTTACAACGCTGGCCAACCACGGCCAATTACCGTGGCCTCTTCGCCGGGACTGCACGACTTGAACGGCGACGGGCAACTCGATCTGACCGGAGCCTGGAATTACGCCTACCGACCAGGATGGCCCTGGGATGGAATGATCTGCTACCCGCGCACGGGCAAAATCGCATTTCAATTCGGCGACCTGACGCGTCTGCGGTACGCCGCCCAGCCAACCGCTGCTCCGCGGTTTTTCAGCCATACTTACATGGCCGCCGATTTTGCCGACTTCGATCGCGACGGACGGTTGGATTTGGTCATAACGCGCAGCGGAGCGAATTCCGCGACGTTCTATCGCAACACCGGCAAACGCGACCCTAGCGGAATGCCAAGATTCGAGCCAGCCGGATCGGTGCGCGTCGACGCTTGGCAGGCCTGCCGCGTCCTTGATTTGGATCGCGACGGCGTCCTCGATCTTGTGGTTGACGGCCAGTTTCTGCGCAATACGAACCCCGCCGGCTGGCCCTTCCGCGCCGCCAGCCCAATGAAGCTCGCCGCCGGGCGGAGGCCGTGTTTTCTCGACCTCGACGGCGACGCTCTGCTTGATTCCATCTGCCTGCACGGCGGCAAGGCAACCCAGCCGAACTTTTACCAGGTTGCTTGGCGGAAGAATCTTGGCGGAACGCCGCCAAAATTCGCCGCCGAAGAAGTGTTGCGAGAAGTCGATTTACCCGAAGTCTCGCTCGTCGCCGCCTGGCATGACAAGAACCGATCAGGCCTGATCGTTCAGCACCGCGCTTTTCAGTCGTTGTCGTTTTATCAGTTGGACCCACCCGCTGCGAACGCCGCCCGGCGAAAATTTCGCCGCGTTGGCGAAGCCCTGTCGAATTCGGCCGTTTTGTCGCTCAGCGATCAGGCTTGGCCGCGTTTGTGCGACTGGGACAACGACGGCGATCAAGATTTACTCGTTGGTGGCGGATACGGCTGGCCCAGAATCGTGATCAACGACGGCAGTCGCGGCCAGCCGGCATTCCGCCAGCCGATGCGAATTATGTCGGACGGGAAGCCGATCCGATTTCTTCGCAATCAAATTCTGGGCGCGCCGGCCAACCCGCACGACATGGGCTACCCTTACCCCGACTTTATCGACTGGGACGCCGACGGCCTGCCCGATCTTGTCTGCCCGAACGAAACGAACCGTATCTTCTGGTACAAGAACATTGGAACCCGCAAGCAGCCCAAATTCGGACCCCGCCGCCAGATTCTCTGCGATGGGTTCCCCGATTCTCCGCAACTGCGGAGTCAATCGAATCGGCGCGCTAACGACTCCAAGTCGAACAACGGCGCGTATCCACTGGAGCCGGGCCAACCGTTCATGTGGCGAACCGGCGCAGCGCTGGCCGATTTCAACGCCGACGGTCTGACCGATATGATCACACACGACGGCCAGACCCGCGTGGCGACTCTTTTCGTTCAATACCGCGATGCAAATGGTAAGCTGCGTTTGCACAAAGACCGCGTATTAAAGCTGGCCGACGGTAGGGAAATCAGCGACGCCATCGTCGAACGCAGCGCGCACTGGACCGAATCGTTCCGCGCCGTCGATTGGAATCGCGATGGCCTGCAAGATCTTATCTACAGCGTGTCAGGCGCCCATCACGGAACAACAGACGGGGGCAGCATTTACCTGCTCCGCAATGTCGGCTCGAAGACCGATCCTCAATTCGCGGCGCCGGAAACCATGCGTTGTTTTGGCCAGCCGATTCGAATCACGAACCATGGCCCGCATCCCTGGCCGGGCGACTTCGACGGCGATGGGAAACCCGATCTGATCACGTGCGTCGAATGGAGCGTCTATCCGTATTACAGCCACGCCGCACTGACGATGAAACAACCGCCCGCCTACCGCGTGACGCTGCTGGAATGATTTTTTCCTGATTCAATGCCACACGGCGCGAACAGCTAGGCAAACTGCGAGAATGAGAGCATCAGGGCGGAAAGGGAGGCTTTCCCCGTTTTGCCGCGTGTTTTCCAACGCCGTTCGTCTAATTGCATGTGAATATCATATTTCCTTCCGCTTGAGGCGTAACGCCTTCATTTTTGGCCCCGTTAAGCATAAATACAGGAATTGTTTATGGTTTTGACCCCGGTTGCCGATTCCATTGAAGACGAACAAATCATTTCTTCGGTGCAATTGTAGTAATCGGCATTTCTTTACGAATGCCGGTTCCGCGCCAGGACTAATCGAAATTGCCGGCAGGCTGGACGAACGAAGTAGTCGCTGCGGTGCGACTCGCAGCAACGCCAATCAGGGAGGATTCATCCATGCGTCGCCTTTTGATAACGGCGCTCTTGCTTCTTGCGTTGAGCCCCAGTGTGGGCTGTATTTTGCCCGCCTTTTCAGGCGATAAGCAGCGACGCACGCAGCAATTGATTTTCACGTCCGACAACATGCGAATGTTCCTGGACGAATGGGAGCGGTTCTGGTTCCTCGACCAGCCCTCGCACCTGACGCCCTATCGAACCCATGGGGGTATTATCTAGCCTTCCAGCCTGTTCGCATTCGAGGCGATAAAAAGACAAACAGCGTCGGGGCGCCTGCGAGCGCCCCGACGTTTTTTTCTTGGCTGTTGTTCGACGCTGACGGCGCCACCCGCCTTCTTATTGCTCGGGCGCCGCCCTTTCTGGCGGGCTCGGCGACGATATACTGAGGCCTGCATACTGAGGCCTGCGTTTCCAGCAGGAGTCAGCATTGGATGGTCCTCGCCGATGGTTGCCGAAAATATGGTCGCCGAAAATATGGTCGCCGAAAATACGCCCGACCTCAACGTCGCCCTGGGAAGACTCGCGCTTCCCAACCCGATCATGGTCGCTTCCGGTACGTTCGGCTACGCCCGCGAAATGGAGCACATTGTCGACCTCAACCGTTTGGGCGGCATTGTGCCCAAAACGGTCACCTTCGAGCCTCGCATCGGCAATGCGCCCTGGCGCACGGTTGAAACCACGGCCGGGTTGCTCAATTCGATTGGGCTTGATAACGACGGTTTGGAGTCGTTCATCGCCCATCACTTGCCCTATTTGGCGCAATGGGACGCGCCTGCGGTGGTCAGTATCGCCGGCGCGACGGAGCAGGAGTTTGTCGCGATGGCGCGGCGGCTGGCGGAGTCGCCCGGCGCGGCGGCCGTGGAACTGAATATATCGTGTCCTAATGTGTCGGGCGGGGTCGATTTCGGCGCCAATCCTGAAATGTGCCGTTCTCTGGTGGCGGCGGTTCGCGGCGCCTGCGAGTTGCCGGTGTTGGCCAAACTGACGCCCAACGTGACCAGCATCGCCGTTATGGCGCGAGCCGCGGCCGATGGCGGCGCCGACGCAATTTGTCTGATCAACACCGTTTTGGGCATGGCCATCGATTGGCGGGCGAAACGGCCGCTGCTGGGGAATATCGTGGGCGGCTTGAGCGGCCCGGCGATCAAGCCGATTGCCCTGCGCTGCGTTTACCAGGCCGCTTGTGCTGTTGATATTCCATTAGTGGGCATTGGCGGCATTTCGTCACTCGACGATGTGATGGAGTTTTTCGTGGCCGGCGCCTCCGCCGTACAAATCGGCGCCGCGAATTATTACGATCCCAAAATTTCCATGAAGATTCTCGACACCCTCCCGGCAGCCATACAGCAAGCCGGCGCCGCGAGCGTTGCCGAAGTCACCCGCAGCCTGCAAACGCCCGACATGCTCCCGCTGGCTTAACCGTTCGATCAATGCGTGTCGCCTTTCGCTGCGCGAAAGTAGCGTTCTTTCGCGGAGAAACTATGAGGGGGTCGAGTTGAGGAGGAAAATCCGGCACACTCGTTGGGAGCTTGAATAGCGTTGCTAACTTCCACAACGAGGCGCCGAACGATGTCTAAGGCTATCATGATTGGCTGCGTTTTATACGACCGTAACATGCTTTTGCGATATGCCGTTGGCGCCAGCCAGCCTCAGTAACTTTCGTACGATAACGATGCTGCGGGGCGACGGCGGATGATCGACCGGCTGAAACGTCTTGCTCAGAAGCAGCAATCCGAGCGAATTGTCTTTGCCTACGAAGCCTCCGGTCGCGGGTGCTGACTGAGCGATCAACTACACGACCAAGGCATCGAGTGCTACGTGCTCAGTCCCACTCAGCCGCCCAAGACGCCCAAGAGTGCGAAGCAGAAGACGCACGCACGCGATGCGCAGATGTTGCTCGAACAACTGCGTGGATTCGTTTTGGCGGGCAATGGCTTGCCGGTCGTCTGGACGCCTCCTACGACTGCGTGATGATCGTGAGCTGGTGCGAGCCCGAGTCGACGTGGCCGATGAACTGACTCGAGTTAAACTCAAAATCAGCAGTCTGTTCAAGGCGCGTGAAATCAAGATCGCTAGTCCCAGAAAAACTCGTTCGCAAGGGGCGCATCACGCGGCAGGGTCCCGCTCGGCTTCGAAAGGTCCTTTGCCAGGCAGCGTGGGTTTCTGTCATTCGTTGCGACCAGTCGGCCGCTGAGCACCATCGAATTCGCCAGAACCAAAAGCATCGAACGAAGAAAGCATTGGTGGCTTTGATGCGGAAGCTGGCGATCAAGAAGTGGCATCGAGCGATTGCTTGCGGTGTTTCATCGGAGTTGGTGGGGCGTGACAGGCCAAACCGGCAAGACTTCGCTCGGACTCCGCAAAGAGCGGAACCACCGTCGCGGAGACTGATCCGATTCTCACCAAACTACCGCTTTGCGAAGCGAACTTGGTTGAATGGTCAGTGGGATAATCCTCACACGTCCGAATAGCAGCTTGCGATGCAGACCGGAACTTCCTGACGAACATCCGAATTAGCCCTTGACCGGATCTCCTTCATAGCAGCCAAAGGCGACTAGGACAACGATTCCTCGAACCGTTTAGCGATTGAATTCGAAGCCGAAGCCGACGCCAGTGATGGTGAGGTCTTCACTGTTGGCGTTGACATTGTTTTGGCGGGCGACGCCCATGCCGAACTCCTGAAAATTCCAGCTAACTTTCAGCGAAATATCACGCGTGATTTCGTAAGCGGCCTGGGCGCGAATTTCGCCGGCCATCACGAATTCGTCGCGGCTGGTGGTGGAGAAAAACTGAAAGTTGGCCATCGGAATGATCGCCGCTTGGGCGGAAAGATTCCAACGTCCTGATTTCTTGAACCAGCGCAAACCGGCTTGGCCGCCGAGCATATTGTTTTCCACGGCGCCGTTCAGGTTGGCGGTGTTGGCGGTAAAGTCTTTGAAGTTAATGAATCGGAGGCCGAAGAATGGTTCGAGAAAACCGCCTTTGTGAAGTTGGTAGCGAAGCGTCTTGTTTAACTCCACGCTTTCGATGCTCGCCTGATTGATGCTGTCGACCGTAGGGCCATCGAGATGCGTGTACGAAAACAGCCAACCATGTTCGTCTTCGGTCATGAAGCCGATGTCGTATCGGTTGCCCCAGGTGAAATCGCCTTGGAAACTTTGCGCCTGCGCGGCGGGGCGCGTCACGTTCCAATAAAGGCGCTCGTAACTGGCGAACCAGCCGATGTTGGCGTCGGGATAACCGCCGAATGTATCGATCTCGGCCGGCGCGAAGAATTGAAAATCGGGGTTGAATTGATCAGGGTAGGCAAAAGGAGACACCAAACCGGGATGCCGGTTACCCCACATTTGCCCGCGAGCAATAGGCGCGTACACGCACATTGCGGAGATCAACAATAGCCACGTGGTGAGAACTTTCTTGCTCGACATCGTTCACTAGACCTTTGTCTTGCTCATGGACCGCCGCACGTATCCGGTTGCACCGGAGGTACGCGTACTACTCCTAATGCCGGTAGTATCGGAATTACCTGTCGTGCGAGTTGAGTAAGAAAGGGGAGGCCCGCCGAAAATTGCCAGTCCGGCCTCCGAAATCGACAATTCCTTCACTTCCGACGGGGGCCTGCGGCGACTGCGATGTTTGCGTCGCGCCGACGAGCGTCAAACGCCGGCATTACCGAACAATGGGCAATTGTTTCGCATTCGCGACGAATTACCGCTAAGGCGCAAGAAAGCGGGGAATAATTTGGCCCCGAAATGGCGTTTGAGAAGCCCGGCTTTTTCAAAAAGCCGGGCTTCTGAACCGGGAGGTCATTTTTCCAATGCTTTCTAAGGCGAGCGGCAGATGGAAATTTCCCTAATACAAGCGCGAAGCGCAAGCGAGTGAATCAGCAAACCGCCATTCCCGCGCAGGCGGGAACAAAAAAACTCACAGACTCCCGCTGCGTGCGGGTAAGTTATTTTCCACCGCTCGCCTAACAGGGGAATTGCCCGCTTGCGGGGGTGGCGTATCATAGAGAAGGAGTTTATTCCCACTATTTCCTTTTCACCCCGGGCGGCGTCCAGCGAACCGAACGAAGAAAAACGCGCTCGCCGTTTTGCCACGAAACACATTATGCGACGAAAACACCAACCACCGCATTTCTTTTCCGCATTGCTTGTGCTGGCGTCGTCGTTTGCTCCGGCCACACTTTGGGCGCAGGCCGAAACGGCCGAGGCGGCGAAGTCGGGCCCCAAAGGCGAGGCGGACAAAACGCGGCCTCAATTCGTGCGCGTGGTGCGTGATAAAGACGACCACCCCCAAGAACTGCAAACCGCCATTGTCAGCTACACCGGTATGAAAAATGGCGTTGCTTTGACGGTCGATTTGGTCGGCGCTATTCACATCGGCGACAAAAAATACTACGACGACCTAAACAAGCGGTTTGCCGATTACGAATCGGTGCTGTACGAATTGGTGGCCCCGGAAGGAACGGTTGTTCCCAAGGGAGGCCGCAAACAAGGCGGCGGCCACCCGATCGCGATGTTGCAGGGAGGGATGAAGTCGTTGCTGGAGTTGGAGCACCAACTGGAGTGCATCGATTATACGAAAGCCAATTTCGTCCATGCCGACATGAGCCCCGAAGAGTTCGCCAAGAGCATGAAGGATCGGGGCGAGGGTTTTGTGCAGATGTTTTTCCGCATGATGGGCCAGGGCATCGCCAATCAGAGTAAAGACGCCAACCGCTCCAGCGACACCCAGTTGCTCTTCGCCCTGTTCGCCAAGGACCGCGCGCACCGCCTGAAACAGATCATGGCCGGGCAGTTTGGCGACGTCAGCGGCGCCATGAGCGCGTTGAGCGGGCCAGACGGCTCCGCGATTATCACCGAGCGCAACAAAAAGGCGTTGGAAGTGCTGACCCTGGAAATCGAGGCGGGCAAACGAAAAGTGGCCATCTTTTACGGCGCCGGCCATCTGGCCGACATGGAAAAACGGCTTCAGCAAGACTTTCACCTCCAACGCTCCAAACTCCGTTGGCTCACCGCCTGGGATCTTCGCCAGAACGCTGGCAGCGGGAAGTGAACGCGTTTATTGTCCTTGCGATGGGTCTAAAACCCTCGCCTTCAGGCGAAACCTTGAGGATTTTTTTGAGGTGGCAAGGGTTCGGTTGCCACGAAG
>QIKY01000300.1 GCA_003233175.1 Planctomycetaceae bacterium | reverse complement strand
GGTCGTTCAAACCAACCTGCGTCGAACGCCCGAGCAGATGAATATGGATATCGCGCCAGCGGCGCGCCGGACAGCGGAAAGAATGCGCCCGCGAGCGATGCTCCGACTTATGAGCCGCATCGAGCAGGCAGGCAATACGGCTTGGGATACAGGCCCAAAGAGAAGGTGGACGCCAACGCGCCGAATGCTCGCGTTGCATCTTCGAATGAATTTTCTACTGAACTTTCCACGGTCCGTCTAGAAATGCGTTATCGCAACTTGGGTGAAAAACAGCGTTGGCCTTACCCGCCCTCCAACGAACAGTACGCGCCGATCATCGAGAATACGTTTCAGGCGGTGCAGGCACAACCGCTTTCTACGTTCTCGATCGATGTCGACACTGCTTCGTATGCGAATGTCCGCCGTTTTTTGACACAAAACCAACGCCCGCCCGCCGCAGCGGTGCGCATCGAAGAGCTGATCAACTACTTCCATTACGATTACCCGGCGCCGCGGGGCGAGCATCCTTTTTCAGTAAACTTGGAAATGGCGGACTGTCCCTGGCAGCCGGGGCATCGGCTGTTGCGAGTGGGGCTCAAGGGCAAGGAAATCGACCGTAGCGAACGCGGCGCAAGCAACATCGTGTTTCTGTTAGATGTGTCGGGTTCGATGCGCGACGCCGACAAACTGCCGCTGGTCAAACAGGGCATGAAAATGTTAGTCGAGCAGATGGGTGAAGACGACCGCGTGGCGATTGTCACGTATGCCGGGAACGCCGGCTTGGTGTTGCCTTCCACCTCCGGCGATAAGAAAGACATTATTCGCCGCGCGATCGACAACATGGCGGCGGGCGGTTCCACCAACGGCGGCGCCGGCATCCAACTGGCGTACGACGTGGCCGGGCGACACTTCGTGGAGGGAGGCGCGAATCGCGTCATTCTGGCCACCGACGGCGACCTCAACGTGGGCCTCACCAGCGACAACGACCTCGTCCGGCTGATCGAGGAAAAAGCGGCCAGCGGCGTCTTCCTGACCGTGCTTGGTTTCGGAACCGGCAACCTCAAGGACGCCAAAATGGAAAAGATCGCCGACAAGGGCAACGGCATGTACGCCTACATTGATAGCACGCGGGAAGCGTACAAGGTGTTGGTCGAGCAGATGACCGGCAGTTTGGTCACGATTGCCAAGGATGTCAAAATCCAGATCGAATTCAATCCTCGCGAGATTGCCTCTTATCGTTTGATCGGCTATGAAAACCGGGCGTTGGCCGCCGAGGATTTTGCCGACGACAAAAAAGACGCCGGTGAAATCGGCGCCGGGCATACGGTCACGGCGTTGTTTGAACTGGTTCCCACCGGCGCGGGGAATGCGGCGGTTCCGCCGGGCTTGAAGTACCAAAAGCCGCCTGAACCGAAGCCCGCCGGCGAGTTGACCGAAGCCGCTGAATCGGGAGAGCTGTTGACCGTCAAACTGCGTTACAAACAGCCCCAGGGCCAAGTCAGCCAACTGTTGGAAAAGACATTGCAAGATAACGACGCCAGCTTCAGCGCCGCTTCGCAAGACTTCCGCTTCGCGACATCGGTGGCGGCCTTCGGTATGTTGTTGCGAGGCTCCAAGTACGCCGGTTCGGCGAGTTGGTCGGTCGTGGAGAGCTACGCCATGAACGCCATCGGCGAAGACGCCGGCGGTTACCGGCGCGAATTTCTCGACCTGATTCGCAAAGCACGGAATCTGTCCAAGTAGCCAGCCTCGCAGCTAACTCGTTTCCAGCAACGAGTTGAAGTCGTATTGCGGGGCCAGGCAATCGAAGGGCGTCTCGACCGAATGCAAGAATCGGCCGCCGTTCTCGCACCAACCGCTGTGATGAAAGCGACACCACTGCAACTCCAGCAAAAAGCTGAGCCAGACGCCCGCTTGTTTGAAGCTGGCGATCACTTTTTTATCGTACAGCGGCGCTGCGTGATAGAAATCCAACCCGCGTTCAGATATTTGGCGCCCCATCACGATCAACGATGCGGCGGCGTTGGGCTGGCCCTTGTCGTCGAGGGGCGTCAGCTGGATAGGGTGCGGGAAAGCATAACGCGCATCGCGGCGGCGTTCCCCCGCCCCCGCCCCCGGCTTGGACGATCTTTGCAACGTGCAAATAACGGCGTCCGCTGCACTGCCGTTGTCAGCCGTCGTTCGGTCGGAGCGTGGCAACGAATTGCCGGAGTGTGGCAACGGATCGATCGTCGGCTGCAAACCAACATTCATGGGAAGGCGCCTCTTAAGGAAATGACCGCAAGGCTCTCACCGGAGCAAGCGGAAGCCGACGCAATGAAAGTTTGCGGAGGGAATCATGACGCCCCCAAACGGGCGCCGCGCCGCAAATGACATGAGAGTAAGACGAGATGAGAAACCACCGGCGAAAGCATCGCCCCGCGGTCAGTGCGCAGTAAGCTTCTAAGAGTATTTAGGTCATGAATCGTGGCGCGTCAAACAGAAAATGTCACGATTTCGGTTCCGATGGCGCCGCCATTTCTCGGGCGTGGTAGCTGGACCGCACAAAAGGACCGCTGGCCACTTGCCGGAAGCCCATTTGTTTCGCCTTTCGACCCAAGGCCTCGAATTCCGCCGGTGGTAAATAACGCACCACCGGCATGTACTTCACGCCCGGCTGCAAATACTGGCCGAGCGTGAGGAAATCGCAGCCGGCGTCGAGCAGATCGGCCAGCACATCGAGCAATTCCTCCTGGCTTTCTCCCAAGCCCAACATCAGACCGCTTTTGGTCAGGATCGAGGGATTCAACGCCTTCACACGCCGCAGTAGTTCCAATGTCCAGCGATAGTCGGATTTCGGCCCGCGAACGCTCCGATACAGCCGGGGAACGGTTTCGGTGTTGTGATTGAACACTTCCGGCGCGGCCTCCACCACCCGCAGCAAGCCTTGTTCCTGACCGAGGAAATCGGGGGTGAGCACTTCCACTTGAGCGCCGGTTTTTTCACGCACCGCGAGCACGCACTGATAAAAGTGCTCGCCGCCGCCGTCTGGCAGGTCGTCGCGGGTGACGGAGGTGATCACGACGTGCTTCAAACCCAAGCGAAAAGCGGCTTCCGCCACGCGCTGCGGCTCATCGGCAAGCGCCGGCTCGGGGCGTCCTCGCGGTACGGAGCAGAATCCACAAGGCCGCGTGCAGACGTTTCCCAGAATCATGAAGGTGGCGGTTTTCTGGGAATAACATTCCATTCGGTTAGGGCACTTGGCGGAATCGCAGACGGTTTCCAGTTGGAGTTCGTCGATCAGACGCGACGTAAAATGCCCGGCGTTGCCCAGCGGCGCCTGGCGTTTGAGCCAGCGAGGCAAGCGCGGCGCTGCTTCAGCGGACGACATATCGGTGAGAATCGGTAGTTCGGCAGACACCAGCTTCATGCTTTCCGGGCCAAGTATTTGGAGTGGCGTTAACAGATTCCGAATTTACCATGGCGGCGTAGGTGGGAGAAGGTCGGCCGAGCGGCGCCAGGAACTGGCCGATCAAAATCGTTACGGTCAGATTTTGTTGTGTCTAACGGGCGCCAAGTGGCGAGCGCCCCAAAGCTTGCACCGTCAGCGAGGCTTGCGCGGCCCGCCCGTGGAACGGTCGGTTTCGGCGGCGTTCGCGGCGGAAGTGCTCAGGTCGACGGCGTGGGAAAACGTCGCCATCAGCGATTCCGCTTTGTCGAGCGCCGTGTCCAACTGGGCGTAACGCGATTCAAGACGCTCCAAGCGGCGGCGTTGGGCGTCGTGAAGGTGTTGCAAGTGTTCTTTTAACGAGCGTGTTTTCATGAACGCGTCACCCGAGCGAACCAAAAAAGAAGAATGCTGGCCGATCCGCCTGCCAGCATTTCAAGGTATCCCGGCTCCAGTCGTTTGTCGAGATAGGACGCGCTCGCGGTTTTCGCCGGCCGGTTTACGAACGTAGCCGCCGTCTGAATTCCGCCACTGCGGCGGGGAGGTCGGGAGCGTGGCAAACGGCGCCGCAGACAGCGATTCGCACCGCGCCGGCGCTGTTTTCCGCGTTATTTTCCTCTGCGGCGGCTTTTATCTGTTCGATATTGTCGGCGGTCAGTCCGCCGATGGTGAAATGCGGCAAGCTGATTTCCCGGCTCACTTGCGCTAAGAGCGCCACGCCGGGGAATTGCTCGAAATGTTTGGTGGAGGAGGGAAAAGTCGGCCCCACGCCCAAATAATCGGCGCCGTCGAGTACTGCTTGGCGAGCCTGCACAATTGAATGCGTGGAGACGCCAATCAAGGCGTCGGCGCCCACGATGCGCCGCGCTTCGAACACGCCTAGGTCGTCTTGCCCCAGGTGAACGCCATCGGCATCGGCCAACACGGCCAAATCGGGCCGGTCGTTGATGATAAAAAGTGTCGACCTTCCCAGTGTGGCCTGGCGCAGGTAACGGGCGCGGGCCAGGAGTTCTCTGTCGGCGGCGCCCTTGGCTCGCAACTGCACTATGTCGACGCCCGCCTCCACGAGCTGGTCAATCAAATATGTGAACGCCTGAAAATCGTCACACTCCGGTGTCAGAACGTACAGCCTTGCGTTGGCCAATTTGGCGCGACTGGCGCGCGATATCTCGAAGGCGCGCTGCAGCGTGTAGGTGCGATAACGAAGCGGCGCCCAGAGGTCTTTCGCCTGGGGACTGAGCAGCTTGCCATATTCCTCCAGGCAGCGCAGCGCCTCTTGCACGCGATGGCAACTGGCTTGCATCACGGCATGGGAATCGGCGCGTTTTTTTTCCGACGCCGTTTCCAAGGCCACGCCGACGTCGTGCGTTGTTTCCCGACCCGCCATTCGTTGTTCGACGCTCACGTTTTCCGCCGCCGCGTTGACATCGTGCCGCAACTGCTTGCAAAGCCCGGCCAAGTGGGCGTCGTTGCAAACGAACCGGGCATATTCCTCCACCACGCGCAGGCCTTCCAACGCCCGGTTCAGGTTCGCATCGACGATCCGCCAAACCGCAACCGGCGATGGTGAACGCCTCTCGTTATTCTCGGCCGCGTTGATGTTCATCTTGCCAATTTCGTTTCAAGAAGTTTAGTATTCGTCGGAAAATAAGTGTCGGACGCCACGGCAAACACCGCACGCGCCTGTTTGCAATTTAGCCCGGAAACAGTTTAACCACGGAGCACACCGCGACCCTAGCGCGGCCGACGGCCGCAACCAAAAAACGTTTTTGCCACAGAGCACACCGAGAAAATGTGGGAAAGTTAAGAATGCAAGTTGTGAACAGGCGTTGTGAACAGGCTATGGCGCGGCTCGACTCCGCGGCCCTCTGCGCGTCTTTGCGGCCTCTGCGTTAAAACGAAATCTCTCGACTGGCGCGGCTCTCTGGAAGCAACGAAGAAAGGAAACGCAGAGTTCGCAAAGGCGCGCAGAGGGCCGCAGAGAAAAGTGAGCCAACACTTCATGAATGGAAGGCAACGGCCGACGAGCAAACTCCGTGGTCTCGTCGCTCCGTGGTCTCTGTGTGCTCTGTGGTTAATTTTTTTGTCGCTGGTTTGTGTTTCGCGTCTTGTGAACTCCAACGGCGCGGCGGGAATATCACGTCAGTGAAACGCTCGCGAGGCGTCTGACGCACGACTATTATTTCCGGCTCAATGCTTAACGCTATCTCGATCAAATTGTAAAAGCGGCGCCATGGTGATGAAACAGAGTAAGTAAATGGGAAGGGAGAAGAAAATGCGTTGTGAACAGGCCGGCGCGTGGCTAGACTCCGCGGCCTTTGCGTTTAACGGAAATCCGAGGATTTATGTCTATTCGGGAATATAATTCAGCGTGTAGTAGGCGATGTCGTGCAGGAGCGGCAAGCCGCCCGACGACCGCACTCCCGCGCTGCGCAGCTCATGCACATGCCCTTCCTGCAAGCCTTCGATATACAGCCGCACGCTCAAGCCGTTTTCGGCGACCACCGCTTGCGTGATCTTCGGCCGCGTGTGATCAACCTCCGGACTGCCGTAAGAAGCCTGATAAATATACGTGTACGTTTGCAACGCGTAAGAGGTTACGTCGGCGGCGGTCTTCTTGTCGACCGGTTGCGTGAACACGAGTTCAAATCCATCGGGCTGGGCGTGCATCTCTTGAATTTCAAAGGGCGTTTTTCCCGACCATCGCATGCGTTCGATGGAAAACGGCAAACGGCCGCGCGAACCCCAGCCCCGATTCGTGCCGCCAACAAACATCGAACCGTCGGGCGTGATTTCCACGCCCAGCGAACCGGAGGCGAACCCTTCGCGGAAGGGGAAACACGCGCCTTGATAATGCCCCTGTACTTTTTCCAGATAACAACGCATGATCGTGCTAGCCGATTGGTCGGATACGAACATCTGGCCGGCGAACGGGCCGAACTTGGCAGCCGACGTATCGCAGGCGACGCCCGCCGCCGATTTCCCCATTTTGTCGTAAGGGAACAAGATGGCGGGCGCTTCATATTCGGGGATTTTTTTGGCTTCCACGATAAACCGACTGCCGCTCTGCGGCTCGCGCGGCCGCGGGCCCATGGCGCCGGCGGCGATATCGTACCAACGGTTGCCGCCAGGATGCCCCATGAATTTCCCCGGAATAAGGTGCTTCAATTCGCAGGTGCCGTTCCAAGGGCCTTGGTTATCGGTGTAGAACATATCGCCGGCTGTGTTCATGCCAATGCCGCCGGGCGAGCGAATGCCGCTGCACGTGGGAATGAGTTTTCCCTCCGGCGTGATGCGCACGCACCAGCCGCGATATTTGCAATCGCTGTTGAAGGAGCCGGTCAGACAGAGCACCACCCAGAGGTCGCCTTGGGAATCGAATTTGGAGCTGAAGGCGTATTCGTGATAGTCGCCGCTGATTTCCCAATCGCCGTTGAACACTTCAAATTCGTCGGCGCGGCCGTCGCCGGTGGTGTCGCGCAGACGCGAAACATCGCTCCGCTGCGTGGCGTAGAGCCAGCCATCGCGATAGGCCAAACTCAACACTTCGTGCAGCCCCTGTGCGAACAGCTGGAACTGCGAAGCCTTTACTTGCGGGGCGAACGGGTTGCTGATCAGCCATATTTCACCGCGACGCGAAGCGACGGCTAGGCGTCCGTCGGGCAATAACTGAAAACTACTGGCTTCCAGCACCACGCCCGGTGGGATTTCAAAACGCACGATCGGGTAGTAGTCGCTCTCGCTGGGCGGCGTTTGTTGTTCTTTCTCAACGGCGGCAACCGGCGCCGGTTGGAACAGCAGCAGGACCGCCAACGCGGCGAGCAATTTTTTAAGTGGGATCATGATTATTCCGAATCAATAAGCGAAGTAGATTACCACGCAAGTTCTTGGACGATCTCCGCCTTTCCGGCCGTGGCCGAAATGGGCGCCAGCAGTTCAAAACCGGCGGAGGTTTTCCGCACCACTGGTTGTTGGGCGGCTTGCACGCGCACGCGCAGGGCGTTGTCGATCAGGAACCAACCGTCTGGCAGCGGTTCTATTTTTTGGCCTCGGCCGGCTAGAAAATAAAGCTTCGCATCGGCGGTTTTCGGTTGGATGGAAAGCCGGCGTCTCAAGGAAACGTTTTCGCCGTCGCGCACCGCGATGGGAAAATCCCGCACCGAAAACGCCGCCGCTTCGTAGCGAAATGCGGGCCGCCGTTGTTTATCCAAGGCGTAGCCCCGGAAGCGATAACCTCGCTCCTTGGCGGGGGTTGTGGGCCAAGCGGCGTCGGGCGAAGTGAGTTCCGCGATCGGCGATGTTTGTTCAGGATGTAATACGTCGTCGCCGAGCGGCGTTTGAAAACCGGCGCCGCGTCCTCCCCAATGCAGGGAGGCGTCGATGAAGCGGCCATGCCAAATCAGGGCCAGACACATTTGATTCGCATCCCAGGCGAAATGCGCCTTTTCCGGGAAACCGACCGCAATGCCCCGCGGCGTCAGGCCGTCAATAAAATTACGGTAAATGATCGGCTCCGTTTCCGGCTTCAATTCCATGATTCCCACCACCAAACCGTCGGGAAGGCCGGCCTTGGGGCCATCGCTCAGATAGCGCCACATGGCGGCAATCTGCCGCTGCGGGTCGCCGGAATACACTTCGCCAACCGTGCTGTGTCCGCCTGGAAAGCCGGTGGGCATTCTCGTGCCGGGGCGATAACGCGGTGGATCGGGCAGATAACGATGGAACCAATCTTGGCGAATGCGTTTGGCCATGGTTTGCAGGTCGATCGCTTGCACGCCGGTGGCGCGGTGCTTGCCGAACGTATGGCATTTGATGCAGGAGAAGGCTTTGTCACCGACCAAAAAACGGCCCACCGCTTTCACTTTGTGCGGAGGATCGCGCGACTCTGGAAGTTGGGCCGGCGGTGGTTGGTCCTGTTTGGCGAATAGGTCCGCCAGTTGGCCCACGTTTTGTTCGCCGAACTTGGGCATGCGGGTTTGCATGTAGGGGCGGTCGTCGGCGCCGTTGGCCAACACGTGCTTCAACCAAGCGATTTGCAGTTTATCGCCGACGCCAGCCAGCGGCGGCGGCGTGCGGCCTTCGTCGCCCATTTCGGGGATCGTGGTCAAAAACAAAGGGTTGCGGTCTGGCTCTGGGCCGCCAACGCCATTTCGGCCATGGCACGCGAAGCAATTAAAGCGGACCATTACTTGCGAGATTTGTTCTTGCGGCGAAGGCGCCGCTTCCGGAGGTCCTGAGGACAGCGCTCCGGCCAACGCTTGGCGTTGGGTGTTGGTCAAGGCAAAATCGGGCGCCTTGCCGGATGGGTGGTCGGCCAAACAGCCCTTGAGCGAATCGACCAGCCTCAACGGCGGGAAGCGGTCGAGCGGCGGCAAACGTTGGCCGCCTTGCTGCAACTGGTGGCAAGTGGAACAGCCGAAGGACGTGAACAACGTGCGGCCTTTCTCCACCAAACCCGGCTCGAACACAAAGCGTTTTTGCTTTTTGACGGCGGGCGGTGTTTTTGCCGGCGCGGGTTGAACGCCCTCTTTTAGGAAGAGGGCCGTTTCGATCGACTGCCGGGGAACGCCGGGGCCTTCGTACTCCAACTCCAACGTCCATTCGCCGCCGACTTGCGCGTAATCGACCGCGATCGGATGCACGCCAGCGGTCAAACGAACACTCTCCGACTTCACGGTATGAGGATGCACGCCGCCGTTGAGAACGACTTGCTCTCCGCCGATGCGCAACAGGCTGGCGTCGTCGGAGCCGAGATGAAACCGGTAGTCGCCCTCTTGTTGGATCTTCAAAAAACTCTCGAAATGCACGCCGAAGTTGGCGGTTTCTTCCGCAACGGAAAGGTCAAGCCCGGCCGATTGACCCGTTTTGGTCGGCTGCAAACCCTGAAAATCCGGCGTGTCTTCCCACTTTCCTCGATACACCTCGTAACGCATGTTGGGAGTTTTGGGCCGACCGGCGACAGCGCCGATCAAATAGTGGGCCACGTCGCGGGCGTCGTTATGATTCAAGTTCAGCGAGGGCATTCTGCCGCCGGGCCGTGCAACATGAGGATCTCTCAAGAAATCGAGCAGCGAGGGAATCGTGTACTTCTCCGCCACACCTGTCAGCGGAACAGACGTTTCGAGCGAAGCCGTTTTTCCATTGCGAGGCAAATGACAAGCCACGCAGCCGATGCGATGAAACAATCGTTCGCCGTTCTTGGCAAAGGCGCGTTGGCTGCGCCTCTTCGTGAGTTTTCCGGTGGTCTGGAGGAAGTTGACAATCGCGCGAACCGCCGTTTCGCGCTCGTTGGCGGGCATCCCGCTGAACACGTTGGGCATGGTGGTTCCCGGTTTCGTTTCATGCGGAGAAGCGATGAACTTCAACAGGTATTCGGGGCGTACTCGCGCGCCGACTTTATCCAGAATCGGCGCCTGCTTGTTCACGATATGTTTTTGCCACGCAGCGCCCGCTGCATGGCAGGAAGTGCAGTTCAACTCTCCCAGCAACAAACGACCGCCGGCGGTTGTGTCTTTACCGGCGTGGGCGTGAAATCGTTCGAAGCCTGGAACGATCGGCCGCCGCGCTTCGGCTTCGGCATCGCGGGGCAACACCCAAACATTCCGGTACCGAACCGGGTTGCCATGATCTTGCAGATAGATCGGTCCTGGGGCGGCTGACTCTTCATTCGGCGCGGCGCGGGTGGCGTAGGGGATTTCAGCGTTTTGATGCACGATAACGCCGTTGAGCAGAACCGTGATGCGGGCGTTGGCCGTCTTTTTTCCTTGGGCGTCCCAACGAGCAGCGGTGAAATCGGCGTCGTAGGTTTGCCAGGCCAACGGCGGCAGACACATGTTCACATTAGGTGCTCGCACAGTGTAGAGCCCGCCGCATTCGTTGTCTTCACCTTCCAAGCCAAAGGAATCGAGCACCTGCGTTTCGTAACGCCCTTGGTAATAGACGCCGCTATTGCCGCGCGCCTGGCTGCGCGCCTGGGGCATGAACGGCGTGCGGAACTCCAAGTGCAGCGTGAAATCGGTGAAGGTTTCCCGGCTGGCGGCGCCTTGCTGGAGCAAGCCATCGGCGGTAATGCGCGCGCCATTTTTCCAGTGTTTTTGCAGCGACGCCTTTGTGCCATCGAACAACACCACCGCGCTGTTCGGCGGTTTGACGCCGAGCGTCGGGCTTTTTCTCTCCACTTTATTGAGGCTTTTGAGAACATCTTGCATGTCTTCCCGATCGCCTTCGAGCGACTGCTTCGCCGCCTTGTCGCCGCGGAAGCCGGCGCCGGGCAGTCCGCCCCGATACACCACGGCGCGAAACTCACCTGTTCCCAGGGCAATCACTTGCCCGGCGCCTTGATCGCCGGTGTATTCGCCTTGCAGCAAAAAATCAGGATCGGCCAGCGCCGCCTGGGGAGAATCGTAGACGTCGGCGGCACATGCGTTGTTGGTGGTTATCAGCAGCCCGACGGTCGTAAGCATAAAAATCACGAGGAGAGAACGCAACGTCATCGATACCTGTTCCTTGCCGAGATACGGCGGACGAAAAGAATTCCGACTTTTTGAAAAGTCCTGGGTTATCCCTGGCCAATCATCAATTAGTTGCTACTAAGACACTTCGAGCATGCGTGTTTCCGCCTCGACTTGAATCACATTTTTCGGCGCGCCGGCCACGATCGATTCCAACGCCCAACATAAATGCGCCAAGTCGATCCGATACATCGTGGCGCACATGCAAACCACCGGCGAAAGAAAATGAATCTGTTGTTCAGGGTGTTCGTGCTTCAACCGATTGACCAAATGCAGTTCCGTGCCAATGGCCCACTTCGACCCCGGCGGGGCTGCTTGCACGGTTTGGATGATCTTGCCGGTCGAGCCTGAAACGTCGGCCAAGTCGTTCACTTCCTGAGGACACTCCGGATGCACCAAAATTTGAATACCCTCGATCCGCTGGCGAAACTGCCGCACGTGCTCGGCGGTAAACATTTGGTGAACGCTGCAATGCCCCTTCCACAAAATGACCTTGCTGTTTTCCAACTGTTCGGCCGAGTTTCCACCCAGTTCATCGGCGAAGGGATCCCAGACCGGCATTTGTTCGTTCGAGATTCCCATCGGCAGGGCGGTGTTGCGGCCCAAGTGTTGATCGGGAAAGAAGAACACGCGTTGCCCGCGTTCAAAGGCCCATTTCAAAACGGGCGCCGCGTTGCTGGAGGTGCATACGATGCCGCCGCGTTGTCCACAAAATGCTTTCAAGCTGGCGGCGGAGTTGATGTACGTGACCGGCACGACCTGCTCGACGTCGATCACTTCGGCCATGTCTTCCCAGGCGTTTTCAACCTGCTCGATCGCGGCCATGTCGGCCATGGAGCAACCGGCGGCTAGGTCGGGCAGAATGACTTGTACGCGCTGCCCGCCGCGCCGGGCGACTTGCTCTGGGCGGTTGGCCACGATATCGGCCGTTTCGGCCATGAAATGCACGCCGCAAAAAACGATGTAGCGGCAGGCGGTGTTCTCGGCCGCCAATTTACTGAGTTGGTAGCTATCGCCCCGCAGGTCGGCTTGTGCAATGACTTCGTCTTGCTGGTAATGGTGGCCCAAAATGAGCAGTTGTTCGCCGAGTGTTTTCCGGACGCTCGCTATGCGTTGTTCGAGCACCTCGTTTTCCAGGGAACGATAGGCGTTCAAATCATCGGGTTGGAGGGCGGCGAGTGTCATGGAACTGGTTGGATGATGGGAACTGGTCGAAATGGTAGTGGCGAGACTGCGAAGGCGCCGCCAACGCGGAGCAGGATTCCAACGGAAATTCCGCACGCGGCAACCGATAAAATTATATTCCGTGGAAGTGGCGGCTCCTAGGCCCAATACTTGTTTGGCCGACGCCGAGCTTCATCGAGCGCACCGCGTGGTTTGTGTGTTCAGGCGTACACGGCGCCGCGGGCGTGGGAGATCGGCTGGACTTGGTTTGTTAAAAATGTCTGCTGGCGGCGGCGGGCTTTGTTGCGAGACTGTCTTCGTGTTGGCCGCGCGGTCTTCTATCCCGACGTTCTTCAGTTCGAGGCTCACGCGATGGGGGAGATTGTCGAATTCCATGCTTCGTGCTCTTCGCGTCCTTCGTGGTGAACTTGATCGTTCGGCGGCACGGAGAACCGTTTGGCCAGACAGGTTCACCACGAAGGACGCGAAGAGCACGAAGGGAAGAGTTGGGAGTCGGAGAGCAAAACGTTTGACGCCGTCCTTCAATTTGGCGTTATTGAAGTTGATGAGCAAGCCAATCCTCTGTCCCCGACGGGATTCAAGCCATGAGCCGGCGGTTGCCGAAGACGCGCCGCCGGTATCGGCTCGCAATAACTCCGGCATCCCGGAGACATTCTATCGGCATGATGTGTGTGCGGCCTTCGCATGGCAGGTGATGTCAATCCTTGGCGGCGAGGTCGACGCGGTGCGTTTCGTCGGCCAGCCAAACGGAAACAATCGTGACGGCGGCCATTAAAATCAAATACAGGGCCACGGGCCAGGGCTGTCCGCCGCTCCACTTCAGCAGCGCCGTGGCGACCAGCGGCGCAATGCCGCCCGCCAACGGCGAGGCGAGTTGGTAACCCAACGACGCGCCGGAACAACGCACTTCCGCGCCGAACAACTCGGAAAAAAAGGCGGCTTGCGGCGCGTACATCGAAGCGTGGACAAGCAAGCCAATCGCGATGGCCAACCAAACCAGCACGATATTGCCGCTGTCGACCAAGAGAAAAAAGGGAAAGGCGAACACCGCCAGCGCCAGCGCGCCGCCCATATAAACGGGGCGGCGCCCGATTCGGTCGGACATCGCGCCGAACATCGGTATCAGAAAAAACTGAATAGCCGAAGCCGCCAAAATACCGTTTAGAACATGTGTTTTTTCCAGGCCCGCCTCTTCGGTGGCGTAGGTCAGCAGGAAAACGGTAAAAAGATAGAAGCAACCGTTCTCCGCGAACCGGGCGCCGCAGGCCAACGCGATATTCCGAGGATGGCGGCGAAAAACTTCGACTACCGGCAAACGCACCACTTTCTTTTTGTCTTGCAGTTGGGTGAACACCGGGCTCTCCAACACTTGCAGCCGAATGAACATGCCGACCGCCAACAAGGCAATTCCCAAGAGAAAGGGAATCCGCCAGCCCCACGCCAGAAACGCCTCATCTGGTAGCTGCGAACAAAGGTTGAACACCGCCGTGGCCAGCAGCAAACCGGCCGGCACGCCGGCCTGAACCCAACTGGCGTAAAAGCCGCGACGTCCGCTGCGGCCATGTTCAACGGCCATCAGCACGGCGCCGCCCCACTCTCCGCCGACGCCGAATCCTTGCACGAATCGTAGAAACACGAGCAGCGCCGGCGCCGCAGCGCCGATTTGCGCGTAGGTCGGCAGGACGCCGATCAAAAACGTGGCCAACCCCATCAGTGTGAGTGTCGTGACGAGCATCGACTTGCGCCCGAAACGGTCGCCAAAGTGGCCAAACACAACGGCGCCCAACGGCCGGGCGAAAAAACCGACGGCGAAGGTTCCCAACGCCGCCATGGTGCCGGTGAGGGGATCGAACGTGGGAAAAAACAGTTGGTTGAACACCAACGCGGCGGCCGT
>QIKY01000195.1 GCA_003233175.1 Planctomycetaceae bacterium | reverse complement strand
ATTTACGAATGGTGCTTGACGATGGAACTCGAATCTCGCGGTTTCATCGTTCAAAACCAGGACAATGTAATTGTGCGATATAAAAAATTCCAACGCGAGTATCCCTTGCGTTTTGATATCTTGGTCAACAAGTGTTTGATCGTCGAAATCAAAGCCGTGGAGACGGTTCGCCCCATCCACAAAGCTCAATTACTAAGTTACATGAAACTCCTCGATATTCCGCTGGGGCTGATCATCAACTTTAATGTTTTGAAATTATCGGACGGCGTTTCCAGATTGATCCTGCCCGGCGCCAACGCCGAATGATTCCGCACTTTTCTCTGTTTCCTCCGTTCTCTCCTGTTCCATTCGTATCACGCGGAATTCACGCGAGCGAGAAACGTCATTCAAAAACCTAAAGGACCATTTGCCACGTGCCCAATATTGCTGCTGAACCACTGGAAAGTTTCGCTCGAAATCTGCTGTTGCAAGGAGGTGTTGCCGAAAGCGACGCAGCCGTGATCGCCAAGAGTTTGGTTGGCGCCAACCTGCGAGGCTACGACTCGCACGGCGTCATGCGGTTGCCTTTTTATCTCGACATGCTGGCCGCGGGCGATACCGTCGGCGGGGCGGACCTGCGTGTTCTGCAAGAGTCGGGCACGCTGTTGGCGGCCAGCGCGAACTGGGGTTTCGGCGTGGTGCAATGCCACCGCTTGTTGGGTCGGCTGATCGAGAAAGCTCGCGAGTCGGGCGTCGGTTTGGGAACGCTGCTGGAAGCCAGCCACGTGGGGCGTTTGGGGGAGTATTGCGAGCGCGCCGCCGAAGAAGGTTTCGTATCTATCTTCATGGCGAACACCCACGGCGCGGCGCGGCGCGTGGCTCCGCCCGGCGGGAAATCGCCCCGCTTGGGAACCAACCCCATCGCGATTGGCGCCCCCTGTGGCGATGCGCCGCTGGTGCTCGACTTCAGCACCAGCGCGACGGCGGAAGGAAAAGTGCGGGTGAAAAAAATTGCCGGCGAACGAACGCCCGACGGCTGGTTGATCGATAACCAAGGCCGGCCCACGAACGATCCCAACGACCTCTACGCCGATCCGCCCGGCTCCATTCTGCCGATGGGCGGCGATCAAGCCTACAAAGGTTTTGGTTTGGGCTTGATGATCGATATTTTCACCGGCGCGCTTTCGGGCGGTTTGTGTTCCCGGGAAACGCCGGAAACGCCCAAGGGCAACTGCGTTTTCATGATGGTGGTCGACCCCGCTCGTTTGGGTGGCGCCGATGCCTTCGCCAAGGAGGTTACCGGATTGGCCAAGTTCGTTCGAGATTGCCCCCGCATCGATTCCGAGCAAGAAATCTTGCTGCCCGGCGATCCTGAACGGCGCACGATGCAGCGTCTGTTGCGGGAGGGCGTGACGCTCGACGAGGGGAATTGGGGCCAACTGTTGGAGTTGGCCGAACGTCTGGGAGTTTCCGCTCCGGCTTGATGGCCAATCTGGCCGATAAGGCGAAAAAACGCTCTGGCGCTCTTGGGCGCCTGAAAAAAAGCATTGTTTCGCTCTGGTGCGTCGAATACGATAAATAGAGGGTTCCGGCTTAGGGGCGTTCGTCCGCCAGACCCTTGTTATGCATCGGGCGGAATGAATTTGCATTTTTGCAGCTCTTTCGTGTACAACTTCAGTTTTTGGCGGCGCGACGTTTATACTGCGCGGCGGTCGCGCCGCGCGGGCCTATTTTGCGGCGGCGTTGGGCTGGAGTGGCGCGTTGGGGTGGAGTGGGGCGTAGGGTTCTTAGGGGCGCGTTGATGTCGGAATTAACGGCGGATGAAATTGGTCGTCTAGCGCTAGATTTCCAGATCTTGGCGCCGGGCCAACTCCAATTGATTTTATCGGAGTTGGGTAGTCGCGATGCGTCTCCACAGGCGTTCGCGCAGATCGCGCAGCGGCGGGAGCTGCTCACCAATTTCCAGATGGATCGCCTTCTGGAAGGCAAACGCTCCGGCTATTATTACGGCGATTACAAGGTTTTGTATCTTGTTGGCATGGGAACCTTCGCCCGGGTTTATCGCGCCGTGCATCGGGAGACGGGCAAGGTGGTGGCGGTCAAGGTGTTGCGGCAACGGCAGAAAACCAAGCGAGACGACTTCGTCCGTGAAGGCGAAATGGGCCTGGCGCTGCGGCACCCGAATATCGTGCCTATTTATGAGGTTCACGCTGAAAGGACGAGCCCGTTCTTTGTCATGGAGTTTGTCGAGGGGAGCAATTTGCGAGAGTTTGTCAAAGCTCGCAAGAAGCTGACGGTTGAGGAGTCGGTGCGTTTGGTGTCTGATATCGTCACCGGTTTGAACTACGCGTTGGAGAAAGGCGTCAGCCATCGCGACTTGAAAATGTCGAACGTTCTCGTAACTTCGGTCGCGCGGGCCAAATTGGTCGATTTCGGCCTAGCTGCGGTCGATGGCGGTGATCTGGGCGATGGCGGAACGCATCGCACCATCGACTACGCCGGCCTCGAACGCGCGAGCGGTGTACGCAAAGACGACAAACGCAGCGATATCTTTTTTGCTGGTTGTATTTTCTACCACATGCTCTGTGGGCAGCCGCCGCTGAGCGAAACTAAAAGCAGAAATCAACGCCTGAACCTCGATCGTTACAAGTCGATCAGGTCGATAACTGATTTCGAACCCGACTTGCCGCCCATCGTACTCACCGTACTCAACAAGGCGATGGCCTTCCAACCGGAAAAGCGTTACGCGACGCCCATGGAAATGCTGCTCGACCTGCGGCAAGTCAAAAAACGTTTGGAGTCGGGCGACGCCGCCGCTCCAGAGGCTCTCGTCTCGGAGCAAGAGGCCGTTCCGCAAGACGGCGCCAATCGCACCGTGATGATCGTTGAGTCGAACATGGAAATGCAGAACCTGCTCCGCGAGCGTCTCAAAAAACGCGGCTACCGCATTCTCGTGCTGAGCAACGCCGGCCGCGCTCTGGAGCGATTGCTCGACGACCCGCAGGCGGTCGATTGCGTTATTTTTTGCACCAGTGAATTGGAGTACAACGCGCTCGACGCCTTCAAGAAGCTACAGGAAGATCCTCGCACCAAGAACCTTCCCGCAGTGCTCCTGCTCGACAAGGTGCAAGGCGCCATGGCGGAGCAGGTAACGCTCGACGATAGGCATGTGACCATTTCGATGCCGTTTAAGGTTCGGGAGCTGCGCGCCCTCTTATTGCAAGTGCTGCGCGATCCGCCGCCGGCGGCGTGAGTCAAATTGCCATTGCCGGTTGTCCGCCGCCCGGACGGCGTTCTCTGGCGGCTTGTCGTGAAGTCGTCCCCTCTGACCTGGTCCCCTCACCTTATCGGGGCGCCTCGTGGTTTGTGTGTTCAGGCGTACGCCGCGCGGCAGTAGGCGTGGCGAGATCGGCGGGACCGCCGGACTTGGCCAGTCAAAAACGTCTGCTGACGGCGGCGGGCTGTGTTGCGAGACGGTGTTAGTGTTGACCGTGCAGTCTTCTATCCCGACGCTCTTCCGTTCGCCGATCACGCGATGAAAGAGATCGTCGCATTCCATGCTTCGTGCTCTTCGCGTCCTTCGTGGTGAACCTATCCGGCCAAGAATTCTCCATGCGCCGAACGACCAATTTCACCACGAAGGACGCGAAGAGCACGAAGGGAAAAGTCGGGAGTCGGAGAACAAAACGTTTGACGCCGTCCTGCAATTTGGCGGTGTTGAAGTTGATCAGCAATACAATCCTCTATCCCGATAGGATGCAAGCCATGAGCCAGCGGTTGCAGAATGCGCGCCGCCGGTATCCGAT
This sequence comes from Planctomycetaceae bacterium, assembly GCA_003233175.1. GTDB lineage: Bacteria > Planctomycetota > Planctomycetia > Pirellulales > Pirellulaceae > SZUA-33. Next base: position 7,056 of record QIKY01000195.1, on the reverse strand, counting down.
GGGCAATCGCTCCGGCATCTTGTGCGAAGAAAAAGGGAAACGCAGAGGTCGCAGAGAAGAAAAGCAGGGAGGAATATTTGGAGAGAAAAAATGGCAAAAGGATAAAAATCAAATCTCGGCGGCAGTCATCGGCGATGGTCCTCTGCGGCCGCATTGAATGGCATTATCAACGAGCACCGAGATGATTGACGCCATCCTCCGCGGCCCTCTGCGCCTTTGCGTTCTCCGCGTCGAAATATTTATCCGAAAACCGCCGAGCGATGTTTGGACTTCCGCCCCGAACGCGGGAATTGCGATTTCAATCGTCCGACTATTCAAAACCCGCGAAGGGTTGCAAAAACCTGCTTTCCGGGGGCCGTCCGCATTATCTGGCATGTCTGCAAGATGAGAACAGGGTGTGTGGCGCCAAGAGACCCTCGCACCAAAACCCCTCACACCAAAACCGTCCCCGCTAGCAGACATTTTTACCAACCCGGCCTCATTCCCGCCCGACCAGATTCTCTCCACTCCCTCGCTCAAACGCCATGCCAACTGCAAACCGCAAGGCGCGCTCACCTCGTCGGGCGGGCGAGAACTTCACTTGTTTCATGGCGGCGTTACGTCTATTATTCACTACAAGTTGTTTATTATAGGCAACTTGCGGCGCCTTGAGCGGTTTTGCGGGCTCATGGGGCGCCGGCGGGAGTCGTTTTCAAACCGGCCTTTTGGCGTTGCCCGATGCGGTGGTGAGTAAACTCAGAAACGGGTTTATTTGGCGCCCGGTTGATTTGTTTTCGGTGGAACATCGCAAACGCCCAACGGCCGTCTTGAATTATCTTTTAAGTGTCATTTATAAATGATAAGGTATTTTAATGCGCTCTTTCAAAAATGTCGGCGGAGGCCGATTGCGTCTATTAGGGTTGGTTGTCTTGATATTGGCGACGCTGAGCGTCTCGGTCAGTGCGGCGCCGCTCAACAAGCCGACCGCTCGCGATCGGCAAGTCGCGCTCGTGGTCAAAATTTTGCTGAAGCGAAAGCACCTTACCAAACATCCGCTAGACGATGAAATTTCCCAGCGGGCGTTGAAAACATTTCTCAAGAGCCTCGACCCCATGAAGGTCTATTTTTACCAGGCCGACGTGGATGCCTTCAAACTGAAGGAAAACCAAATCGACGACATGCTCAAACGGGGCGATATCAGTTTTGCGTACGATATTTTCAAGGTGTTTCTCCAGCGAGTCGACGAACGCGTCGCGACCGTGAATGTACTCCTCAAGCGAAAGTTCGATTTCAATCTGGACGAGGAAATTGTCACCGACCCCGACCTCCTCCAGTACCCCAAAACACCCCAAGAGGCGGAAGAACGTTGGCGCAAGCGAATCAAGTACGACTTGCTAGGACGTAAGGCCGATGACGAAGACGACGCCGAATCGAGAGATCGACTACGGCGCCGTTACCACAGCTTCGCCAGCCGCATGCATCAGGTCGACAGCGACGACTTACTGCAAATGTTTTTGACCGCCGTAACCACCTCGTACGATCCTCACACTACTTATATGTCGCCCAACACTCTGGAGAATTTCCGCATCATGATGCGGTTGAACCTGGAGGGCATTGGCGCCCAGTTGAAGATGGAAGATGGCTACACGATCGCCACGAAAATCATTCCCGGCGGCGCGGCCGACAAAGCCGGGCAGTTGAAAGCCGCAGACCGAATCGTGAGCGTTGGCCAAGGTGAAGACGGTGAAATGATCGAAACAGCCGACATGCGGCTCGACGATGTCGTGGGCATGATTCGCGGATCCGCTGGAACGGTGGTCCGGCTGGGCGTGCTTCCCGGCGGCGCCGGCGAGAAGAAAATTTATCAAATCACACGCGCTAAAATCGAACTCAAGGATAGCGAAGCGCGCAGCGTTATTTTTGAACAGGGCCAGAAACCCGACGGCCAAAGTTACCGCATCGGCGTGATCGATCTGCCCAGTTTCTACATGGACATGGAAGCCGCGCAGAAGGGCGGCGACAACTTCAAGAGCACCACCCGCGACGTGCGACGTATTTTGGAGAAATTCAACACCGAGAATATCGACGCCGTGGTGCTCGATTTGCGCCGCAACGGCGGCGGCAGCCTCACCGAATCGATCAACCTCACCGGGTTGTTCATCGACCAGGGCCCCGTCGTTCAAGTGAAAGACGCAGACAGCCCAGCCCAGCATTATGACGACCTCGACAGCGGCATGGTTTGGAAAGGGCCGCTCGTCGTGCTGACCAGCAAGTTCAGCGCCAGCGCCAGTGAGATTCTCGCCGGCGCCCTGCAAGATTATCATCGGGCGATTATCGTCGGCGACAAAGCCACGCATGGAAAAGGATCAGTGCAAAGTTTGCTGGAGTTGGGGCCTCAATTGTTCCGGGCGCCGAACCCTCCGAACCTGGGCGCCTTGAAAATCACGATGCAGCAGTTTTATCGCCCCAATGGCGAAAGCACGCAAAAACGCGGCGTGCTGGCTGATGTTGTGTTGCCCTCGCTCACCGATCAGATGGACGTCGGTGAGTCGGACCTGGACTACGCCGTGCCGTTCGACAGAGTCGCGGCCGCCAAATTTTCCAAATACAACATGACCCCTCTCGATGTGTTGTCTCGGCTGAAAGCGAATTCTCTCGCGCGCGTCAACGCCAGTGAAGATTTTCAAAAGTTGGCCAAAAACATCGAACAGTACCGCGAACAAAAAGATCGCAAAACCGTTACCGTGAACGAAAAAAAATACCTCGCGCTGCGCGAGGAATTGAATGCGGAAAAAGAGGAAGCCAAACAATTCGAAGAGCAGATCAACGGCAAGGATGAAATTGTCGAGCGAGATTACTACTTCAATGAAGTCTTGCAAATCACGGTGGATTACGTGCAATTGCTCAAGGAAAAAGCGGTCGCGCAGGCCAACGCAGGTGTTCGATAAGCCGCCCCGATGGCAGTAGCCGCCTTGTCGGCCGTTGTGCAAACACCCATTCTAAAAAGCCCGGTATTTTCCAAATGCCGGGCTTTTGGTTTGAGCGGCGGCGTTTGATTCCTTCAGCTTTCGTCTTTTCTCCCGCAAAGGTTTCTTGCCATGCAAATTCCCTCCATACTGCCCGACCATTGGAAGACGCCCGATGTTTTTCGGCAGCGTCTGGGCGTGCAGGTCGGGCGACAGCGCGCCATGTTCGCCGACGACCACTTACTGCTGGTGTTGCATCATCCGCCCCAAGGGGAAGATACACAGCGGCGCGGGGCCTTCTTTTGGCGAAATGCCGAAGGCGACTGGCTTTCCAACGATTTTGGCTCGGGCCCCGGCGCTCTCGGAAAACTCCTCGACAGTTACGCCGACCTGATCGCCAAATACGACCGTATCGAACAGCAGTCGAACTCGGCCCAAGACTACTTCGAAATCATGGACGCCATCTTGCCGATCCAACGCGCGGTGCGCCATCTCCACGCCGCTCTTCAGGAAGCACGCAAACTAGCGCCCGCCGACCGCGACCTGCTCAACAGCCGCGACCGCGCCTATGAGATTGACCGAACGACGGAACTGCTTTACAGCGGCTGCAAAAACAGCCTCGACTACGCCGTGGCCCGGCAGGCCGAAGCACATACCGCCACCTCGCATCAGATGGCCGTGGCAGCGCACCGGTTGAATATTTTGGCGGCGTTGTTCTTTCCCATTGCCGCCTTGACCGCGATTTTCGGCGTCAACCTGGAACACGGCTGGGAAAACACATTGGCGCCGTGGCCGTTTCTGACGGTCATCTCGATCGGCCTGCTGATGGGAATCTTTCTTTCGCTGCTGATCGGCGCAAAGGTAGCGCCGCCCGCCGCGAAAGCGAGGAAAAAGGCGGCCGGCAACCCCTCAAGATCGAACCCTCGACGCCCTTAGGAACAGTCCCGAATTCAAATGCCTAATTACAAGCCCGGCATTTTGAGCTACAACCGGGAACTTATTTCGGGACGGTTGCTAACCGCCTTGAATCATTCGCCTCAGTTGGGGGTCGGCCAATGTGTCGGCGAACAGATGCACGTCGGGAAAGGTTTGATGACGACTATGTTCACCGGGAACCGCCACCACAATGGCGCCAGCCGCCACGGCTGCTTGGGAACCGATGGTGCTGTCTTCCAAGACCAGCATGTTCTCGGGCCGCACTTGCAGGCGCGCCGCCGCGGCGAGGTAAATCTCGGGCGCCGGTTTGCCATGCACGATATCGTCTGACGTCAAGGCGAATTCGAAGCGGGAATGCAAATCAGAAATCGTCAGCACGCGGTCGACGAATCGTCGCTGGCTGCTGGTGGCAATCGCCTTGGGTTTGTCGCACGACTCCAAAAAATCGAGCAGCGGCAAAAGGCCCGGCAGGGGTGCAAGTTGCTGCTCCAGAATGTCGTCAAAAATGGCCTCTGTTTCCTGCTGCAACTCCTCGACCGATACATCGAGTTGATGCCAATCGATCATGATCTGCAAGGCGACGGGGCCGGGGCGGCCCATCATTTTGTCGCGCAACTCCGTGGTGAATTCCTTCCCCCGCCGACGCAGTTGCCGCGAACCCGCCTCTTCATAAAGCTCCTCGGTATTGAACATCAGGCCGTCGAGGTCGAAGACGACCGCTTCAATCGATGCGGCTGTGATGGTGGAGGCCCCTTTTTCGCGTCACGTCGATATTCGTCAGTCGATATTGAAAGATTCGCCCGGCTGCACGACCAGCGGCGCGGCGTCGGTTTGCTGGCGGACGGCTTCCGCCCAGGCGTGGGCGTCTTGTGCAATCGGCGGCCAGGTGTTGTAGTGCGCCGGCGCCACGAATTTGGGGGCGATCATTTGCACCGCTTGGAGGGCGGCGGCGGGCCCCATGGTGAAGCGGTCGCCAATGGGCAGCACGGCAAGGTCGACGCCCTGAAATCGCGCCATTTCATCGAACAAGGCGGTATCGCAGGCGAAATACAATCGTTTCTCGCCGAGTGTCAGCAAGAATCCGCCTGGGTTCCCGCCATAGGCGCCATCGGGAAGTTGGGAGCTATGGTGGGCCAGCGTCATTTCGATGCGGCCAAACGGCGCGGCAATGCCGCCGCCCAGATTCATCGGCTCCGTCTTCTGAACGCCCTGCTGTTTACTTAGCCATTCGCAGATTTCAAAATTCGCCACGACCACCGCGCCGGTTCGAAGGGCGATTTTCGCCGCATCGGCCACATGGTCGAAATGGCCGTGCGAAACGAGAATGAAGTCGGCTTCGGCCTGCTCGGCTTTCATGGGCGCGGTGGGCGAATCGTCGAGAAATGGATCAAGCAGGAGTGTGGCGGCTTCCGTTTTGATCGACCAACAACCGTGTCCTAGCCAAGTGACGGTAATCGACATGGTGTTCCCTTGAGGTTAGCCGCGGAGGAAGGCGTTCATGTGTTGTTTGTACTGCTCCACGCCGGGTTGGCCATAGGGGTTGACTCCCATGATGCGTCCCTCGACGACGGTGGCCAGCATCAGCATTTGAAACAGTTGGCCCAGGTAGAACGCGTTGACTTCCGGCAGGTGCAGGTCGGTGGTGGGGCGGTTGTCGGAGGCGTAGGCTTTGTTGGTTCCCTTGATGGCGGCCGACATCAAATCGGGCAGCGTTTTGTCGGCCAGATCGTTGAGTTGGTCTTGATTGAAGGAACTGGCGCCGATCGGCAGCGGTTCGCGGCGCCAGCGGTCGACGATCAGGTTGGTGATCAGCTTATCGCGGCGGCCTTCCTGATGTTGTTGCGCTCGGGAGTGTAGATCTCGCGTGTTGACGACGGTCAGCGGCAAGGCGCCTTTTTCCTCCTTGCCCAAACTTTCGGCCAGCAGTTGGTCGTACCACAGGCCGACCGACTCCAACGATTTCGACCACACCGAAAAAACTCGCGTGTTGGCGCCGTGCAGCGTTTCCATTTGATGGCTCACGCCGACATAATCCAGCACCGCGTTGCCGCCGACCGGCGCCTGGCGAAAATGCTCGTTCATGGCGGCGGCGCCGCGTAACAACGCCACGATATCAATGCCCAGCATCGCTGCTGGCACAAGCCCTACGGCCGAGAAAATGGAAAACCGACCGCCGACGCCGTCCGGCACGTTGAAAATATCGTGGGCGCCGAGTGCTTGCGAAAGCTCGAAGAGTTTTCCGGAACCGCCCGTGACGGGCACAAAATAATCGGCGATGTTCTCGTTACCGTCCGGCTTACCGCCGCGAGAAACTCGCAAGGCGGCCAGAAATTGCCGCAAGGCGGAGGCTGTTTCCAAGGTGCCGCCGCTCTTGCTGATCACGACAATCGCCCAACTTTCGTCGACACCGCTTGCCGCTGCGCCACTTTTGGAGTTACCGCCTAGTAAATCGAGCAGGCCCTGCGTGGCGTCGTTATCAACGTTGTTCCCTTCAAAGTACAAACGCGGTTTCCCGCCCCGCGCTGTGCGGGAGAGTTCGTTGAAGTAGGGCGGGCAGAGTCCTTCCATTAAGGCCCGCGCGCCCATGTACGAGCCGCCGATTCCCAACAACACCACGCGGTCAACACGTTGCTGCATTTGCTCGGCGGTCGACAAAATACGCCCCAGTTCGCTGGCTGGGCCAGCGGCCTGATGTTCGGCCAGCAGGCGTTCGGGCATCTCTAGAAAGCCGGCGTCAAGCGGCTGCTTCTCGGCCGGAATTTCCGCTTCGCCGCGAAACTGCGCCAGATCTTCGCCGAGCACGATGTCTCGCGCATTTTCCAGAGCCGGCCGCACCGCCGACCATTCACTTTGCGTGAGCCCGCCATTTTCCAGCAAGGCGCCTGTGTAGTCGTAGCGTATTACATCCATGGCGGCGGCCCTGATTTTGTGAGCGTCTTGAATTCTTGGGAACCCCTTGCCAGCGGCGCAGCATCCGACGCCCCAACGTATTTGAGAATAGCGAACGACGCCCCAGATTGCCAGCCGAGCAAGGCCTGGCTGGAGCTGGTGCGCCGGTTGTTCATCCTCATGCGCCGAGACCAATCTCATCATGTCTCACCATGCGCGGAAACCGCCGGCTCGCTCAGGCGGCTTTGGGAATCAAGAGCGGGCCGCCCGGCACTTGCAGCGATTC
>QIKY01000378.1 GCA_003233175.1 Planctomycetaceae bacterium | reverse complement strand
CATGTGCGACTTCGCGCTCGCCTGGATAGCCTTCGGTCCACCGACTAAGACTTATGTATAAACAACAGATTCCTGCCTGCGCGGGAATGACCGTTTGCTGATTCACTCGCTTGCGCTTCGTGCTTGTATTAGATATATTTCCATCTGCCGCGCGCCTAACACGATAGACACGGAATATTTCTCGGAATTCTAAAATTGCTCTTCTTGCCCGGGCGTTGGTATGTGAAATTAGGAGAAGTGACCGGATCACGGTTCCCGTTCATCGACTGCCAAGTGATTGAATCCAAGAGCGTGTGAATCATTAAATCCCGAATTGGCGGCTGAGAAGCCCGGTTTTTTGAAAAAACCGGGTCCCTGAATCGGGAAGTCGTTTTTCCACACTTCCCCGCCGAAGCGAAAGCGTGTTCATGCGTAAACCTAACGGCCAAACTGTTTTTCTCACCGCCGCCATCGTGTTCGCGCTGGCGATGCTTGGCGGTTGGCTGGTTTGGCATCGCGGTGGCAACGCGGCTGGGCAAGCGTCGGCACAAGCCGCGCCGCGCAAGATTCCCTTCAATGGCGAGCGAGCATATCGGTATTTGGAGGAAATTTGCCAGCTTGGCGCGCGGGTCAGCGGCACGCAGGGTATGGCCCGTCAGCAAAAACTGTTGGCCGACCATTTCAGGGCTTTGGGCGCGCGCGTGTCGTGGCAACGTTTCAGTGCGCGGCATCCTGAAACGGGGCAACCGGTGGCGATGGCCAATATGATCGTGCAGTGGCATCCGACGGCGCGCGAACGCATTTTGTTCTGCGCACATTACGATACCCGCCCTTTTCCCGACAGCGACCCCGACCGCCGCCGCCGCCGAGATGTCTTTCTGGGCGCCAACGATGGCGCCAGTGGCGTGGCGGTGTTATCTGAACTTGGCCGGCACATGGCGAACCTGGAAAGTCGGTATGGGATCGATTTTGTATTGTTCGACGGTGAAGAGTTGGTCTACGACGCCCAGCGAGATCCTTACTTCCTTGGCTCGGAGCACTTTGCCAGGATGTACAAATCGGCGCCGCCGGCGTATCGCTACCGTTGGGGCGTGTTGCTCGACATGGTGGGTGATCGGGAGTTGCAGTTGTATTACGAGAAGAACAGCTATGGCTGGCGCGATACGCGGCCGCTGGTGCTCGATATTTGGAAGACGGCCAAACGTTTGGGCGTGAAGGAATTTATTCCCCGCACGCGGCACCGTGTGAATGACGACCATCTGGCCTTGCGCAATGTGGCCGGAATTCCCACCTGCGATATCATCGATTTTGATTATCCTCGCCCCGGCCGCCTCAATTATTGGCACACCACGGCCGACAAGCCCGCGAATTGCTCGGCCGATTCCCTGGCCAAGGTCGGCTGGGTGTTGTTGGAGTGGTTGAAGCAGGCGAAGTAAAACAACGCGGCGTGGTCGAAGGGTTCGGCGTCGCACTTTGCCGCTCACCGTTGGAGTTCACGCTTCAGCGTGTTTTCGTCTGGGCGGGTTGCGTCCGCCAACATCCGGCCCATTCCCTGCGATCGTTCGCAATGGCCTTTTGCTGGGGCCTCGCATATTTCCACGTCGATGGTATTTTACCTAGGCGGAAGAATCGCCATATTTTGCTCGGCCGGCGCGAATTACTGGAATAGCGTCATTTTCAACCCAGGGAAAGAACTCCTCCATTATGGTAAGTCGTGACTCCTTCCCTCAATCCAACGACGACCTACAAGCCATTTTCCGGCAATACGGCGGCCTTTTTTTGGGGATTGCCGTTCTTCTGCTGGTGGGCCTGTTGTTGTCGACCATGTTTTACCGCGTCGAAGCGACCGACGAAGCCGTCGTGTTGCGGTTTGGGCGCCAACACGCCACGGCGAATCCTGGCTTGAATTTCAAGGCGCCTTGGCCGATCGATAAAGTTTATCATGTGCCGGTGCGAAGTATTCAGTCGCTGGAGTTCGGCTTTAGCACCGAGCGCGCCGGGCGTCGCACAAAATACAGCGCCCAAAGCAAACAGCAGCTCGATGTCACGGAAATGCTCACCGGCGATTTGAACCTCGCACATATCGAGTGGGTGGTTCAATATCGTATTAAAGACGCCGCGAATGCACTCTTCAAAATGGGCGGCGTCGGCGACGATTCCTGGATGACCGCCTCCGGCGAGGGTTCGTTGGCGGTGAACCCCGCCGTGCCCGACACCATTCGCGATGTTTCGGAATCGGTGATGCGGAAACTCGTGGGCGATATCAGCATCGATTCCGTGCTCACGCTGGGCCGCGAACAAATCGCCGTCGATGCGAAGAAGGAAATCCAGATAATGCTCGACCAGTACGAGGCGGGCGTCGAGGTTGTCGCGGTGAAACTGCAAACCACGGAGCCGCCGGCGGCCGTTCGAGACGCCTTCCAGGAAGTGAACCGCGCCCGCCAACTCAAGGAAAAGACCGTCAACGAAGCGGAAGGCCAACGTAACCGTCAAATACCCGCCGCACGCGGCGCACGCGATAAAGCAATTTCGGAATCGGAAGGATACAAGGAGCGTATTATCTTGGAAACCAAGGGCCGTATCAACGCGTTTTTGGCGCAACTCGAGGAGTATGAGAAATCACCCGACGTGACCAGAACGCGACTGTACCTGGAAACGCTGGAAGAAGTCCTGCAAAGCGTGGGCGAGAAAACCATCATCGACGAATCGGTCGACGGTGTGCTGCCGTTGTTGAACCTGGATACGACCACCGGAGGTAAGCGATGAAAGCCAAGCTCATCGGCGTCGGCGTAATTCTCGCCGTGTTGTTATTCGTATTATTTTCCAGCGCGTACGTGGTCGAAGAAGGCCGGCAGGCGGTGATCACGCAGTTCGGCAAGCCGGTCAACTTTACGACCGAAGCCGGTTTGCATTTCCGCATACCGTTTATTCAGCAGACGCACATCCTGGAAAAACGCATGTTGCCCTGGGATGGCGCCGCCAAAAACATGCAAACTCGCGACAAAAAACGGATTTTCATCGATGTTTGGGCGCGCTGGCAGATTGTCGATGTACAAACCTTTTTTCAAGCCGTCGGCACGCAAAACCGCGGCCAGAAAATTCTCGACGATATTGTCGACTCCGCCGTGCAAGATGTTGTCGCTCGCAACAATCTGATTGATGTCGTCCGCAGCACCGACGACAAACTCATCTATGAAGATGAAGAGGCCACGCAAAGTTCCTCGACGCGGCGCGAAGCAGTGACCTCGGGCCGCGTGGAAATGGAAACCCAAATTCTCAAAGTCGCTAGCGCCGGTTTGAAAGAGCGCTACGGCATTGAACTACGCGATGTGCATCTGAAACGGGTCAACTATTTTGAGGCGGTCAAGGAAACCGTTTACGAGCGCATGCGTTCGGAGCGCATGCGTATCGCACAACTCTACGAATCGGAGGCGGAAGAGGAAAAAAATAAAATCGAGGGGATCACGCGCAAGGAACTCGATCTGCTGCAAGGCGAAATGGAGCAAAAATCGGCCGAAATCCGCGGCCAAGCGGAAGCCGAAGTGATTCGCCTAACTGCCGAAGGGTATGGCCAATCGCTCGAATTCTATCGATTCATTCGCGGCTTGGAGGCCTTGAAAAAGTCGCTCGGGAAAGATACACGCCTCATCCTCAGTACTGACAGCGATCTGCTCAGGCTGTTAAAACAACCGGATGCCCAGTCTGCAACCAGCCAAAAATAAGTCAGTCGGACGACTCGCCGCCGCGCTCGCACTGGCCATTCCGTTCGGCGTTATTTTTGGGCCGGCGCTCGCCAGCGGCGCCACGTTTGTGTTTCGCGACGCGGCCCATTTCTATTACCCGACTTTCCATTGGGTGAACGCTCAATGGCGCGCCGGCCATATTCCGCTTTGGAATGTCCAAGAGAACACGGGAGTTCCGGCCCTGGCCGATGCAACTTCCAGCGTGTTCTACCCCGGCAAGCTGCTGTTCCTTTTGCCGGGCTCGTTCGCTTGGCGCTATAAGTTATACATACTGGCTCATGTGCTGCTGGCCGCCGGGGCCGCCTATTACGTTGCCCGGCGGTGGCGCCGCTCGCGCGAAGCCGCTGCCTTGGCGGCGGCCTGTTACGCCTTTGGCGGACCGGTTGTTTTCCAGTATTGCAACGTGGTTTTTCTGGTGGGCGCCGCTTGGCTGCCGTTGGGTTTGTTTTTCTATGAGCGGAGTCTGAGGCGACGCAGCCTTCGCGATGCCGCGGCTGCGGGCGTCGTGATGGCGATGATGGTTCTCGGCGGAGATCCTCAATCGGCTTACCACACCGTGCTCGCTGGCGGACTGCTCGGTTTGCTTGGCTGGTTCAGGCGTTGGCGCCGCCGGTCGGATCCAGGCGAGATGTCATGCGCCGTTGGAGTTCACGCTTCAGCGTGCGTCCGAGACGAAAACACGCGGAAGCGTGAACTCCAACGGCGGGTGGCAAAGTGCGCTGTTGCCTCCGTTCGTTCGACCGACGGCCACGCGTCCCGGCGGCGAGAATGGCCAAGCTTCTCGGTTGGGAGTCGGCATCCTCTGGCTTTGTTGTGCGGCGGCGCGGCGCTGGCATTGGCGCTGTCGGCGGTGCAAGTGTGGCCTTCATGGGAATGGTCGCGGCAGAGTACGCGGGCGGCGCACGACGCGCCGCGAAATATCTATGAAGCTGCGGCCCTGGCTGCTGGCGGGAACGTCAACGCTGGCGGCGGCGAAAATGAGGCCCCGTCGCAACGCTGGGGCACGATCAAACAAGGGCTCCTCCGCGCGCCGGCAATAGGTTCGCATCATCGGCAACTCTACGAATTTAGCGTGGGGCCCTGGCGTTGGCCGGAGATGATTTGGCCGAACATCTCGGGCAGGTTGTTTCCCGTCCACCGACGTTGGATTCGCGCCCTCCCCGCCGAAGGCCGCACCTGGACGCCCACGCTGTACATGGGCTTGCCCTGCCTGCTGCTGGCCCTGCTGGCCGGAAAAAGAGGGGGCATGCACGGGCGATGGTGCGCATCCTTGATTTTTGTGGGCGTCGTCGGCGCGCTTGGTTGGTTCGGCCTCGCTTGGTTGGCGCATGAAATTCAGTACGCTTTGGGAGACGCGAATAAGCCGAAGCTGGCCGCGCCGGTAGGCGGGCTGTACTGGTTTTTCGTCGTCTGTTTGCCGGGCTACGCGATGTTTCGTTATCCGGCCAAGCTGTTTGTGCTGGCCGCGTTCGGAATCAGCCAGTTAGCCGCCGGCGGACTCGACGCCAAACACCCGCAACTCCAGCAGAACATGCAGCGCTTGGCCATTGGCTTGGGCGGTGTGAGCGCGGCCCTATTGGCGGCTTCCTTTGCCCTGGCCAATGTTTGGGCCGAACAACTGCGAAACATGCCCGGCGATGATCTGTTCGGGCCGTTCGATGCTCCCGGCGCTTTGCTCGATGTGCGCTGCGCCGTTCTGCATGCGCTGCTGGTATGCGTCGTGCTGGTGCTGCTGGTGCGCTGGAGCGCCGGGCGGTTTGGCAGGCGCTGGCGGTTGGCGGTGTTGTTGCTCGGCGTGCTTGATTTGGCGGTGGCGCAGCGGTCGTTGGTTCCGCTCGACGACCGCTTGCCGCGGAACCCCGCCTCCGCCGCCGCCCGGCAAATAGAACTGCACCAGCGGTCGCTGCATGCCGAAACGCGGTATTCCGAAACAGCGAATCGGACGCCGCTGCGCGTGTTTCGTGAAAGGTCGGCCGGTTGGCTACCAGCGAGGTGGGCCCAAACGCGGAGTTGGCGGAGGCAGGCGGAGGGCTTGCGGTGGGATCTTGATACGCTCGCCCCGCGTTATCAACTCCTCTCACGGTTGGCGTTGTTGGAATCATCCAGTTCGTTGCAATCGCACGACTACGCCGCCGTGCTGCAAGAAGGTTTTCGACATCTTGATTCCGAACACGCCGGGCGGCGTCCGCATGCGTCGGTCTTGAACGTGTTGGGAGCACGGTATTGCATTGGCGCCGCAAACACCCCCACCAGCGAGGAGAAGTTACCGCCGTGGACAGGCGCAACAGCGTCCAACTCAAAGGCGCTCCCCGAGAATACACAAATCACGTTTCGGACGGCGTCGTTTCCTCGTGTTTGGTTGGTCGGGCGCGTGGCGGAATTACCCCGGCTCTACCGACCAACGCCGAGCGAAATCGAGCAGCGCACGCGAGAGGTTTTTTTTCCCGCGAATTTCCCTCGCGATTTTCATCACAGCGCCGTCGTGGAAGGAAAGCTCCCCGCCTCTTGGCCAGGCTCGCTGAAAACAGAGGGGGACCCCAGCCGCGCCCAAGTCCGCGTGGTTACCCAAGTGGTGAGCAAAAACTCTGATACTCTGGAAATCGAGGTGCATACCGAACAAGCCTCGTTGTTGGTCGTGAGCGACTTTTTCTACCCTGGTTGGACGGCCGAAATAACGAATTTGGAATCGGGCCAACGTCGCGTCGCGCCTATTCTGCGCACCAACCGCATCATGCGCGGAGTCGCCTTGCCGGCTGGACGCAGCCGTATCGTGATGCATTATCGGCCATGGAGTTTCTACGGCGGCGCGGCATTGAGCCTCATCGCTTGGGCCGGGCTGGCCATCGCTTGCTTCCGGCTCCGATCGAACCGCCGAAACGGAACTACGAAAACACGAAAGGCGGGCGACACCCGGAAAGTCGGCGGTGGGTCGCTGTAACAGATCGTCGTTCTCTCAGGAAGAAAATGCTGTTCGGCGCTGTAAAACAAGGGGTGGGCGTCTGTATTGGGCTGGAAATGCAGCCGTTAAAACATTCACCGGATGTTGTCCGCCGCTCGCCTATGAAAAAGCCGCCTATCAGAGTTGTGGGGGGTTCTGCTACGATACAGCGGTCGGTCGGGCCCCGCTTGCGGTCTTCCCACCTCTCCACGACCGCCCCACTTTAACATTTTCCCCCGATCGATACGCTTTCCGGGCGACCTTTGAGCGCCCAACGAATGAACGAACATGCGACGCGAAGACATCCGAAATATCGTTATTATTGCTCATGTAGACCATGGAAAAACCACGCTGGTCGACTGCATGCTCCGCCAAAGCGGCCAGTTCCGCTCCGGCCAGTTGCGTGAAGAGTGCGTGCTCGACAGCAACGATTTGGAGCGAGAACGCGGCATCACGATTCTCGCCAAAAATATTTCGCTGCCCTACAAGGGCGTGAAAATCAATATCATTGATACGCCGGGCCATGCCGATTTCGGCGGCGAAGTCGAACGCGTGCTGCGCATGGCCGACGCCGCGTTGGTGTTGGTCGATGCGGCGGAAGGCCCCATGCCGCAAACACGTTTCGTGCTCACCAAGGCGCTCGAATGCGGGGTGCGGCCGATCGTGGTGGTGAACAAAATCGATCGCCCCGACGCCCGCATCGACGAAGTGCTCGACGAAACATTCGAGCTCCTGATGGATCTTGGCTGCGACGACTACCTCAACGACCTGCCGATCATTTTCGCCAGTGCGAAAGAAGGCTACGCCACTCACGACCCCAAAAAAAGAACCGATTCCATCAGCCTCTTGATGGACATGATTCTCGAACACGCGCCGGGGCCGGAGGTGGAGCGGGAAGCGCCGCTCAAGATGCTTGTCACGACGCTCGACTGGTCGGAATACGTGGGCCGCATCGCGATTGGCCGCATTCATTCCGGCACGATCAGCAACGGCCAACGCGTGGCGCTAATGCAGTCCGACGGCCGCGTGCAAACGGAAAAGATATCGCAACTGATGGTCTTTGAAGATCTTGGCCGGGTGGAAGTGGAACAAGCCGAAGCGGGGGATATTGTCGCGGTGGTGGGGCTGGAGTCGGTCGAAATCGGCGACACGATCAGCGATATTGAAAACCAGCAGGCGTTTCCCCGGTTGACGGTCGGCGAGCCGACGCTCGAGATGATCTTCTCGGTGAACTCCTCTCCCTTTGCCGGACGCGATGGCAAGTATGTCACGAGCCGGCAACTGCGCGAACGGCTGTATCGCGAACTGGAACGTAACGTGGCGTTGCGGGTGCGTGATGTTTCCGGCGCCGAAGCGTTCGCCGTGGCGGGCCGTGGCGTGTTGCATTTATCGGTGCTGATCGAAACCATGCGCCGCGAGGGCTACGAACTTTCCGTCGGCAAACCGAAAGTGATTGTGCGCGATATTGACGGCGTCAAACAGGAGCCATTTGAAACGCTTTCGGTCGAAGTGCCCACCGAGCGATTGGGCCCCGTGATGGAGTTGGTCGGCGCCCGCCGCGGTGAAATGGAAGAATTGCAGCCCCGAGGCGACTACTCGCTGGTCCGCTTTCGCATTCCCTCGCGAGGCCTGATTGGCCTACGAACGCGAATGCTCAACGCCACGCAAGGCGGCGCAATCATGCATCATCGATTCGCCGGTTATGGACCGCTCGAAGTCGACCCGCCGGGCCGAGCCACGGGCGTGTTGATCTCGAATAATACCGCGAAGGCGGTCGCTTTTGGGCTGGACGGCCTCCAACAGCGGGCCGATCTTTTCGTGGCCCCCGGCGATGAAATTTATGAAGGCATGATCGTGGGTGAAAACAGCCGCATCGACGACATGACGGTCAATCCGACCCGGGAGAAAAAACTGACCAACATGCGAGCCTCCGGCAACGACGACAACATCGTCTTGCAACCGCCGCGGCGAATGTCGCTCGAAGAAGCGTTGGAATACATCGCTGACGATGAGTTGGTGGAAGTCACGCCGCAGACCATTCGGCTCCGCAAGATACTGCTCAAGGAATCCGACCGCCGCCGCGCCGGCCGCATGCGAGCGTAATTCGAGCGAAACACGAACGGCAACAGACCCCGCTCTTCGACAAATCGGTTGAATTCATGCGGGTTTGGCCTAGAATCGGTGCGTGCCGCTGAAGCGGCGCGGCAATTCCTCCTTGAGTGATCTTTGCTGATGTCGAAAAAATTCTCCCTCGGCGATGTCGAGACGGCCCTGTCGCCTCGCGAACGCTTCGAGGAATATCTGCACAGCAAAAAAATGCGTTTCACCCAGGAACGCAAGCTGTTGGTGGAGCATGTGTTTGCTCGCCACGAACATTTCGACGCCAACTCGCTGCTTGATGATTTGACGGCGAACGTCGAACGCAAGCACCGTCCTAGTCGACCGACGGTTTACCGCACGTTGGGCGAATTGGTGGAAGCCGGACTACTGCGAAAGTTCGAGTTGGACGGCCGCGCCGTGTTCGAACACGACTACGGCTACCCGCCGCACGATCATTTGTACTGCACGAAATGCGAAAGCCTGATCGAATTCCATAGCGACGATCTGCTTGAATTGAGAAACCGGGTGGCGCAAGAACACGGCTTTCGCGTGGCCGGCCATCTGCTGATTATTCAGGGCGTGTGCGCCGAATGCAGTCAGGCCAAACGGCGCGCCAAACGCAAGCAAGATCTGCTCTGAAGCGATTCGAGAAGCACATGCAATCCTCGGCCGAGAAAGTTGGCGTTCTTTACAGCGGCGGCGTCGATAGTTCGGTGCTGCTGGCGGAACTGCTCGCACTTGGCCATCTGGTGCAGCCCATTTACGTGCGTTGTGGACTGGTATGGGAGTCGGCGGAACTCGCCGCCGCCAAGGATTTTCTACAAGCAATTCAAGTTCCCACACTACGGCCATTGGTCGTCTTGAAAGCGGCGCCGGGGCCGGAGTACGTCGAACATTGGAGCCTGACCGGACGAAACACGCCCGATGCCCAAACCGACGACGCTGCCGTCTTCCTACCCCGCCGCAACGCATTACTGGCCGGCGCGGCGCTGCGTTGGCGGCAGACCGACGTATTGGCTTTCGCACACTTGAAGGCGAATCCGTTTGCCGACGCAACGCCGGCCTTCTTTCGCTCGTTGGAAACGCGGTTCAACCGGCCGTTGGCGGGCGATTCCGCGAAGGCAAGCGTAAAAATCATCCAACCCTTCCTGGGACTTTCCAAGGCCGACGTGCTCGCGCGAGGGCGCTCACTGCCGCTGGACCTCACATTCTCCTGCCTTTCCCCCCGCCGCCAGCAGGCTTGCGGCGCCTGCAACAAGTGTGCGGAACGCTCACAAGTGATTACAACCAACGCCCTTTGCGAACCGTTGGAGTGCAGCCGTTAGGCTGCTGCTGGTCTGGCAATGAACACCCCGTTCTCATCCCAAGGGGATGCCAACGCACCGTCTTTCCCGCTCGGGCGGGAATGACGGCAAGAACAGGACGAGTCGCTGGGAGCAGGAAATTGTCATTCGTTATTTGACAATAGTCATTTGTCATCGGCGGGAGTGAGCGGGAAATCGATCCCGGCGGGATCCAAGCTATTAGCCGGTGGTCGAGCGCAGCGAACACCACCGGAGGCCCAAAACGTGAAAATCCCGCATCCCCGGGATGCCAGCCGCACGCCGGCAAGCGTGGCGTAACCGATGACCGCCGTTCAGGACGCTGCATCTGGCATCCCGCCGGGATGCATCGTTCGTTGCGGCAGCCTACCGGTGGTGTTCGCTCCGCTCGACCACCGGCTAATGGCTGGCAAGCCTCCGGCTTTGGCGGGAATTCCATAACATCATTGCGCGGAATAGATCTTGGGCAGGCACTAAGCCGCACACTCCCACCGCGCGAACCAAAGTGGCGTGAGGGCGTCGGTTAAGGTGAAACCTGGGTTTGAGCGGGTTTCGGCGGCCCCTTGTCGCTTTGTGGGCGGGAAACTAAGATATCTGCTTCCATTTCCGCCTTTGGCGGCATACGAGAAATCGGTGCGGGAGGACGGTTTTTGAACTTCGAGCGGCGCCGAAATGCGTCGTTTGAACTGTTTGCAGAGGGAGTTGTGTTTCACGATGCGTCACGTTTTGTCCGCCGTTGTGCAGAATGTTCCCGGAGTGCTTTCACATATTTCGGGCATGTTGGCGTCGCGCGGCTATAACATCGATTC
>QIKY01000206.1 GCA_003233175.1 Planctomycetaceae bacterium | reverse complement strand
AAGACCGACGAAGTCTACGAAACCGTGCTCTATCATGAACTTGCCCGACTCCCCGAACACAAACTCGCCCACCAATTCTGTTAACGAGGCATATTTATTAACACCCGGGATTCCACCGGCTGTTCATAAATTACTCAAGCCCCTGAAATACCTGATCGCACTCGCTGCATAAGTGCGAAAGACGAACTTAGACTGGTGCAAAAATCGAGGGAAGGCACAAGGTTCAAAAGAAGGTCGTGATTTGCAGGCAATCGTCGCTGCTATTTCTTCCAGAGCACGACTTGGTAACCGGCGTAGCCGATCTTCCAGCCTCGCTCCAACAACCAAGGAACCGCAAGGGCCCCTTTCCCCACGAAGGCGCCGGCGTTCCAGGGCGTGTCGTCGAGGACGATCAAACTTTTTTCATGCAGCTTGGACAAGCCGGCTTGAACTTCCCGCAAGCCGTGTTCGGCATGGGCTGGTTCGGTGGTATCCAGTGAGTCTAAAAACAGCACATCAATCGGGTCGGGAAAATTTTGGAGGAACGACACGGAATCTTCTTGATGGACCTGTACTGTTTCTCCGAAAACTTGCGTCCATTGTCGGGCGAAGCGACAGCTCTCGGGGTTGATGTCGACCGTATGCAGGCGTCCTCCCTGAGGCGTTAGGAAGGCTCCCGCCAGATAGGTAAAGAAGCCTGCGCCGCCCCAATCTTCTTCGGCGCGAATCGTGCCGGTTTCAACGATCGTCGGCGCGGTGAACCGTCGGGACGTCTCTTTCAGCAGGACGTCGAAACTGCGGTGGCGATCAGAATACGATGAAAGCGAATTACCTCTTTCTCCTCGGCAGTACTGCAAAACAAACTGTTGCAGTTGTACGTCGGCGCCGATTCGCTCGGCGGGTAAGTACCGCGGCGCCGCCAACATCTTTTCGCATATCTCGGCGAGAATCTCCGCGTTGTATATATCGCCTGGATGTTCGTACAAATTCCAGGGAATGCGTTTGTAGCGGTTCCATTGCCGGGTCGGTTCGGCCAGCACGACGTTGAGCTGTTCGTTTCGCGGAAGCGAGTAGGTCGTTGGATAATGGCCCGGCATCCAGAGCCCCACGGTAGGGGTGTTGGTGAAGCGCGCGGCGTGGAGCGGTCCGCTATCGACGCCGATCATTAAGTCAGCCCGTGTCATCAGGGCCAGCAGGACGTCCAACGGGCAGCGGCCAAGATCGTCCAGATGGCGAACGCGATACGAAGCCAAGCGGGGAACGCGGTTGTCCCAATCGAGCAACACCAGCGTTCCGTCGAATCGATCAATCAACGACTTGTAAAAGTTGAGTGCGATTGCGTCCGGCAGGCTTTTGCGCTGCTGCGCGGTATTGCCCTTGGTGTGCAAGAGCACGATTGGCGGGCGTAGCGGCGCGAGGTAACTTCGCGCCGTCTCGATGGCTTGAGGCGTAAGATGCGATTGGATATCGATTCGAGTGTCGCGGAGTTCTTGCCAAAGCTCGGCTTCGTCGCCGATATTTGGCAACGGGCGCTCCGAAATATTGTGCCCGATCTTGCTGCCCTGCCAGAATTTTCCTTGGCCGACATGCGTGTCGCCCGGCGGATAACCCCATGCGTGTTCGCTCTCGGCATGTTCAATCACGCCGGCGCCCGCCGCCCGAAAGAGTAGGGCTTTATCGGGCGGGCATTCGACTTCGATTTCGTAGCCGCGTCGGGTGTAAAGCGGAATCAAATGTGCGAAGTACGCGCAGTCTCCCAGGCCGTGGTGGAACTTGACGCTGATTTTTTGTTTCGCTTGGTTGGTGCGACGCGCGCTGGCGGCGGCTGATGTGTTCATGTGTCTCTTTCGATCGAGATTGGCATTTTCTGTTGGGGGATTCGGAACGCACTTTGCCGCCCACCGTTAGGAGCAGCCGAGAATGGAAAATTCAAATTGTGGAGTACGACAAAACTCCGCCGTCGTAATAAGTTTCGATCTGGCGAATCACGTCGGCGGGCGTAATCATCTGCATACAACGGGCGATGCTCAGGGCATCGGTCAAGGGAACCGGCTGCTCGCAGGTGTTGCGGCGATCTTTCTCATCGCTATCGCCAACTTTTTGGCAGCGGGAGCGCCAGCAGCCGCCTTCGGCGCAGCACGACAACGAACCGACGTTGCTCAAAAACCGATGGTGGGGATAGGCCTCCCAATGAGGCGGCTCACGTCCGCCGGCCACCACGACCGCCGCGCGATGCTTGGGCTGTCCGGCGGATGTGGGCACAGCCGCAGCCAAGTGCATGGCCAGAGTCACGGGGCACAAAACACCTTCGGCGAAGTGCATCAGGTGGATGAACTGCCGCAGACTTGTCTGGCCAACCAGATTGACCACGCTCTTCAGCGGCGGATGCCAGTGCCCCGCCTCGCCACACTGCACAAATTGAATCTTGCCTACGAAGTACTCGACCACCTGCTGGTAGTATTCAGGGTTCCACCACTTGGCGGTGAAGTCGTACTTGCCGCCGGCCACGATGATCCAGAACCGCCCTGGCAATTCCGCGACTCCGCAGTCGAGTGGCGACTGCTGTTCTTGCCGCGAGAGGTGGATGTCGCCCGCGAATCGCGTGAGAGGAATTCTGATTTCCAGTTGTTGTTCCAGATATTGCGGGTATCCATGCAGAAAGTGGTAAGGACGCTGGTTGCTCTGATGGATCAACGGGTAGTGCATCGGCAGCGTGCGAGCCTCTTTGTCGCCATTCGCAAGACGGGTGATGTGGGGATTGTACTCGAACAGCGCATCGGCCGAAGTTCGCACATCGGTTTGGAATTTTCCAGGATGCGCCGCGTGCAGGTCGCGGACCGCCGCGGTGAGCATGACGACATCGCCCGGACTTTGAAAACTGGTGAGGATGAGTTTTTGCACGGCGCCGTTTTCTTTCGTGTTTTCCGATTGGCGATGGACGCGTTGCCTGTCGCTTTTCTGAAAATCACTATGCTTCCAGCGTCTTCACGTTTCGCGAAATCTGGGAAAAACGGCGAAAACATTTTGTTTGCCCGAAGGCTTGCAGTAGTGTTCATTTGTATAGATACTGACGGGCCGCCGCTGGGTTTTTTTGGTCTTCGCGGCGCAGACGGAATTGATTCTGGCGTGTGATCCCGATTCGGCAGGAGCCGGCCGCAGTTGTCTGGCGAACAGACGAACAGCCCTTGGAGCCAAGACTCCTTGATTCTTTGTCCACCTTCGGCGGGTGGAACGCCCTTTTTGCTCAGACGACTGGAAACATCGCCACGACGATGCATGCGAAGTATTGTCGTGATTGGTGGTATTCAATCCGTCTGATGGGCGCGTTGCGAAACCCAATGTCACCCATCGAGAAGGAGAGCCACGATGGCGCTCTGTTTGTACGTCGCGCGGTTACGAAAAAAATCGCCATTTTCAATCGCGAGCGGCAATGGCCATGGGAGGCGGCGATCAGGAATGGTCGATGTCGAGCTTGCGCTCCGCGGTTTCAGCCAACAAGATCCGCCGATACGCTTCGCCCCAACTGGCGTACGCGTCGACCAGACGATGCAGCGTGCGGGCGGCTTCGCCGCTGAACTCGCGCCGGGCCAGTCCTTGCAACAAGCTTTCGTCCACTTCGGGCGCCAAGCGCTCGTCGCGATGCTGCGGCGGCGTCCGATTCAAGGCCTCCGCCAAGGCTTGCACTTTGGCGCTATTCATTGGCTGCTCGGCAGGTTGGGCGTTCCGTGGAGGTTGCGACATCTTTGTTCGTCCATGCCGGATGATCGTTGTTGAGAACGGCTTTAGTTTCACTCGCGTTGGAATAAATTGCAAGACCGCTCGGGGGGCGTCGGAAAAATAGATGTTTGCAATGTGTTATATAGCTCGCGATTACGTCGACGCCGGGCCGCTGCTGGAGGCCAGACATGCGGCATGGCGCAATGTTTGCAGGTCATGCCTCGATACACAATGGTCGTCGACCGCAAGCAAGGAGCGAGATGACATTGATTGAAAACGATAGCACTCCCGCCGCTTCAGCCGATTGGCGAGACCTGCGACGAAAGTTTCTGCGGGCCATGCAGGACGAAGGCGCTGCGCCGAACTACCGCCGACGCTGGGCGCTGTTCGTCGACCACCCTTGGTGCCGGCGGGAGTTGCAACGCGTGGCCGCGCGCTTGGTGCGTCGCGACCCTCGGCTGGCGCCTTGGGAGGAAGACATCGCCCAAGACGCCATGCTCCTGCTGGCTCGGAAGTTGGAGCGTCTGCCCGATTTGAATTACGATATCTCGCGGACGGAGAGTTCGTTTCCCGGCTGGTTGGGAACAATCATCACGAACGACTGCCGGCAGGCCGCCCGGCGTTTGCGGCGCGTCTGTTTCGTCAACTTCGACCAAGCGCCGCTTTTGATCACGCCCGACGAGCAAGCCCGGTCCGACGCCAAGTTGGATCTCCACGCCGCCATCGAAGACTTACAGGAGCCGCTTCGCACAGTCGTGGAATTGCACATGCAGAGCGTGCCGGTGGATGAAATCGCCCGCACGATTTCCTCCAGCCGAACCAACACCTATCGCCTTCTGCAAAAGGCTCGGCGTCAGCTACGCCGCAAGTTGCCGGCGCATACGGCCCATTGCTAGGCGGCTGAAGTGTACGCTTTCGCGTGTTTTCCGCGCCGTTGGAGTTCACGCTTCAGCGTGCGTCGTCTTGTAATTCCGGCTGGAAAACGCGCCGAAGCGTGAACTCTCAATAAATTATTTGGGATTTGCTTTCGCGGTCGCTGCATAAGAGTTTGCAAGAGGCCCACGCCCGTGAATTCTTTTGCAGGAGCCGGTTGATGCCAACTGATAACATCGAGATGCAGCGCTGCGGTGCGCAGCGGGTGCTGGTCGTGGGCGACATTCTTCTCGACCGCTACACATGGGGCCGCGCCGAACGCATCAGCCCCGAAGCGCCTGTGGTCGTACTGCGCCGCACGAAGAGCGAACATCGTTTGGGCGGCGCGGCCAGCGTGGCCCAATTGCTGAGCGGATTGGACGCGGAGGTGATGTTGGCCGGCGTGCTAGGAAACGATTCCCGCGCCGCGACGGTGCGCCGGTTGCTCGATCAATCCAACATGCAAAGTTCCTTGGTTCTGCGCGATGCCGAGCGCCCCACGTCGCTCAAGGAACGGTTTTTGGGACAAAGCGATCGCCAAGACGCCCAGCAGATTTTGCGCGTCGATGATGAACAGCGCACGCCGCTCTCGCCGAAGCTTGAAACAGCAATCGGGCAATCGATACGCGCCGCCTCGCAAGAATGCCAAGCGATTTTGATTTCTGATTACGGCAAGGGCGTTTGTACGCCGGCGGTGATTCAGGCGGGTATCGCCGCTGCAAAAGAAAACAAACTGCCGCTGATTGTCGATCCTGCGCGAGGCGTTGATCTCCACCAATACCACGGCGCCGATATGCTCACGCCCAATCGCACGGAGGCTTCTCTTGCCAGCGGACGCGCTATCAACACCATCGACGACGCGTTATCTGCGGCCGTCGCCCTGCGCGATCAAGCCGGCGTGCGGTCGGTGTTAATCACGCTCGACCGCGACGGAATGGTCTGTGCGCCGCCGGAGGGTTCGGCCTTCCATCTTCCCACGAAGAAGCGCGAGATATGCGACGTGACCGGCGCCGGCGATACCGTACTGGCGTTGTTGGGAATCGGCCATGCGCGAAAAGTGAGCCTCCGCCAGATGCTCGCATTGGCCAATGCGGCCGCGGGAATTCAAGTCGAACGGCTGGGCGTGGCGGCTGTGAGTTGGCCAGAGATACACGCCGACCTCCATTCAAATTCGCTGCAAACGCCGTCCGCCGCGAGCGATAAACTCACGACCGAGAACGAAATTGCCGCATTGGCGGCGGAACATCGTGCGGCTGGACGCCGCGTCGTGTTGGCCAACGGCTGCTTTGATCTGTTGCATGTCGGCCACGTCTCGCACTTGCAAGCAGCCAAGTCGCTGGGTGATGTATTGATCGTGGCCATCAACAGCGACGCCGGCGTGCGCCGACTCAAAGGCCCCACGCGCCCCATCATCTCCCAAGAACATCGCGCCGCCATGCTCTGCGCACTGGCCTGTGTTGATCATGTATTCACATTCGACGCCGATACGCCGCACGAACTTCTCGAACGCATTCAGCCCGACATCCTCGCCAAGGGAAATGCAAACTTTCCCGAGACAATCATCGGCCGTGAAATCATAGAAACCAACGGCGGCCAAGCGCTGGCCGTCGGCTGTGTCGAAGGTGTTTCCACAACGGAGATTCTGGCGCATCTGTCGCGACCAAAACCAAAAGGCCCGGCGACGACCTGTTGTACGGAGTCGTGCCAGTCGAAAACGCAAGGCGCCGACAAAGTGCGGAGATGAAAAAACGCGAGATCGCCACTTTTAGGTCCACGAAACAAACGCTCCACACGTCTTGCTCCCTCGATCATCAAAACACGGAATTCGATTTTCACCAAAAGGATCACGTTCATGTCGCCGCCTCCAAATACGCCATCCGACGATGGCCCCCGACATCCGCCAAGTTTGTCCCGGCAAACATGGAACCTTGCACAAGCGTTGGCGGAATTCGCCGCGGACGGCTTCAAAACCGCTAGTAAAGAAGAGTACGGCGCTCGCTTGGCGATTTGTGACGCCTGCGATCAACGACAAGACAATCGATGCATGAAGTGCGGATGCCGACTTTCGCTAAAAGCAAAAGGGCGGGCGTTCAGATGTCCCCTCAACAAGTGGCCCGCACTCATTGAATCCAGTAATAAGTCCATGGACGACTCTCCACATGCGTCCGAATAGCCTGCTGGCGGCCGTGGCTGACTAACGTTAGGGCCCGGCTTCGGTTCGACACATGAATTTCACCCCACTCGTAGCAAGTATGCCGCGCCCGTTGCGCGTTTATCCCAGATCGTACTGTAACAGATAGCTAGGAACATAAAGATGGGAAAGAACCCTCTAAATTGTTGTTGTGATTGTACGTGCCGTTGTTCACGCCTTCGAGATTTGCATGACGAAGGAATTGATATCTGCGTTGAACTGGTAGATCCACAAGGCGACAAGCTGACCGGAGTGTTCATCGTGACCGGCAGAGATTGCCCGGACTTTTCTCCTGCGGATCTCGTTCTAGGAGACAGCGGCTGTGTTCAGCAGAACGAAGTTCAAATGTTCTGTGATTCAGAGGGAGCCCACATAATCATTACGACAGCGCAATCAGGAAACTGCTTTATTGAGGAACTGACGCTGGAATCTATGTCATGCCTAAAGCCGTTCACAGCCGTATTCAAAGGAACTGTAGTGGCTGGCCCCACTCCCCCAATTGCTTGTGAGCCTCCATGCCTAGGAGGGACGGTCACAATTACTTTTTCTGAAGTGCCGACAAATCAAGCGGGATGCGGTTAAACCGCTCGCTGTGGACCACTCGCCCCGCCATCTGCCAAGCACATCACGCCGCCATGTTCTGCGTCGATCACATTTTCATCTTCCACACCGACATTTCACATAAGCTCCTGCAACGCGTCCGACCGTACATATTTACCAGCGGAAATCGTGACTCGGTTGGGGCAATCATCAGGCAAACCTGAAGCTCTGTTCTTCATAACACCACTACAAAACCAATGTCACTAATAGGATCCAATCATGGCCATTTCTGAAGCGATTTTGGCGAATATCGAAACACCCGCAGACATTTTTTCTCTCCCCGATCCGCTGGCGGCCTGTGACTGCCCGGCGTCGGGAGGAGGATGTTTCGGCGGAACGTGCAGCAGCGGGGTCGACCCGCGAAACGGCTGGCCTGTTTTGTCGCAGTTCGACATTCCCGGGGCGGGGCTCAGCGTGGTGCGACATTTTATGGCTGGCGGTCCCGACATCGGCGCGGGAAATAATTGGGGCTTCCAGGAATGGCCTTATCTGGCCTACACCGATAACTGCGCTCGCGTTGCTGTGGTCGGCTTGCAAGGAAAACTTTACTGGTTTGACAATAAATCCGATGGAGTTTTTGCTCCCACATTCGATCAATGCGCCACGCTCTGCCAAGACCCTTTCGTCTGCGGTGTCGATGCGGGATGTAATAACTTCAGAATGAAACTCGTCAATGGCGACGTCTACCAATTTAACACGCTCGGCGTTTTTCAGAAGTTCACCGATGCCGGCGGTAAAAACGTCATTGAGTTGGCGAGCATTGCCGCCAACTCCTTCAATCCAGTCACGATCCGTCGCACTTACCAAGAAGGCAGCGTCTCCAAAACCGAGGAACTCCAATTCGATTATGAAGCAACGGTTGACGGTAACGGCAATCCCATCTATTTCCCTCAACTCAACAGCATCACGCTTGTGCAGGGTTCGTCTTTAACCAAGGTTGCCAAGTCAAATTATACTTACTACGGCGCCGGAAATTCATTTGGCGAAACGGGCGATCTGCAAACAGCCACTTCGCAAGTATGGGACGGCGCCGCTTGGAAAAATACCGGCGTCTCTTATTACATCTACTACAAAGAAAGCGTAGCGAGTTCTTCTTCTTCTTCCTCTTCCTCCTCAGCATCGCTGGGCGGCGGCGGTTTGCTCACCGTCCCTGCGGAGCCCCGCCTCAAATACGTGCTTGGCCCCGGCGCGTATGACGATCTAACGAACGACCCCGGCGTGACCGATCCGCTCACCGCCACTGAAGCCCAAGTCGCCGATTACGCCGACCAATATTTGGAGTACGACGCCGCCAGCAAAGTATCGAGAGTCGAGTTGCGCGGGGGCGCCGAAGCACGCACCTTCACCTACGAACAGAGCGCTTTCGCCGATGGCCCCAACAATTGGCGATACAAAACCACCGAAACTCGCTCCGACGGCGCCAAAACCATCACCTACATGAACTACGCCGGTCAAACCATGTTGGATGTCTTCCAATCTGGAACGGAAAAGTGGTCTAACTTCACCGAGTACGACGCAAAATTCGCCGCCGTCATGCAGGCTTCGCCTGCGGCCATCTCGGGCTACGATGAAACCAAGGCCGACCTCCTCAACGAATCCGCAGGGTTGTACCAATACCTGAACAACACGGCCGGCCAAATCCACCTCTTCCAGCGCGATGCGGCGTCTGGCGAAGTCACGCTGGAATCCATCAAGCAGGGCGAACAGGGCGCCGAAATCAAGTTGCGGGAATTAGAGTACACGTCCGTTACGGCAAGCAGCGGCGTATCGAGTTCAAGTTCAAGCTCTAGTTCCTCGTTATCCGGCGGTGGCTCAATCGGAGGCGTGACGGTGTACCGCGCCTCCCAGGAAACGGTCTATCCATCTGACACCGACCAAACCAAGAAACTCATCACCGCGTACGATTACACCTACCACCTCAATACCACGCAGGTCCTCCAACAAACCGCCACGCCCCCCGCCGTGCCGACCAGCCAAAACGGCTCCGGCATTTCGCCAACAACCAAACAGATCTTTGATGAATACGGCAACCCCACGTGGTCGATGAATGCGTTGGGCGTGATCAGCTACAACCAGTACGATATCCGCACCGGCGCGCTGCTCCAAACCATTGAAGATGTCGACACCACCCTCGTCGGCAATGAACCTCTCGGTTGGATCACGCCCACCGGCGGCGGCGCCCATCTGGTCACCGACCATGAAATAGACGACTTCGGCCGCGCCACCCAAACTCTGGGCCCAGCCCACACCGTCGACCTCAACGGCGCGGCGACCAGCGTCCGCCGCGCATCCTGGACCATCCACGACGACGTCAATCATCAACAGCGCTCCGCCCAAGGCTACGCCACCGGCGCCGGTTGGACCACCTTCACGCTGGTCAACCCGGTCGGCATCAGCAAGCAAGATAGCGCCGGGCGCACGCTCGAACAAATCCAAGCCACGCGGGCTTCCACCAGCGGCAAGCTGCTGGCGTCTGATGCGTTCGCCCAGTCGTCGTACGTGCGTTGGTCGACCACGCAGTACAGCGGCTGCTGCCAGCAAACATCCCAGCGCGTCTATCACACCATTCCCGCCACCGGCGAAGGCAGTGCGGGAACAAACTACGATCAAACCACGTTTGGTTTCGACTCGCTCAACCGCCAGAACATGGCCAAATCGCCCGGCGGCACGATCACCCGCACGGTGTTCGATGCTCGCGGCAACGCCGTGAAAACGTACATCGGCACGAACGACGCCTCCGCCACCGCTTCCGACCCCACCGGCGGCGGCGCCCAGGGCAACAACATGGTGCTCGTCAGCGAACTCGAATTCGACAACGCCACCGGCGGAGGCGACAACCTCCTCACCAAACAAACCCAATACGTCAGCTAGTCCCCACCGTTGGAGTTCACGCTTCAGCGTGCTTTACCGTCTTCCACTTTCCTTCCCTACTTTCCACGGACCCCTGGGAGTGAACCGCATGCGTCCCGAAAAGCTCATCACCGAAGCTGAAGTCGAGAGACTTCCAGGAACGCATCTTTCACCCCAGGGGTCCTTTCGGACAACAAAAAACCGACTCCCTTCCCTATCCTCCCCCTTGCCTTCACTTCCTCCCCCTTGCCAAGGGGGCCCTAGAGGGAGTCATTTTTACAAACCGTTTGAAACCTTTACAAACTCCACCCATTACCCAACAATAAAAAAACCTGCACGGAAAAAAATCTCATGACCACCCGCATCACCACGCATTCGTACGACTTTCGCGGACGCCGCATCGCCACCGACGGCGAACTCGATCTCTACCAAAAAACCTATTACGATAATCTCGACCGCATCACCAAGAGCGAACAGTACAACACCACCGCCGCCGGCAATCTCGTGGCTCGCGGCGAAACCAAATACGATGATCGGGGCCGCGCCTACCAAACCGTTCGCCACGCCGTCAATCCCGCCACCGGCGCCGTCGGCAACGCCCTCACCGACAACACCTGGTACGACGAATCCGGCCAAGTCATCAAACAACAACCGGCAGGGTC
>QIKY01000246.1 GCA_003233175.1 Planctomycetaceae bacterium | reverse complement strand
CTCACCCGTGAAGGCTCCGATAAAAGGTTTCAATCTTAACTTCTCATAGATATCCTCCTTTTACGAGCTTCTTGGCGCAATGAACGGTTACAAGTTTTGCTTCTCCCGAGAGGATTCAGTAGTTCTCTAGATGATTGGAACACCGAGTCTTGCATGGCTGTTCTAGCATATTCAATTAGGCGCAAGCTTAGCGGTTGCTGAACGGTTATGGTTATCAGGATGTTCGGCTATAACGCATCAGCGAGAGTGGGGCGGCGACGGTGCTAAGTTAGCATCGTCGTTCTTGCACGGGCAAGAAATGGACATGCAAAAAAGGAGCGCGATTTATGAGTAAGAGCAGGAAGAGCCGCCGCTACTTCCAAGAGAACCCGCCGCCGAAAAGTCGCGATGGGCCACTCTGCCGTTCAACGACGAATGGTGTCGTTTTCAACCATGCGAGGAATAACCGCGATCAGGCATACAAGGGGCTTGCTTTTTCAGGATCGACGCCGAACTCTTGTATGGCTTGGGCGAGTTTTTCGGCCGTGAAACGCCCTTGCACGTGGAGACGATGCAAAGCCGCCAGCGTGATGAACTCCGCGTCAACTTCAAAATGGCGCCGTAGCGTTTCCCGCGTTTCGCTGCGTCCCACGCCGTCGCAGCCCAGGGCAAAATAATCGCCGGGAATCCAGGGTGCGATTTGCTCGCCCACCGCGCGAACGTAATCGGTCGCCGAGACAAACGGACCCTCTTGCCCCTCCAAGGCTTGCTCCAAATACGATGTTCGTTGCGGCTGTTCGGGATGCAACATATTCCAGCGGGCGCATTCTTGTGCGTCGCGGCGGAGCTGTCCGTAACTGGTGACGCTCCACACGTTGCTGGAAACTTCGTATTTCTCGGCGAGGATTTCCTGTGCGGCGAGCGCGGCGCGAAGAATAGCGCCGCTGCCGAAGAGTTGCACCTGGTTCGGCCCAGAAGCTTGGAGGGCGTTGCATTTGTAAATGCCGCGCACGATGCCTTCCTCCACGCCTGAGGGCATCGGCGGCATCAGATAGTTTTCGTTCTGGGCGGTAAGATAGTAGATGGCCGTCTCGCCGTCTTGGTAAAGTTTTTTCAGGCCATCGAGCACGATCACAGCGGTTTCGTAAGCGTAGGCCGGGTCGTAGGCGCGCACGGTGGGAAAGGCGATGGCGTTCAGCAAACTGTGGCCGTCTTGGTGTTGCAGCCCTTCGCCGTTGAGCGTGGTGCGGCCAGCCGTGCCGCCGATGAGAAAGCCCTTGGCGCGCATGTCGGCGGCGGCCCAAATGAGGTCGCCAATGCGTTGGAAGCCGAACATCGAGTAGTAAACAAAGAAGGGAATCATGTTGATTCCGTGCTGCGAGTAGGCCGTACCGGCGGCGTTGAACGACGACATCGAACCGGCTTCGGTAATACCTTCTTCCAGAATTTGGCCGTCTTGCGCTTCCTTGTAATAGAGCACTTGGTCCGAATCGACCGGATCGTAGAGTTGCCCGGCATGCGCGTAGATGCCAACCTGCCGAAACATGCCCTCCATGCCGAAGGTGCGGGCTTCGTCGGGAACAATAGGCACGATGTTCCGGCCGATGTTTTTATCGCGACAGAGCTTCATGAGCAGGCGCACAAACCCCATGGTGGTGGAAAGCGGTTTGTCGCCGCCGCCGGCCAGAAATTCCTGGTAGTCGTCCAACGAGGGAACGACCATCGTGGGCGCCGCGTTTGAGCGAGAGGGCAACGAGCCGCCGAGCGCTTCGCGCCGCTGACGCACATAGCGCATTTCGTGGCTGTCGTTTGATGGCCGATAAAACGGCGCCTGGGCGACATCTTCGTCGGAAATCGGAATGCCGAAGCGGCTGCGAAACTCCAGCAACTCCTCTTCGTTCAGCTTCTTCTGGTTGTGGGCCACGTTGCGGCCTTCGCCCGCTTCGCCCAAACCGTAGCCTTTGATCGTTTTCGCCAAAATGACCGTCGGCTTGCCCCGGCATTCTTCGGCAGCGCGGTACGCCGCATACACCTTTTCAGGGTCGTGCCCGCCGCGGCGCATCGTTTCGAGTTTGCGGTCGGTGTAGTCTTTGACAAGCTCCAGCAGTTCAGGATATTTGCCGAAGAAGTGTTCGCGAATATAGGCGCCGGGCATCGTAGTGTATTTTTGGTATTGGCCATCGACCACCTCACCCATGCGTTTTGCCAACAACCCGGTTTTATCTTTTTTCAGGAGGGCGTCCCAGTCGTCGCCCCAGAGCACCTTGACCACGTTCCAACCCGCGCCGCGAAACAACGCTTCGAGCTCTTGAACGATTTTGCCGTTGCCGCGCACCGGTCCATCGAGCCGTTGCAAATTGCAATTGATGACGAAGGTGAGGTGGTCGAGTTTTTCGCGCGCCGCCAGAGTAATGGCGCCCAGCGTTTCGGGTTCATCGCATTCGCCATCGCCCAAGAATGCCCACACACGTTGCCGCGAAGTGTCTTTGAGACCCCGGTCGAGCAGGTACTCATTGAAACGAGCCTGATAGATGGCCATGATCGGCCCCAGCCCCATCGAAACCGTGGGAAACTCCCAAAATTCGGGCATCAACCAGGGGTGCGGGTACGAAGACAGGCCGGGCGCCGGTTGCAGTTCGCGGCGGAAATTATCGAGGTTTTCTTCCGACAGCCGCCCTTCCACGAAAGCCCGGGAGTAAATACCCGGCGACGCATGACCTTGAAAGTACACTTGGTCGCCATCGTAGCCGTCGTCGCCCCGGCCGCGAAAAATGTGGTTAAAGGCAACTTCGTACAGCGTGGCCGACGATGCGAACGTCGAGATGTGTCCTCCCAAGCCATCGAACCGCTTGTTGGCGCGGGTCACCATGGCCATCGCGTTCCAGCGAATGATGCTCTTAATGCGGCGTTCGAGCTCTCGATCGCCAGGATACGGCGGCTGCTTGGAGGCGGGAATCGTGTTGATGTACGGCGTGTTCGAGGCGATCGGCAGTTCGACGCCCGCCCGCCGCGCTCGCGCTTCCAGCACCGAAAGCAGGTATTTCGCCCGTTCGCCGCCGCGACTGCTCAGCACATACTCCAACGATTCCACCCACTCCGCCGTTTCGAGAGGGTCGACGTCATGCACCTGCGCTACATACGGCTGCTGTAGGACATCGTCCGTCTCTTGTGTCGATTTCGCATTCGACATGCTCACCTCTTTCATCCACCCAATAACCTGAAACTACCGCCCGGAAACCAGCGCATTGTCTCGGAAGAAGGCCGAACCGTAAAGGGAGCGCAGCGGTTGGCGAAGACGCACGTCGCATCTTACCGGCCCTTTTTCGCTGGAATCAGCGGGGCGGTGAGCTGCTGGTACAGCATGAAAAGGTATTCGATTCGATTCCGTTCATTGGGAAACGGCTGCGAGCGGTAGCAGCGGTCAACCGTGCGGTCGAGTTGGGTGTGGGCCTTGGTAAGATCCGGCGGCATGGAGAGCGGATCATAGAGGTCGGCCAAGGTTGCGTCGGGGTGCGCTTCGCGGGCATCCAGCACCGCTTGAGCGGCGTCTTCCACGGCTTGCCGCTTTTTGTCGCTCACTTTTTGCGGCCAAGGGTAGTTGTTGTAAACCAACTTGGCGGAGTAGCGATAATCTGATTTAAGACGGCCGGCGATGCTCCGAACCCAGGCCATGTGCATCGTTGAACTAAGCATGCCGAAGTGATAAAGCGTCGCGTGCGGCATCAGTTTCACAAGATTGCTGCAAAGTACGTCCGGCCCCATGAACCCCATGGGAATGAAACGGCGACGTTCGGACGATACTTCCGGGATCAATAAGTAATCCCCCGTGGGCATGTTATGGACGTGAAAGCGGGTCGGCTGATCGGCCAATTTCCGCGTGGGAGCACTCTTGCTGGCCAGGCGAAACTTGCGGACCGCATCGATACGTTTTAGCGCGAAAGGCATCGCTCGAAGTTCGTTGGGCTGGCAATCGCCGAGCCAAAGGCACCAGCGGGGCGAACGGTTGATGAATTCCCTGGAGCCATACCAACGCTTGAAGAACGGTTCGCTGGCAGGCTCTTGCTGAACGAATTGTTCCTTCTCTTCATCGGTAAACAAGTAGTTTCCATCGTCGATGGGTTTGTTGCCGATGCCGATTTCCGGAGCGGCGCATAGCGGGCCAGACCTGTTGGTCACGGTCACATCCGGCCCTTCAACCAAATAGGGACTAATGTTCGCAACCGCGACGCCCGTCGGTTCGCCGCGAATGGTTTCGTAGTCGAACAGCAACCGCTGTTTCGCTGGCTTCGCTCCAAACCCCACGATGACAACATGCACATGGGCCATGCCTCTGGCTTCGCTTTCCCAAGCAAAGGTTCGGTGTGCGAAGTGAATGGAAACGCCGTATTTCCGGAAGAGTTCTCCCCACAGAACTCCCACTTGTTCTCCTTGGGAAATCGAATTGGTCGACACAAAGGCGACGGTAATGTCGCGGCCCTGAATGTATTCCGAAGCCTTGAAATACCAACCCGTTACGTAGTCCAACAGGCCGGAATTCTTTATGTGGCCGCTCACTTCATCGATTTCCGTGCGTTGCCGTTTGATTTGATATTTCGCGCCGCTAAACGGCGGGTTGCCCAAAACATGCGTACACTCGCTGGCGGGCAGGATGTCGTTCCAGTCGGTCGTTAAAGCGTTGCCGTTGTAAATATGAGGACTGCTTATCAGCGGCAGCCGAACAAAGTACTCGCCGAATTCCCGGCTGATCATCTGGTTCATTTGGTGGTCCATCAGCCACATGGCCACTTCGGCAATTCTGGTGGGCCACTCTTCGATTTCAATGCCGTACATTTGGCTCACGTCGAGCTTGATAATGGCGCCGATATCGGTCAGTTGTTGTCCTTTCAATAATCGTCGGACAATTTCCAATTCCAGCAGTCGCAGTTCGCGGTAACTGACGACCAAAAAGTTGCCGCAGCCGCATGCCGGGTCGAGCAACCGCATGCGCTCCAATCGCTGGTGCAGTTTTCGCAGTTTGTTTTTGTCTCGCCCGGCTTTTTTCAAATCGGCTTGGAGGGCGTCCAGAAACAGCGGGCCGATGACTTTTAGGATGTCACGTTCGCTGGTGTAATGGGCGCCGATTTGCCGGCGCTCGGCAGGTTCGATAATCGCCTGAAACAGCGCCCCGAAAATAGCCGGCGAGATGCGGCTCCAGTCGAAATGCGTGGCGGCGAGAAGCCGATTCCGCATGTCGCGGTTGAAGGCCGCAAACGAAAGCCGCTCCGCGAAAAGTTCGCCGTTGACGTACGGCAGGTCGGCCAGTTCCTCACGAAGATTCGTTTGCCTCGCGCCTTCCGGCGTGTTCAGCACTTGAAAGAACTGTGCGAGTTGCGGACCCAGGTCGGTCCCGTCGGGGTGGGTATGATTTTCGAGAAAGAGCTGGAAGGCGTTCCGCTCGAAAATGCCGGTATCTTCAGAGAACAGACAGAACAAAACTCGCACCAACAGCCGCTCTAGCTCATGTCCGGAGTATCCGCCCGCTTCCAGGGCGTCGTGCAGGTCGCCCATGATCTGGACGGCCTTAATATTGATTGGGTCTTCCGGCTCCAATTTGTGTTGTTTGTAGCCGGGGATGAATCCGAAATGATTGACATTCGCGTGGAGTTCGGCCAGCGGAAAAGTAACGGTGGCTCCCTCCTCCAAATCGTGGATCGCCATGCGGGCGAAATCCGAGACGATCACATACCGGGGAGCTTCATCACCGCGTCCCTCACGTTGCAAACTCTGGATATAATCCATCGCCTGTGCGTGTGCCTTGCCAAGATCTTTACCGCGACTTTTATGCTCCGCAAGAAGTTGGCCTTTCCAAAACAGGTCAATAAATCCATAGTTGCCGCCCAGATTCTTGACAGGCTCCTCAAAGCTGGCGACGTGGCGACGCGTCAGTCCAAACACCTTGAAGAATGCATCCCAAAATGTTTTGGCCTCGGCATGTTCGCGAGTTTCACCGCCCCACTCCTTGCTGAAGGCAACCGCCCGGCTACGGATTTCATTCCATGAAAGCGGTTTCGCCATTACTCGGTTGTCTTTCTTCGCTTTCGCGTAAACCCCGATTTATAGAAGGCGTCATTGTAGAGTGCGCAGCACGATCGTGAAACGCGCCGAAAGGAGATGTGGTCGGCAGAGCACGCCCAAATCCGTTGGGCAAGTCGCGACAGCCTACTCATACCGTAGCGCGTCGATCGGGTCGAGTTGGCTGGCGCGGCGGGCGGGGTAATAGCCAAAAAAAACGCCTACCGCCGCGGCGAACACCAAGGCGCCGATCGCCGCCGGATACGAAACCACGATCGGCCAATCGCTGCCCGAGGAAAAAGAATTGATCAACATCGTGACACCCGTCGAAGCGCCGATGCCCATCGTCACGCCGATCACGCCGCCGACCGACGACAATATAACCGACTCCACCAGAAACTGCCGCAGGATATCACTCGAAGTGGCCCCCACCGCCATCCGAATGCCGATCTCCCGCGTGCGCTCGGTCACCGAAACCAGCATGATATTCATGATGCCCACCCCGCCCACCAAAAGCGAAATGCCGGCAATCGCGGCCAGCAACGCCGTCATGGTGCCCGTGACCATACCCACCATGTTGGCGATTTCAGTCGTACTGCGGACTTCAAAATCGACCCGCTCGCCGGGATGGATGTCGTGCCGCTCCATGAGCAATTGATTGATCTGTTGCTGCGCCGCCGACATCAATGTCATCGAAACCGCCGAGACCATGATCGCATCGACGTTGTCGAACGACGAACCTTGCAGCCGTTTTCGCACGGTTGAGTAGGGCATCAGGACGATGTTATCTTGGTCGTCGCCGACCATGTTGGCGCCTTTCATTTCCAAAACGCCGATGATGCGAAAGGGAATATTCTTGATGCGGATTTTTTCGCCGATCGGGTTGGTGGTCTGAAAGAGTTTCGCCACCACCGTGCGGCCGATCACGCAAACCTTGGCGGCGGAGGTGATGTCGCGCGGTCTGAAGAACCCGCCGTGGCGAAGCTGCCAGTTTCTGACCGTGAGGTAGTCGACGCCCACGCCGAACATTTCCTTGGGCCGGCAGTTGTTGTTGCTGTAGATCAGTTGGGCCGAAGCTCCCACGATTGGCGTCGAGGCGAATACGGCGTCGCACTCGTCGGTCAGGGCGTTTGAATCGCCGGCCAGAAGGGTGGGCGTGAAGCCTTGCCGCACGCCCCGCGCGCGATGCGCCTTCGGCAAGACCACGATCACATTCGTGCCCAGGTTCTCGATCTGCCCTTGCACCAGCGCCGTGGCGCTCTCGCCGATCGAGACCATTGTCGTGACGGCGGCAATACCGATCACGACCCCCAACACGGTCAGCCCGGCGCGCATTTTGTTTTTGACCAGAGCCCGTATCGCGATGCGAATCGTGACAAAAAAACCCATCGTTATTCTTCGCCTTACTTCGTGTTGTCGATTCCGGTCACCAGTTTTTGGCCGACTTTGAGTTCGCCCGACGCCAACTCCGTAAAACGGCTGTCGCTGATGCCGGTTCTTACTTCGATGGCGCGTAAAAACTCGCCATCTTCAACCCACACGTGCCGCCGATTCCGCTTGCGGCCGGCTTCCGCTTTTTCACTGGCCGAAAGAAAGTCGGCGCCGGTGTCGTCGTCGCCTTGCGACGCCGAAGCGCCTTCCAAGATCTTCCGATCTTCCTTACGCACTTTCTTCTCTTCGGGATAAAATCGCAATGCCGCGTTGGGAATTTTCACCACGTCTTCCCGGACTTGAATCTGAAACGAAAGGCTGGCCGTCATGCCCGGCAGAAGTTTCATCTCGGTGTTCGGCGCTTCCACCACCACCGGGTAGGTGACCACGTTCTGGGTCGATTCCGAGCTCAAACGCACTTCGGAAACAACGCCCTCGAACAGGTCGTCGGGATACGCGTCGACGGTGAATCGAACCGGCTGGCCCGCTTTCTTCGCTTCCCGTATCAGGCCGATATCGGCTTCGTCCACCGAAGCAAAGACAAGCATTTTTACGTCCATCTCGGGCGCCACGGTAAATAACTGCGGCGCCTGGAACTGCGCTGCCAGCGTTTGGCCAGGATCGATGAATCGTTTGATCACGATGCCATCGACCGGAGAACGAATTTCGGTATAGCCCAGGTTAGCATTCGAATTCGCCAGGCTGGCGTCCGCCTGTTTGACCGAAGCCTTGGCCACATCCAACTGGGCTTCGAGCGACATCCGATTGAATTTCACTTGATCCATCTCGGTTTCGGAAATGTAGTCTTCGTTTTCGTCCTGCAGGGTGTGGGCGCGGCGTTCGTTGTTCTTGGCCTGTTGCAACAGGGCCTCCACTCTCGAAATATCGGCCTTGCGGGTCGCCAAAATGGCCTGATCGCGCGCCACGCTGGCCTCGTAAATTCGAGGATCGATTTTGGCCAGAATCTGATTCTTTTTTACTTTGTCGTTGAAATTAACGTAAAGCTCTAGAACCGGCCCCGACACGAACGACCCCACTTGCACGTTGAGCACCGGCTTCACTTCGCCCGTGGAGTTGACCACCGAAATCAGCTTGCCTTCAATCACTTCGGCAGTGCGGTACTTGGTGCGATAAAGCGCTTTCCAATACTTCATGGCGGGCTGGAAGGCGGCCGCAACTCCGCCGCCAAGCACCAATATCACGAGCAATAATTTAAGCCAAAATTTCATGACGAACGAACAGCCCCAAAAAAAATCACTTCAGGCCGATGAGCAATTCGGCGCCCGACCGAAAATGGAAGACATGCAGCATCGGTCGCCAAAACGTAATTCCAGGCCGAAATAGAGATATTGCCGGTCTATCTAAACTACCACCGGGCGACGCCCAGAGTTTCGCCGCGGCGTTGACATTTCGAGATAATCGCCCCAAACTAAAGAACGCTCCAAACAAGCGGTATCCT
The DNA here is from genome assembly GCA_003233175.1 of Planctomycetaceae bacterium. Classification (GTDB taxonomy): domain Bacteria; phylum Planctomycetota; class Planctomycetia; order Pirellulales; family Pirellulaceae; genus SZUA-33. The sequence goes on along the minus strand of QIKY01000246.1, from coordinate 2,032 downwards.
CTACAGCTGGAGGCGCCGCGCCGCCGTTTTGATTATCCGGGCGATTAGCTCAGTTGGCTAGAGCGCTACCTTTACACGGTAGACGTCACAGGTTCGAGTCCTGTATCGCCCACACCCCCCGGTTGCAGGGTGTCGCATTCCGACGCAAAGCCCTGCAATTCCGGGGCTTTTTCATGCGCGGGTGTTTTCGCTTGCGAGTCCTTGCGGGCCAAAACGTGCGCCTGCTGTGCCGCTTTCTGTGCCGCGCACCTCTCAGGTGGCTTTTCAAGGGTAGCTTTCTCAAAGTCGGCATCGGTAATCTGCCAGTAGTGCTTGCTCGCAATTAGCGTCGAATGGCCCAGCCAAGCCGCCGCAACGTGGGCCGGGTGTTCACTGGCCAATTCGGTCGCTCGGCTGGCCCGCAGGTTTTGAAACAGCTTCGGCCAGGGTGATAGGCCGGCTCTCTTGATGATTCGCTGAAATTGCGTTCTCAAGTTCTGGCCGGCGTCGCGATATTGGGTGATAACGTATTTCGTGCCCGGCTCGGCTTCGTCGAACACCGCTTCCATGTGGGGCCGCAACTCCGGAAAGAGGGGAGTAACGCGCGAATCGCCGCCTTCGTGGTGCTCCGTTTTCGGTGAATGAACAGTGAAGCGGTTCGCCGCCCAGTCGATATCTTCCCACGTAAGGGCTAAGTGCTCCGACGGGCATCGCAAGCCGCCGAACCGGGAAAGGGCGAATATCAATCGCCACTGAGCATTCGGGCAGGTGTCCAAAACTTTTTGTGCATCTTCGGAAGTGAGGAAATAATCGCGTTTCCTGTTTTGGCCGACCGCCCCTTTCAATTTGATGAACGGGTTTCGAGTGATAATTTCGCGGTCGACCGCGTCTTGGAAAAATTGCTTCGCGTTGCAGATGCGTTTTCGTCGTGTGTTCTCCGCCAACCCTTCGCCGGCGTCAGCTTCGGAATACCTCATTTCGCGGGCGGCCGATGTTCCCAGCCACCGCTCGAAGTCCTTCGCATCGCCGGCGGTAATACTTGCCAGCGGGCGTTCCGGTCCAAAGAAGGAAAGGAGGTTTCGCTTGGTGTGGCGCCAGTTGATAGCCGTGGCCGGTTTCACGTCGGTGCGTTTGTCGAAGTACGATTGCAGGTGCTCCGCCAGCGTTATTTCCCGCTTGCTTTCGGGCGAATCAACCAGCCCCGCCACCGCCAGCTTGCCGCCCAGCTTTGGTTCCAGACTTGCCACCCACGCCGCCGTATCGGCCTCAATGGCATGGCCCGCAATCTTCGCCGCCAACAGGTGCTCAATGCGGAACTTCACGCCCTCAGCCGCCCGCACGGATAGCTTGCCCAGCCGAATCGTTCGGCGTTTGCCATTCGGGGCCACAAACAGAATTCGTTTCCGGCCGCCGGGGTCTTTGCCAATTGATGCCATCGTTATTTTTCCTCTCGTTGCGTGAATTGCAGGCCTAGCACGGCGCCGACTTTGTCCAAGCTAGCCGTCGTCAGTCGCCCGGTTCCGCGCACGAATCGATGAAGCTGGCTGGCGTCAACGCCGCTTCGCTTGGCAATCTCATACCGGCTCAGATCGCCGCCGAGAATGATCTTTCGCAGTTGTTCGCTGAGAGTTTCCGGCTTCCGCTTTCGTTTCTTCATTTTCCTTGCCTTTCGGGATAGTTGTTTGCTAGCCTACGCATATCTTATCGGACGTTGGCTAGCTGTCAATTTCCGTTTTTGAAGTGTTTTGGCGGATCGCATCGTTGGCATCGCCAGTTGCCAGCCAGGGATTGCCACAACTCCAAGGTTCCACATTTTGGGCATGGCTCCAGTTCGTCGGGGTCGATGCAATCTAATGGCCAGCCGTCTGGGCCAAGTTCGGGCGCCTCAATGGTTTCGTCGTCGTCGACCATCGGGGCCTCGGGCGGGCGTTGCAGGGCCACTAGCAATTCGGCCTTGTGGGTCTTCATGCGGGCCACAAGATCGGGAGTTACGGCCGACCGGGGAAAGAACCGCAGCCGCTCGCCGTGGGCTTCCAGCCGGATTTCCCGCCGG
>QIKY01000247.1 GCA_003233175.1 Planctomycetaceae bacterium | reverse complement strand
CACGCTGAAGCGCGAACTCCAACGGTGGGCGACACAAATGATGGCGTTGTTTCGAGGCGTTTCCCGCGCCCGCTGCATCTGGCATCGTCGCTGGGATGCATCGTTTGCCGCGGTAGCCTACCGGCGGTATTCGCTCCGCTCGACCGCCGGCTAATGAATGGCTGGCAAGCCTCCGGCTTGGCGGAAATTCCATAACACCATGGCACGGAATAGATCGTGGACTGGTTCTTAGCGAATGTCGACTCTCGAACCCTGCGCCAAGATGCCAAAGATGTCGCTGGCGTCGTGGGGGCTGAGGCTCAGGCAACCGGCGCTGCTGGCTGCGGAAGCCGAACTACCGTGGAGTGAAAGGCCGCCGCCGAGGTCGATCCAAACGTTGCCGTAGGGGTTGTCAGGATGTCCGACCGGAAGGTTTCGTCCGCTGGGATCGAAAAACACGCGGCCGGGCTCCAAGGCGAGAACGGTAAAGCGTCCTGGCCGCGGGGCCGGACGATCGCCCACCGAGAGCGGAAAGCGGCCGGCATAAAGCTGGCCGAGAAATAAAGTCAACTCACTTTTTTGTAGGTCGATTTCGGCGCGGAAAGGGCCGCGCAACACCTTCAACTCCTGGCCCGGCAGCAAGAGTTCCGGGTCTTGGACGCCATTGATGCTGCGCAACAAACGCCAAGGCACGCCATACCGTTCGGCGATTTCATAAAGCGTTTCGCCTCGTCGCACTTTGTAAGCCGGTTCAAGCCGATTTTCACGCGAGTATATGACGGATCCGGCGAGTTGGTCGAGCCGCTGCATCAAACGTTTCGTTTGCGATTCCTCCAAGGCGGAGCTTTGGTAATACGTGCTCAATGTCAGGAGTGCTTCGGCCATGTGGCCTTCGTCGACCTGTGTTTGCGAGGTGTTCCACACACGGAGAAAGCTGTATTGGGTCAAAGCCGACGCCGAAGATTCGCCCACGGAGTTCGCGCCCATTGCATTCGAAGGGCCGCGTGCTTCTTCCGGCATCGAACCGTGGTCGTGCGAGTGGCCATCGTGCGACGCCAGGTGTTGGGAGTCGGCCGCGCCGGCAACCTCTCCCGCGCCGGGCGCATTGAACGAAGCTGTGGCCAGACCCGATGCGCCGCGGCCATAATTGGGCAGGTCTGACAATCGGGCGGATGCGGAACCTGGAGCGGCGGGCATTTCTAGAGAGGCGTTCATGCTGTTCGGAGCATCGTGCGAATCGGCCAAGGGTGGCGGCGAGAGCCTTGCCACGGCGCCCGAAGCGGGCGACGCGGAAGCCGCCGCCGGCGACGCCATCATCGTGTTTGCATGGCTGCCAGGCTCTTGTGGGTTGGAGTCGCCGCCAGCCGGGGCGAAGGAAACTTCGGGCCCTGAATCGTCTTCGCTGGTATCGTCGGCCGACGTCCAGGCTTGATCGAGCAGCGACTGTGGCAGCGTTCCGTTGGGTTCGTTGAGCACCACGTACACGCCGCCCAGCACGGCGAGCAACAGGATTACCACCAGTGCGGTTTTTATCGTTTCCATGTTCGTCCTCCTTGACGAATCTCCGGCCCTGTTGCGGGGCGGAGCAGCACGTTTTGGAAAGGGCGTCTGCGGAATTGCCGTTCCCGTGCGAAAGTGTGTCAGTTAGGTTTTACGGGGTCTTTGACAGGCTTGCAGGAATTGTGATTTATTTTGAGGTTGGCGGCAATGGAATTCGACGAACAGGCAACAGACGGCGACCACTGGGAAGATGAAGATAACGACTGGCAAGATGAGTTCGACGGCAGTGAGAATGAAGCCGATCAATACGTCGATTGTCCTGTTTGCGGCGCCGATGTATACGAGTTGGCCGAGCAATGTCCGGCGTGCGGTTCCTATATAACGCATTCCACCAGCGCGTTTTCCGGCAAACCCTGGTGGTGGGTTACTCTCGGTTTGATTGGAATTCTAGCGTTGGCGGCGGCGTTGCTGTTTTAGGTGTTGTCATTTTAATGGAACGGCACTTTAGAAAAAAACGCCGCGCAAAGCCAGATCAACTATCCAAATGCGCATCGGAATAAAATCACCAACTTTGGCGTCGTTCATCTTGAAGACGGGCCATGATTCACCGACCCCCTCTGAAGGGCCGTTTTCTGGAATTCTTGGCCCAATGGCGGCTTTGTAAGGCACTTCACAGTAGGTTGCGCCGGCAGTCGGCAAGATATTGCATGAATGTCGGGCGCCTACTCTGGCGGGCGGCGGAGAAAGCAACCTTGGGGGCGGCGCCGCCTCGCACATTAAACTGCTTGGGAAGGAACAATAATCGTGGTGGAAACTACCTCGAAACCTAGCGTCGTTAAACGCATGGTCCGCTTGGTCGTGCTGGCGGTATTGAGTGCGGCGGTGGCGGTTCCGGCGGCGCTGGCCATTTCCAAGTGGCAAGACTGGCAGTTCCGCGCCAGCGAATCGGCGCTGAGTCTGGCGATGACGGAACACGCGATCAGCCTTGAAAACCCGCCCAGCCCCGAGTCTTTTTTTCCGATGCAAGTTGTTTCACGTCCGCCATCGGTTTCGGATTTTCCCATTTTGTCGGCCGAGGAGGCGAAGGGGAAAATCGAAGACAACGAACTGGTGCTGGGCGTGACGATCAACGGCGAGTCGCGTGCTTACCCATTGAACGTGCTGACCGGCCCGGATCGCGAAGTTTTCAACGATCAGTTGGGCGGCCGCCGGATCGCCGCCACTTGGTGACATCTCTGCTACAACGGCATCGTGTATGCCACCGAAGTTGAAGGCAAAAACCTCACGCTGGGCGTTTCCGGGATGCTCTGGGAGGGCAGCCTCGTGATGGTCGACCAAGAAACCGGAAGCCTGTGGAGCCATTTGCTGGGCGCCTGCATGAAAGGCCCGCTGGTGGGGAAGGAACTCGAGGTGATCCCCTCCTTAATAACCGACTGGAAATCTTGGAAGGCACGAAACGCCAAGGGCTCATTGGCTTGGCTCCCGCGCAGCGCCATCCGATATCGGTCAGGTTCTTCCAGACTCGATGCGGGCCTGGGCCTCGGCTTGGTCGAAGAGGGCGAGTCGCGCATCTGGGACTTCGGATTTCTGGCTGCACATCCGGTGATCAACGACAAACTGGCGGGACGACCGTTGGTTGTTTTTTTTGATTTGTCGGCTGAAGCGGCGTCGATCTTTTCGAGGCTTGTTGATGACCAAGTTTTAAGCTTCACGTTCAGTGAAAACCAGTGCCTCGACAACGAAACAGAAAGCAGTTGGGACCTCCAAACCGGAGCGGCGCTTTCGGGGCCCATGCAAGGCCGACAGCTCACGCGTTTGCCCGGCATCATTTCCGACGGCGCCGCCTGGGAAACCTTCCATCCCAAAACCACCGTTTGGCTGCCGGACGAAAAGCCATAAGGCGAGCGGCGGAAAATAACTTACCCGCACGCAGCGGGAGTCAGTGAGTTTTTTTGGGGCCCCGCCTGCGCCGGAATGACGGTTTTCTGATTCACTCGCTTGCGCTTCGTGCTTGTATTTAGGTAAATTCTCATCCGCCGCTCGCCTTACCATCGGCGCGGAACCTTATCGCTACGGATTGATGAGCTGGACGATCTCCAAAGCGCGAGCCCCAACGGCAAAGGTCGAGTCCCCTCTTCTGGGGCAGGTCAAGATGTTGTCTGTATAGCATTGCAGCCTTGGGTAGGCCATAATGGAGGTCCCGCCCAGATTAAACTCCCCGATTGAGCCTCCCCCGCCTTCTCGACCCTCGAGCAATGGAGTTGATTTCTCATGCGTCTCACACGCCGCGTTGCATCGTTTGCCTTCTTGACACTGTTCGTGTTCTCGCCGTGGGGGCCTTCGCTTTCCGCGGAGGCGAAAACGTTCCAAGTGCAGCCGGCCGCCGCAAAGCTGCAAGGCAAATTCGCGCGTTTGCAATTGCTCGTTTCCGCGACAGACGCCAACGGCCAAGCGACCGACCGCTCCGCCGACCTCACCACAAAAGCCGAGGTTACGTCGTCGGCGCCGAATATCGTTCAAGTGCTTGAGGGTGGGCGGCTCTTGGCGTTGGGCGATGGCCAAGCCACGATTACCGTGAAAGTGGGCGATGAGACGCAAACAATGGCTGTCACCGCAGTGGGCGTCACTGCGGGCGAGATCGACTATAAAACCGATGTGGCGCCCATTCTCACCAAAGCCAATTGCGCCACGGCCGCCTGCCACGCCAGCCAGTTTGGCAAGGGCGGGTTCAAACTCTCGGTGGTCGGTTTCGACGCCCAGTCCGATTTCGAGGCCATCGCCCGCGCGGGCCGGCAGCGGCGGGTCGCCTTCGCGCGGCCGGAGGAGAGTCTGATTCTGCTCAAACCTTCGATGAGCGTGGCCCACGGCGGCGGTCGGCGGTTGGACCCTGATTCGGTTGAATATCGAATTTTCAAAACCTGGATCGAAACCGGCGCGCCCCCGCCCCGCAAGGAAGCGGCCAAGGTGGTGAAGGTTTCGGTCAGCCCAGAACGGCGCGTGGGGCAGGTCGGCGCCAGCCAACAACTACGCGTGGTGGCCCATTATTCCGACGACTCCCTGCGCGATGTGACGCCGCTGGCCAAATTCGATTCGATGGACGAAGGCGTCTTGGCCGTCGCGCCGGATGGCATGGTCACTAGCGTCGGCAAGGGGCAGACCGCCGTCATGGTGATTTACGAAGGTCAGGCCGGAATCTCGACGTTTGTCGTTCCTTACGCAGATTCCGTGAAGCTGGTCGGCTGGCAAGACAACAACTTCGTCGATCAACTGGCGGCCAACAAATTTCGCGAACTGGGCTTGGAGCCTTCGCCGCTCTGCGACGACGCCACCTTCGTTCGCCGCGCCTTTCTCGACGCCATCGGCACGCTGCCCACCGCCCAGGAAACCTTGGCCTTTGTCGATTCTGATGACCCCCAAAAAAGAGAAACCCTGGTCGACCAACTGCTAGGACTGACCGGTGACCCCAACCAGGATATTTACAACGACCAATACGCCGCCTACTGGACACTGCGCTGGTCGGACCTGATTCGCAACAGCAGCAAGTCGTTGGGCGAACAGGGTATGTGGTCGTTGCATAATTGGATCAAGGAAGCCCTTCGAACCAACAAACCGTTCGATCAATTCGTCAGTGAGTTGGTCACGGCCAAGGGCTCGATTTACACCAACGGCCCGGCGAACTATTTCCGCATCCATGCCAATCCGACAACGCTCACCGAAGCCACCGCACAACTGTTTCTCGGCGTGCGGCTGGAGTGTGCGAAGTGCCACCACCATCCGTTCGAGAAATACAGCCAGGCCGACTATTACGGACTGGCCGCATTTTTCTCCCGCGTGGGCTCCAAGAACAGCGAAGAGTTTGGACTGTTTGGCCGCGAGACGGTGGTCGTGGTTCGTTCGACGGGCGAAATCAACCATCCTCGCACCGGCCAGCGGATGCAACCCACGCCGCTGGATGGAGAGCCAATCGACGACCCGCTCGACCGCCGGCTGCCGCTGGCCCAGTGGCTGACTTCCGCCGACAACCCAATGTTCTCGCGTTCGGTGGTGAATCGTTACATGGGCTTTTTGTTGGGCCGTGGTTTGGTCGACCCAGTCGACGACATGCGCAGCACGAACCCGCCCAGCAACGTCGCCTTGATGGACGCGTTGGCCCAGGATTTTGTCGCCCACGATTTCGACTTGAAACGTCTGATGCGTAACATTATGACGTCGCGTCTGTACCAACTGAGTTCGCAGCCGACGCCGGAAAATAATTCCGACCGCCGCTTTTATAGCCATTACCGGGTCAAGCGTTTGACGGCCGAACCGCTGCTCGACGCCATCGACCAAGTGACCGGCGTGCAAACCAAGTTCAAGAGCCTGCCGCTGGGCACGCACGCCATTGAACTGCCCGACGCCGAATATCCTAACTATTTTCTGACCACCTTCGCCAAGCCGCGTCGGGTGAGTGTTTGCGAATGCGAGCGTTCGCAAGAGGAAAATCTTTCGCAGGCCTTGCACACGCTCAACGGAGATATTCTGGCCAAGAAAATTGCCGATAAAAAGGGACGTGTCACCGAACTTGTCGCGGCCAAAAAGCCGCACGAAGAGATTGTCGCTGAACTTTATCTGGCCGCGTTGTGCCGACGACCGTCTGAGGCTGAGTTGCAAGCCAGCAAGGAATTTTTGGCGGAGAGCCCCAGTCCGCAAGAATACTATGAAGATTTGTTGTGGGCGTTGGTGAACTCGAAACAGTTTTTGTATGTGCATTAGCGTCGCGGTAGCGCACCAAGCCGCCCACCGTTGGAGTTCACGCTTTAGCGTGTTTTCGTAGGGTTGGAGTTCACGCTTCAGCGTGTTGTGAAGTGTGCGGAAGAAAAAACACGCTAAAGCGTGAACTCCAACGGTGGATACGTTACATCGCATCTTCTCACCTGCCGCTTGTCGTTCAACGAAATATTGGAAACAAAACGATGAACAGAATCTATTCACTCGCCTTGCTTCTTTGTTTCACGTTCACGGCGACGCCGGTGCAGGCGCAAAAATCGTACCCCATGTTGATGAGCCTCAAGCCGGTGGCGGCGCAAGTGGGTCAAACTTCGGAACACACGATTTCGTCGCGCTATAGCATGTATGGCGCATATCAAGTTTTGGTTTCGGGAGAGGGCGTCACCGGCGAGATTTTGCACCCCGAGGTGAAGGAAGCCGACAAGGCCAAGCCGCCGAACTTGCAAACGATGAAAGTTCGCTTCACCGTGGCGGCGGAAGCCACGCCCGGCGTGCGAGATTTTCGCATCGCGACGCCCAATGGCGTCAGCACGCTGGGGCAGCTCGTAATCAGCCGCGATCAAGTGGTCGTCGAAACAGATAAAAACAATAACACGGCCGAAAACGCCGAACCGATTTCGCTTCCCGCCGCCGTCTGCGGGGCGGTCGAAAAAGCCGAAGACGTCGACTACTACAAGTTCAGCGCCGCCGCCGGCGAAACGCTCAATTTTCATGTCCGCTCGATGCGGCTGCAAAACAAAATTCATGATTTGCAGCAGCATATCGACCCCATCATCACGTTGCGCAGCGCTCAAGGCGCGACGCTGGCCGCATCGGACAACTACTTTTATGGCGACCCCTTCCTCAGCCACACCTTTGCCGCTGCCGGCGAATATTTCCTCGAAATTCGCGACGTCCGTTTTCAGGGCAACAAATATTGGGAGTACTGCATCGAGATCAGCAACCAGCCGTTCGTGACCACCGTTTATCCTTTGGCCGTGGCGGCGGGAAAAGAAACCAAGCTGCGAATGATCGGCTTTCAGATTCCCGCCGATCCCATGACCACCATCAACCCGCCCGCCGATGCCGCCGCCGATGCGCAATGCCTGCCGCTGCCGATGGGCGGAGCGGCCAGTAATCCGGTATCGGTGGTGGTTTCCAAACTACCGATATTGCAGGAGTTGGACGCCGACAACAACACACCCGAACACGCCCAAACGATTTCTCTGCCGGGCGGCGTAAATGGCCGTATCGAATCGGCGGGCGATATCGACTGTTTCGCCTTCGTCGCCAAAAAAGGCGAAAAATTCTCCTTTGAAGTGGTCGCCCGCAGAGAGCAATCGGCGTTGGATTCACACCTCCGCATTTTGAATAGCGAGGGCAAACAACTGGCCTTGAACGACGACATGCGCATCGGCAAGCGTTCGTCGGCCGATTCCCAGTTGGAAAATTGGAAGGCGCCCGCCGACGGAACGTACATCATCGAAGTGCGCGACCTCCATCTTCGCGGCGGCCCGGCGTTCGTTTATTTTGTTCGTGTTACGCGGAGCGAACCGTATTTCGAGCTTTATCTGGATACCGACAAAACGGAACTCACACCGGGAACCGGCGGCGTGATTTACGTCCGCATGGTTCGGAAGAATGGCTTCGCTGGAGAAGTGCAACTGAAAATCGAAGGTTTGCCGGCGGGCGTTTCGGCCACGGCGGGCCGGATTTTAGCGGGCAAGGGACAAGACGGCTGCATTGTGCTGAGTTGCGAGCAAGACGCCGCCATGAGCGTGGCGAACATTGCCGTTAGCGGTAAATCGGTGTTACCCGCCGAAGGCGAAGCAAAACCGAAGGAGCTTTCGGCCATTGCCGCAATCTATCAAGAGACCTACCTACCCGGCGGCGGTCGGGGCCATTGGCCGGTCGGCATGCACACGGTATCTGTGGGAAAGCCGAGCGATATTCGCGGCGTGGGGTTGAGTGCTTATGAGGTGTCGCTCAAGCCGGGCGAATCAAAGAAGATCGACGTCACGATCGAGCGCGCCGAAGGTTTCGATAAAAACATCCTGCTGGAAGTGATGTTCAAGCATTTGAGCAGCGTTTACGGCAACTCGCTGCCGGAAGGCGTCACGCTCGACGCCCCCAACAGCCTCACACTGCTGACCTCCGGCGCCGCCCAGGGCTCCATCACATTGAAAGCCGCGGCGAACGCGCCGCCGGTCGAGAAACAACAGATTGTCGTGATGGCGAACGTCTCACTGAACTTCGTCATGAAAGCCACCTACGCCAGCCAGCCGGTGTTGGTATCGGTGGTGAAAGCCGATTAGGGCTCGTCCGTAAATAAGTTACCGGTTGTCGATCAAAAAAGCCCGGCATTTTCACAATGCCGGGCTTTTAGTTCGGGCGGCAGATAAAATGTGTACCTAATACAAGCACGAAGCGCAAGCGAGTGAATCAACAAACGGTCATTCCGGCGTTGGCGGGAACTCCAAAAAACTCACGGATCCCACTGCGTGCAGGTAATTTTTCATTCGCCGCTCGCCTAAGAACCTCTAAAAGAATCCGCCTCCACCGCCTCCACCGCCTCCACCGAATGCGGCGCCGTTAAAGCCACCGCCGGCATAGCCCGGAACTTCCAACTTCTTAAACAGAGCACGAATTTCCTTATGGACCGCCGACGTTTGGCGAATCAGGAGCATGTCGGACACGGCATGAATATACACGGCATCGCCCCCCCAACTCTCTGGCGCCACAAGCTGCATCACGACGTCAATGAGTTCGACGGGAGCGTAACTAACTCCTCCGCCAGTAATACCGAAACCACCACCGCCGCCAAAACCTCCACCACCACCGCCGCCGAACTGAGCCTGGATGGGCGAACCAGTGGGCGGCGCGGCTTGCCCCTGCTCCTTGGTGGTGGGTTTCTTGGCGGCGGCCTTGGAGGAGGGCGTCGGGGTCGCTGCGCGAGGCTGCGAGTAACGAACACGATACGCCACCAGCTTCATGGCGAGGGGGTCGAACTTCTGGGCTGCGTTTTCCGTGGGGCGGCTCTGGAGTTTGGCGCGCACCTGGGCCAGCAAATCGAGAATCTGTTCATGCACTTCGCCTGTTTGCGAGACGATCAGCACGCCATCCAGCCCGTCAATGGCGCCGGGTCCGCCGACTTCATACCAGGCGTCTGGCGAGAGAGTTGCGGTAACCATTTCAATCAGCGAGTCGTAATCGTGTGCGGTGGCATCAAGAACATCAGCCGTGCGCCGGGCGTCAGCCACCAGATCAAGCACGGGGTAACATCGCGTGGTGAGTTGCGTTTCACTTTCCTCGGGCGTGGTGATGACGAGGCTTTCGTCGCGCACGACGAAGGTCAATTCGAGTTCTTGCAAGAGAAGCGCGAGGGCCGACTTCAACGGAAGCTGGCTGGCTGCAAAAGTGACGGGAGTTTCGGCGCCGACGCCAAGGTCATCAAGGGTGTTGGTGTCGACCAGCACATTTATTTCCAACGATTTACCCACATGCTGAACGATTTCATCGAGCGGAGTGTCGACAAAATCGAAATCGAAATCGACGGGAAGCTCCAAGGCGGCGTAAATTCGGTCTTCGTTCGCCCGATTGCCAACAACCAGCCTGACATCAACAACCGCCGGCGCTTCGAACCCGCTGGCGTGGGCGATGCCGCGGGCGGCGCGAAACGCTTTCAGGAAACCGGCCACGCGTTGCTGGATCTCGTCCGTTTGCGAAACCGTGAGCAGGCCTCGGAAATATTCAATCACTCCTGGTCCGCCGAGTTCATCCCAGGAGTCGGGCGTGATGATGGTTGTGATTGCAATGATCAGGGAATCGGCGGAAATAGCCGGTTCTTCATCGCCGACCTCCTCCGAGACAAGGTCGGAAACGTCGTAGGTTTTTAATCCCAACTGTGTTTCGGCCTCTTCGGGCGTGGTGATCATCAACACGCCGTGCTTTATGAGGAAAGTCAACTCCACGGGCCGCAGCAATCGCCGCAGCGCGGAAACGCCGGAAATACCTTGGAAGTGGTCGGTGAGCGGAGTGTCGAGGCTGACGCCAAGATCGTCGAGCGCCTTGGTGTCGAGAAAAATCGGAATATCGTATTCCTGGGCCAAGGCGTTCATTGCATCGGCCAAGGGTGTTTCGACAATATTAACATCCGTTGTCGCTTGCAACTTTTCCAGAATGCGGGCCTTTTTCTGGGCCGGCGGCGAATGCTTCGCTTTCTCTTCGGCGCGGAGCGGCGAGGGTTGAAGCATTGCTGATGCGAGCAGCGTCGCCCAGAGACAGATTGCCAGCGGAAGCAAGCCAAACCTCGAAAATAGGTTCGACGCCAGCGGCTTTGTTGTGGACACGTACGGTTTTGTTTTGATCGACACGGCACGCCTTTCCCGAGAAAATTTCACCAACCAATAACGCCCCTGCCCCATAATAGGCTTGGCCGTTCAAATTTTGCAAGAAAGATTTCATCTGCGTTTAAGCGAGCGGAAGATGAAATTTTACCGAAATTAAAAGCCCGGCATTTTCAAAATGCCGGGCTTTTCTGAACCGCAATCGGTAACTTATTTCAGGACTGGTGCTGCGGCGAGCGGCGGGAATGACGGTGCGCTGCGCGGGAATGACGGGATGAAGAGAATTCCCGCACGCCTTAGCTGGACAGCGCCATGTTGACTGTGGCTGGCATCGTTAAATCGTGATCTGGATTGACTTTATCGACCTTGACTTGCGGATGAAAAAA
>QIKY01000282.1 GCA_003233175.1 Planctomycetaceae bacterium | reverse complement strand
GACGTGCCGCGAAAGACAATCGGCCATCGCCACCGCTCGAAACCGCGATTCACTATTGCCGAAGGTCTCTGGGGTCTGCGTGAATCGAGAAAAGACATGCCGCGTGAACCGATCAACCAGTTCCGCCCAGTCGTCAACTTTGTCGAGGCATGGGGCAAGCAGCGCGTTATCCGTGCCTGGTAAGTCTTCGGCACACGCCAAGTTTCTTGCCGCGACGTCATGCTCGGCGAGTCCGGCGTCAGAAAGCCCCGCCAACTGCTGACACCACTCGCCCCATTGGGTGATTGGAGCAAAACCTCTCAACTCGGCCAACATAAAACGCCCTCCGATATGGAAACACGTAGTACATATAAAGACTAGAAAGCTTAAAGTGTATCGCGGCGTTGCGTTGTCGTCAAGCATTTGAAACCGCGATGTCGTTTCATGGCGGAAAACCTTGCGCGAAGGGGCTGTCTTTTGGCAGATACTTGTGGCGGGTATTATGCCTCTTGAGCGACAGGTGTGTCCAGTCGTTGGAGCGGCGGGAAAAAACCGAGAAATTGTTGCAAGAAAACACCAGCCAGCGGTAACTATCTAGTACTGCCATGAAGGAACGATGCCTGAAACACGATGGAAACGGCGTCTCCCAGCCAAAAATCGACTGGCGGGCCCAACTCCAAGAGCACGACCGCTGGTTGCGGACCGTAGTTTCAGCGCGCCTGCGCAGCGGCTTCGGAGATGCTAGCGGGCTGGGAAATATGGACGGTTCGGTCGACGACGTGATGCAGGAAGTGGCCTTGGCGGCGGTGCGGCAGCAGGCCCCGATTGATGACCCCGCCAAGGCGGCGCCGTGGTTATACGGCTTGGCCGTGCGGCAGGCATTGTTATACCGCCGCCAGCGAGGTCGTCAAAAAAAACTTCTGGAGCGAGTGGTCGCGCGGCGAACTGCGGAAGATGGGTCCAGTCATGAGCCCGACCCGTTGCGTTGGCTGCTCGACGAAGAACGCCGAGAGGCGGTCCGGCGGGCGTTGCATGAATTGCCCGCTCGCGATGCGGAAGTGTTGCTTTTGAAATACACGGAGAACTGGAAGTACCAGGAAATCGCCGCCCATTTGGGAATGAGCGTATCGGCCGTTGAGGCCCGATTGTTTCGAGCACGGAGGAAACTGCGTTCGGTGCTGAGTAAACGCGAAATTGTAAGTTTGGACTGATCCCATGACAGATATTTCATTCACCCAACAACTCGATCGATTGGTCGATGGCGAGCTGCGTCCTGAGGAATATCGGCAGTTGCTCAAACAGTGCGAAGCCGAACCGGAGCGATGGCGGGCGTGCGCCTTGGCGTTCGTGGAGCATCAGGCTTGGCGTGAAGCGTTGGGCGAATTGGGAACGGCAGACGCAGAACGGGAACGCATTAAAAGCCCGGATTTTTCAAAAAGCCAGGCTTTTGAATCGGCCAATGAATCTGACTTTGAAAATGATCGTCAAGCCGATTCAAAACCATCGGCGGACGCTTCTTGGCGAACGTTTACTAGCCAGCAATGGGTTTCCCTGGCGGCGAGTTTGATTTTGGTGTTTGCTTTCGGCATGTTGGCGCAGCGGGCGAGAACGCCGCAGCCGCCTTCCGCCGAGTTTTTGGCGGGCCATCAATCAAGCGCGAACGTTGGCGATGCGGCGTCTCCGCGGTTGGCGGAGAAACGGAAATTGGAGCGAGAAGATGCTGGGGGCGAAGAAGATGTTCAGGGCGAAAACTCGCCGTTGTTCGCCGAGAACGCTCGTCCCGCCGCCAAGCCGTTGGGAAGCGTGACATTTGTTGTTTCCGGAAATGGCCAACCTCCGCAGCGAATCGAAACGCCGGTCTACGAGCACAACGACTACCACGCACAATGGCTTGTTTCGGAACAGCGTTACAAAAAGTTAGCGCAAGAGGCCCGCCGCGACGGCCGGCGATTGCGGTATCGGCGAGATTTGCTGCCCGTGGCGTTGGAGAATGGCGGCAGACTTATTTTCCCGATCGAGCAGATCGAAGTCAGTCCGGTCGATTTACGAAATTACCAGTAGTTGCCAGAACAAAACCACGCACCATTACCGCCAAAGCGGCGGATGTCCAAAACGGAAGGGCGTCGCACGACTTTGGCCGAACACGAAGGAGAAGATCATGCGAGACGATCATTATTGGCGAAGCAGTTTTCTGTGGTTGGCCTTGGCGGCTTGCCTGCCGCTGTTGAATGTGTCGGTCACGTGGGGCCAATCGCCCGCTGACGATGCCAAGGCAAAAAATGTCAAAGCAAAGGAGGTCGAGGTAAAACCGGAAGCCGTGGTGGTTGAGGAAAAAATTGAAGAAGCGGGGCCCGTTGAAAAAGCGTCCGAGGAGAAAAACGAGGAGCTTCGTTTGCAGGCTGCGCCGAGCAAGTACTGGCTGGGCGTTCAAATTGGCGATGTTTCGGACGAGCTGCGCGAGAAACTCGAACTTGGAAAACAAGAAGGCGTGCTGGTCGTAAACGTGGTCCCCGATGCGCCGGCCGCAAAGGCGGGGCTCAAAGCGAACGATGTTATTTTGACCTATGACGGCGAAAAAATGGCGGGACCTCGTTCGCTCGTCAAACAGGTGGCGTCGAGCAAGGGCGAGGAAGTTGTTTTGGAAGTGATGCGCGACGGCAAGCGGCTGGAAGTTAAAGTCACTCCGCAAGAACGATTCAAATTTCTATTGGATCAAAAATTAGGCCAACAACTGGGCGAAGGGCTACGACAATTCCGGTTCACGGGACCAAAGGGAGAAAGCGAAGGTTCCGCGGAACAGCAGAAGTTGTTGCAAGAGGCCTTGGAGCAATTCGATATTCCTGGTCTGCGGCTACACATGCTGCCAGGATGGGTGGAAGGCGGCGGTTTTGAATTCCCGGCCAACACGAAAATCAGCGTGGCGCGAGAAAACGACGAACCGGCAATCATTACCGTCGAGCGCGGCGATAAAAAATGGGAAGTCACGGAAGACAAAATCTCGGAACTGCCCAAAGATGTGCAACCTGCGGTCCGCCGGCTGTTGGGATTGAAACCGGGACGCATGAAAATCCATCTCGGCAAAGGCGCTCTCAAAGGGCCGGAAGGGGAACTCAAATTCAACGAGCTTCAGGTGTTTCCTCCCGGTTTCAATCACGACAGACTACAACGCCTGAACGATGCCGCCAGTCTGCGACACGAAACGTTCGGCAAGAAAATATTGGACCAAGTCCGCGAGGAAATGAAGCGTTTGCGCCAAGATGTCGACCGACTGCTGGAGCATGCAAAACCCAGCAACGACGATCACCAGAAGGCGTCGGAGAACGCAGGCGGCAAGGACGGAAAAGAATTGTAATCGTAACGTTCGCACGCCGCGAACGCCTTGTTACTTAACCCTCAAAAAGATTGAGCCACGGAGTGCATCGGGAACGCGGAGAAGATTGGCCGCCCACGCCTCTTCTCGGTGGATCCAGCGCGCTTCGTGGCTATTTTTTGCCTTTACCTTTCGCCAAACGCCATGGAAACAGACGCGGCGGCTGGCTCAAAAAAATTTGTCAATAGTTATTTGTCAATCGTCATTTGTCAGACGAATGGATGTTGAAAACAATGACAAATGACGATTGACAAATAACGATTGACAAATGAAAAGTTCCCACCTTCCCAATGAGTTGGCGATCCGCTCGGATTACACTCGAATCAGGCCGGCGCGGCGGCGTCGACGCGTTCGATCAGGGCTTGCACATCGGCTTCGCTCCAGGGTTTGTCGAGAGCGCCGAGCGGCGGTTGCGGCATGCCGACATCAATCCCGTACTTTAGTTGCATGGCCGCGCGGAGGAAGGTCCAGGTCGATTGGGCGGCCAAAATGTCGGCCAACGCATTCTGAAAAGCCGACATAAAAGCCCGCCCGGCCGTAAAGTCGCCGCCGATAAACGCATTGCGAGCCCTCTGAACGGCCGGTCCCCAAACATTATAAAAGGTGCCGATGGCGCCAATCGCGCCACTCAGGGCGGCGTGACAAACCAGCGTATCGTCTCCGCTGAAAATTTGGAGTTGCTCGCCGCCTTCATCAACCATCAGGCCGAGTTGGTGCAGGTTGCTGTCGGTGAATTTCATCCCGCCGATATTCGGCAGTTCGAGCACGCGCCGGGCGTATTCGCGAGGGCCCAGCCCAATTTGGTTCACAGTACTCAGATGATAAACATAGAGCGGCAAGCTGGCGGCTTGGCCGATCTGCCGGTAATGTTCGAAGGTGGCGTCAACGGTGGTGGGGAAATAGATTGGCGCCACACTCGATATGGCATCGGCGCCGATCGACTCGGCATGTCGGGCGAGCGCCACGGCGTCGTCGGTCGTGACGGCGCCCACATGGACGATGATCGGTATCCGACCCGCCGCGACCCGCACCGCGCGTTCGGCCACGGCGCGGCGATGTTTGAGACGCAACAGCGGCCATTGCCCGGTCGAACCGAGAATGTACAACCCGCCCAGCCCTTGGTCGACAAATAGCTCGACCAACTGTTCGACCGCCTCCAGATTCGGCTCGCCGGCGGCATCGAGCGGCGTAAGCATGGCGGGCCAAACGCCGTGAAATCTGGGAGGGTTGGTCATGGTAACAATCGCCTTGAAGAAAAAGTCCGGGGGAATTGCCTCGGCCAGCGGGCCGGAGGGAAATCGAAACGGCGGCAGAGTCGAAAACATAACGGCCGGCCGCGCCGGTTGCAACGGTTCCACCGGGTTGCCGGCGGCTCGTTTCAGGGCGGTTGTGCTTCCATGAGGCGAAAACGGAGGTTTTGCGTTACAATAGTAGGAGGAGCAATTTGGCCGCTGTCGATTGCCGTTAAACGAGCCCTTGGCAACGCGTGTGACCGGTAAACCGCCGAGGAAATAGAGGCGTTTGGCGGCTTCTCGGGAAGTTGTCAATAGTTATTTGTCAATCGTCATTTGTCATTGGAGGGAGTGATGGCGGCGGCTTCGTTCCGGCGCGCCGAATTTCGCGACAAGCCGGTGCGTCGAAAGAAATGCAGGCATTGTTCGTTAGGTGAAGGCGATAGAATCATCGACGAACTATTCGTTGGTTGCCGCCGAATGACAAATGACGATTGACAAATAACTATTGATAAATGTGATTTAAGCAGCCTCAATGAACGAGGGGGATGCCGGTTACACCCACTAGATTCTTAGCAACCGTGTGAAGCATAGAAACGCAGGAGACACAGCTCGACCGATGTCTGTCATGCCCACTGATTTCTGGAGACTCGTCGTGGAGAGTCGCTTACTGACCGACTCCCAATGTGGCAAGGTGCGCTCGCAGTACGGGCAAGCGGGGAGCGAAGAAACTCACGACGACGTTCGCGCGCTGGCTGCTTGGTTGATCGAGAAGAAGGTTATCAGCCAGTATCAGGCGGCGGTTTTGGTGGCCGGTCGACCGGGCCCTTTTGTCTACGGCGACTACGCCGTTTTCGACCGCCTGACCGATCGTCTGGCCGGTGCGTTTCTGGCGCAGCATCGGCCGACCAAACATCGGGTGATGCTGCAATTTCTGACCGGGCCATCAACACAGCAAACACATTTGTGGGCGGCGCTTTCCAGTTACTTGAAAAAATCCTGCAAACCGCGAGGACCCCATATTCACCGGCGGTTTGAGTTGGTGGACCTGGGCAGCTACAAGTTCATTGTTTCCGAGAGATTATCGGGCAAATGCTTGCAAGACGTGACCCAGGCGGGCCGCCTTTCGCAGGACGACGCCGTGCGCGTTGTGTTGCAGGCGGCGCAAGGGCTTTCGTTGTTCCACCGCAACGGGCAACTCCATGGCGATATCCGCCCGCGAAATTTGTGGTACACCAAGAACCGCAATGTCAAACTCCTGCAAGACCCGCTCAGCCTGCCGATGCCGCCGAACTTCGCCGCGGCGGATCCTTCGCTGCGAGATCGGGCCGACTATTTCGCGCCGGAATTGGCGCAACCGGGAGCAGCGCTGACGCCCCTGACCGATATCTATGCGTTGGGGTGTGCATTCTACGAATTGTTGACCGGCTCGGCGCCGTTCGCCGGCAGCGACGTTTCCCAGAAAATGGCCCATCACGCCGCCACCGCGATCCAACCGCTCGACGGGTACGGCGTTTCTCCCCAAATAGCCCAGATCGTGGCGTACATGATGGCCAAGCAGGCGGGCGTCCGATTTCAAACCATCGATATCGTGATCGAACAGTTGATCACCGCCGTCGCGCCGGAACTTCGCAAAGTCGTGGCGGACCCGCAGTCGTCGAAACTCCAGGCGTTCGAGCAATATCTTTCGGCCAAGGATGCGGCGCCTCCGGCGGCCAATCCGGCGGCGGTTGAGAGAAAGGCTGCGGAGCGGGTAGCGATTGAGGAAAAACGCGTTTCGCCTGTTACGGCGGGGCCGGCGCCGTTGATCGAAACCGGTGAAAACTCTCCCTCAACGCGAGGCCGCGAGCCAACCAAAAAGAAATCGAAATTGCCGATCGTGTTGGCCGCCGTGGGTGTGGCGGTCGTGGTGCTGGGCGGCGCGGCCATGATGTTCTCGGGCGGAAAACAGCCGCAACCCGGGCCGCAATCTGGCTCACCATCGCCCGCGCCGGCAGATGTCGCGCAGAGCAATGTTGAAAAAGGCCCCGCCGAACCTGGCTCGGAAACGACCTCCCACCAGCCGGGCGCGGAATCGGCGACGAACAGCCCTTATCAAATCGTGGCCGACGATAAAAAAACACTTTGGGCGTCGCCCACACAGGGCCCGCCGCTGGAATTGAACTATTTGGCCCCCGGCGGCCAACTGTTTATTGCACTGCGGCCGGCCGATCTTGCCGCGCAGCCAGAGGGAAGTCGGGTGTTGCAGGCGTTCGGCCCGGCGTTTACCACGCTGCAAGAAAATTGGAGCAAGGCGGCCGGCGTCGCCTGGGAGGAGATCGAACAGTTGACGCTCGCCGCCTATGACAACGACGGCAAGTATCCTCGGGTGTTGGCCGTTGTGCGTTTGTTGCAGCCGCACGACGACGCCTCGCTTTTGGCGGCTTGGGGAAATCCAGCCGCCAGCGGCGACGCCGAAGATCGGGTGTATGGCAACGCGCAGCGTGCTTACCACATTCCGGCGAAGGAGGCGGGGCGGTTGTTCGTGATGGGGCCGGCCAAGGCCGTCATGGAAGCGGCTTCCCTGGGAGGCGCGCGGCCGCCCATGCGGCGCGAGTTGGATCGGCTACGCCGCGCCACCGACGCCGACCGTCATTTCAATCTACTGGCGGCGCCGAATTTCCTCTTTGCCGACGGCCGCGAAATCTTCTCCGGCGACCGCAAAAAATTGATCGAACCGCTGAGCGCCTTTCTCGGCGACGATCTCAAGGCGCTGCTCGTGAGCATGCATCTGAGCGATTCCTTTTATATCGAAATGCGGGCGAAATCGGGGTTGCAAGTCGATCAGTACGAACTGGCTTCGCAGTTTCGCCAGCGGATGGCCGCCATTCCCGACGCCTTGGAGGATTACATTGTCTCGATCGATCCCCAACCGTTCTGGAAGAAACTGGCCTTTCGTTTTCCGCAGATGGTGCAGTTCCTGTACCGCAACACGCGCATCGGCGCCGAAGACCAAAGCGCCGTCATCAATAGTTTGCTGCCTCCCTCGGCGGCGCACAATCTGATCAGCGCTTCGGAACTGGCGATTGCCTCGACGCCCGGCGTCGCCGCTGTTGTGGCCGCCGGGCCGGCGGCCAAACCGGCGGCGAAGAACCACCAACAGACGCTCAGCCAAAATGTGAGCTTGGCGTTCCAGCAAACCTCGTTGGAATTCGCCATGCGCGACCTGGGCGCCGCCTTTCGCGACGAACACCCCGCGCTGCCGTTCGATTTCACTATTCGCATCATTGGCACGGATTTGCAACTTTTGGGAATCACGCGCAACAAGCAGATCAAGAATTTTGCCGCCAAGGATAAACCGTTGGCCGAAGCACTAACCGCCATTTGCATGCAGGCGAATAATGTCGTGGCGAAAAGCCCCGCCGACCCCGAACAGCAGCTTGTGTGGGTGGTGGCCAACGACCCCGATAGCGGCAAGGAATCGATTCTTATCACTACGCGAGATTCCGCCCAATCCAAGGGATACAAGTTGCCGGCGGTCTTTCAAGCGAAGAAATAGAGAGTTTTTCCTCCAGCCGAATTTCAGTAAAGCTCAGCGAATTGAATCGTGTCGCCATTTTTCATCACCTGTACGACTTGCCAAAGACGACTCCGCGTGAGCAGCGCCGCGTTGGTGGGCGAAATTCTCGCTTGTCCTAAATGCGGCGGCATGGTGCTCGTGACGTTGCCTGAATCCGATGTTCCCCCTGCCGGGAAGAATCAGGACCGAGAGCCGTCGGCTGCTGGTCCTGGCGACAAAAAAGCAGAAGAAAAAAGGGCCGAACACATAGCCGCGCCGCCGCGTCCGGCGGCGGAAACGCCCTACGATTCGACCGAAGTGGTGGTTACCGATTCGGCCGCCGGCGCCGCCCCGCCCGCACAAGCGGAGAAAAAAACGGGCGGCTCGTTTCATTTTCCCGATTCCATCGTGGTGCCCGCGGAGTCTGGCAACCAGGGCGACGATGCAAACGACAGCGAATGGTCCGAAACGGTTGACGATATCGAACCCCCGGCGGTGGCCCCGCCCGAAGGGGAAACAACGCCGTCGCCCGAAGCGGAAACAACGCCGTCGCCCGAAGCGGAAACGCCCCCCGAAGCAGAAACAATGCCGCCGCCCGCCGAACGGGAATCGTCTCTCACGCCCTACCTGCGGCGCATTCTCATGATGGCGGGAATGGGTGTTTTTGGCGCGGTGTTGGCTATCGGCTTGTTGGCGTTTGTCGCTTCTCGAAATCCACCGGAGGAGGAGGCGGTCGCCGTGAGCGGACCGCCGGCAGTCAATGTGTCTCCGCCGAAAGCGCGTGCGGAGACGGCGACCGACGCTTCGCCAACGAATGAAGCGAATGAATCGGACAACGACCCGCCGCAAGCCGCCGGCGACGGCCAGCCTCCGACGGTTGCCGAAACTCCCACCGAACAACGCACATCGCCAGACGAAGTAAGTCAGACGCACTCAAAATCGGCCAGTGGCGAGGCGTCTGCTACACCGTCGGCGGCGGACAGCGGAACAACCTCCAACCCAGTTCCCGGCGCGCCGCCGGTTGCGGGAGCATCATCGCCGCCTCTCGGAAATCCTGAAGAGACAAAAGAGTTGCGTCAATTGGACGACCTCCTTGATTTTCTGGATACCGAAGCGCCCCCGCCGAATGTGCCATCGGCGCCAGCGCCCGCCGGCGAAACGCCGCCTCTCGAATCTGGTGGCCGCCTATTGCCGCCGCCGGTCGATGTTGAAGCCATGTTGGGCATCACGATCAAGCAAATCGATTTTCCCGATACGCCGCTGCTTGTTTTTCTGGAGTTCATCCAGGAGTTGACAACCGCCCCCATTACCGTTGACGCCCGCGTGCTGGCGGTTGCGGGCGTGCGTCCCACAACGCCCGTGCGGGTCAAGTTGGCCGATGTCACGGTGGGCGAAGCGTTGCACGCCGCGTTGGAGCCGCTCACGCTGGCGTATGTCGTGCAAGAGGGAAACATTCTGATCACGCCCTGGCGGGAGAGCCAGCAGCAGCAAGCCCATGACAACCAAACGTACGATGTTGCCGCGCTCGTCGGAGAAGACGCCGCCAGCCGTAACGAATTCGTGGCCCGGATGAAACGCCTGCTTCGCCCCGGCTCTTGGTCCGACGAAGGCGTGCAGATCAAAATCGACAACAACCAACTGGTGGTCGCCCATACCGAAACGGTGCAATGGGAAGTGGGGAAACTGCTGGAGCAAATTCGCGGCATGCGAACGAACTCCGGCAAGCCAGCGCTTGGCTGGGCGGCGGCGGTTCGCGTGGGTCGTGAGCGGTTGGCGAAACCGCTGCGGCTGAACTACAGCCAGCCCGTGCTACTGACCACCATTCTCGCCCGGCTGCGGGAAATCAGCGGGGCGCAATTCTTGGTTGATTGGCGAAGTTTATACGCTCTCGGTTTGACGCCCGAAATCGAGGCGTCGTTCCTGGCCGACAACCAACCCCTGGATCAGAAGCTTGCCAAAACGCTGGCGCCGCTGGCATTGGCGTATCGGGTGGCGGATGAAGAAATTGTCGAAATCGCGGCGCCCGAAACGCTTTCGCGAAAATTGCGTGTGGAAATCTACCCGGCGCCCGGCTTGAAAGCGGATGCCGCGCAACTGCAAGCCTTCCAGGAAAAACTGGCAAAGTTCCGCGAGCGTTTGCCAAAAGAACTGTTGGACCGCACTTCGGCGCTCGAGATTGATCGCCGCAACGGTTGCGTATGGGCTTGCCTCAACGACGCCAAACACGCCGAATTCATGGCCGAATTCATGCCGCCCAGCGCCGATTGACCATTGGTGATTGCCGTTCGCACCAAAGTGTGTCGCCAGGGCAAACGCCGCCGTTCGGCCTACGAAAGCGTGGAACAATTAAATCCTGAATGGGCGTATGAGAAGCCCGGCTTTTTGAAAAATCCGGGCTTCCGAACCGGGAAGTAGTTTTCCACGCTTACTAACTCCCAGACCGGTCGCCACTCCCTTCGCTCTTCGGCGGCAGGATTGAAACACTCTCCGGCGATTCGTGTTTCATGCGAATGGCATTCCATCCGACGTAATAGCAATAGACACTCGAAGGCCAAAGTTGGACGACATGACTGCCCAGCGATAGCTCGCCAGATTCCGTTCTTGTCGTCACGGTCGCATGGCAATTGGGATGCGCGTCCAGGAATTTACGCAAGTTGTCCAATTCGCCAGGGCGTTTCACGCATGAATCGCTCCACTTCACCTCCACCGCGCTTACAGGTTTAAAATCGCTACGAGAGAGTGAGACCATATCAACCTCGCCCGCCCCGCTGTCCCAGCGCGCGTAGTAGAGTGGTGTGTGGATCGAATGAAACCACTGCGAGAATACAGCCGTTTCCACAAGATGGCCTGCTTCGTCGTCTTGCCC
>QIKY01000224.1 GCA_003233175.1 Planctomycetaceae bacterium | reverse complement strand
CTCCTTGGCGCTGGTCAGCCCGTCCATGCCGATCGAATGCCGCCATTGGCCAAAGCGGAGGGTTCCTAATCTTGTATTGCGAATATCGAGGTAGACGTCCATGAAATTGGGACGGCCCGGGAAGGCGAAATCGAACTCCATCATAAAACCGATGTCGTTCCAGATGTCGCCGTGGGCGTTGAGTCGGGCGCGGCGAAAATCGGCGCCGTCTTGTACGTCGCCGACGGCGGCGATGTTCGCGGCGTCTTGACCGAAAATTCCCCAATCGGCTTGAAAGAATCCGCCGAGATGAACGTCGGGAAACGAATTTTTCGGTTTGAAAAATTGTCCCAGGGTTAGTTCGTCCGCGGGTGGTCTTGCATTTGCCGCCCGCAGTTCGGCCAACTCCTGTTCCACGATTTCCAGCCGTTCAGATACGGTTGCCTCAGGCGCTTGGCCCATCGCGATGCCGCTGCAAATCGCGACTGCTAGCACGGTGTTTACCAGACGTCGCCCGTGGCAAAAACTGAGTTCACGTTTCATTTTCTTTCTACGTTACGTTGCCAGCGACCGATGGGGCAGGCAACTGCGCCCTTGGTAAAATCGTCGCCATTCCGTCATCGGTTGGGACGCCGCACTTCTTGAATTGGGAAAATTCAATGTGCGGTAGCGTACCGATGCGAGCGCCCGCTGCTTCAGGTTGAATTGAATTGACGTCTGAGAAGCCCCGCTTTTTCAAAACGCCGTGTCCCTGAACCGGCACATGTTCTCCCGCGATTCCCATACAGCCCATTTTAATGCGCTGCCGCAGTCCTGCTCTTGGCGGCGGCGGCGGAACAAGCGTTGGGCTGCGAACGGCCGAGCATTGGTTTTCACGTCTCGACAGGCGGCGGATTGCAAGCATCTGGCGAAATCTTCCGAATTACCGGAAAAACCTGCAAGTTCGTTCTAGATTGTCGCGATACATA
This sequence comes from Planctomycetaceae bacterium, assembly GCA_003233175.1. Lineage (GTDB taxonomy): Bacteria > Planctomycetota > Planctomycetia > Pirellulales > Pirellulaceae > SZUA-33. The sequence continues at coordinate 12,214 of QIKY01000224.1, read as the reverse complement.
TCGTGTGGACGGCGGTGGCTCCGTGGCGGTATTGCGCCGCCGAGAGCTTCGCTTCACCAAGACTACACCGTTGGCGTCGTTGAAAACCGAGGAACGATCCATGTCGCAGAAGACGACAATCAGCCTTATCGCCTGTTTCATGGCGTTGGCATCGTTGGCGAATACAGGTTGCATGATCGGCATGACATCCGGACCCAACATGGGTTTCATGGGAGTTCCGATTCCTGTCAGCCCCTTCCTGCAAGACAAGCAAGAAGTAAAGTATTGGAACCACGAGCGCTATGAACGCGCTCCGATTCTGGGTCCGCTCACTTCGGGCGGCCCAACCGTCGCGCTCGATCCTCCCAGCGACGATGAAGTGATGCAGGCCATGGAAAAGGTGCGTCCGACCGCCGGCGGGCTTCCCATGCTGCATGAAGTGCAACGGAACAATGTCAGGATCACGAAGGAAAAGATCGCCGATTACGTCGACCCGCCGCGTGTCTATCCGCTGCTGGGCCCGGCGCAGCTTCACCATGCTCACTACAAATGCACGGTCTACTATTCGGAACGCACTCGTGTCGGCTGGCCGGTTCCCCACACGCTTGAAAACCAAGACGCTCAAGAAGTTATTTACATCGATCACAACCACTTGCACATGGTTGGCAATGTAGACACTGGCCGCGGCAGCAATTATTAAACAGAAGCTGCTAGATCGAGCGGGTTGGTGTTGACGCACCGGTCGAACGCCGCCAAAGCTGAAAAAACAGAAGCCCGGCTTTTTCAAAAAGCCGGGCTTCTTCGCTGCGCGCATGGGAAGCAGTTGTTGCCCATATTCTAATGGGCCTTCTTATTGAGGCCGTCCGATTCCCGGCAGAGCGTTAGCCCTTCAATTCCAGATAGCGCTTAATCGCCTCCTTGATTTCGTCGCGCACTCGGCGAAAGACGAGCATCTTTTCTTCGTCGGCGCCAATGGCGGCGGCGGGATCGTCGAACGGCCAGTGCAGAGTTTCCTTGGCGTCGAGAAACACTGGGCAGGATTCCTTGGCGTTGTCGCACACGGTCACGACTAAATCGAATGCTTGGTTTTGAAATTGCGTCATCGGCTTGCTCGCGTTTGCAGCAATATCGATATTTAACTCTTGCATGGCGTCAATGGCTAAAGGATGCACATAGCCGGAGGGCTTTGAGCCGGCCGACGCCGACTCCCACGCGCCGCTTCCAATTGCCCGCCAAAGGGCTTCCGCCATCTGAGACCGGCAGGAGTTGCCGGTGCAAATAATGAGAACGCGTTTCTTCGCCCTTTCTGGTTCGGCAGGTCCGGTTTGCATTTCGTGCGGAAACCAGTTTTGGGTTTTTACGCAGAATTTGACCAGCATCAGCATCAGAGGCACTTCAATCAACACACCCACGACCGTGGCCAGCGCCGCGCCCGAAGACAACCCGTAAAGCATCGTGGAGGTGGCGATGGCAACTTCAAAGTGATTCGAAGCGCCGATCAAAGCCGTCGGAGCGGCATTCTCGTACGTCAGCCCAAACACCTTCGACATAACGTAGCCCAGAGCGAATATCAGCACGGTCTGGATAAACAACGGAATCGCGATCCAGAGAATCGTCAGTGGGTTATTGAGAATCGTCTCGCCCTTGAAGGAAAAGAGCAGAACCAGCGTGGCCAGCAGAGCCGTGATTGTGACTGGCGTCAAAACATGCAGAAATTTCTCCCGAAACCACGTTTCGCCTTTGCTGGCGATCAGCCACTTTCGAGAGAGGTAGCCAGCCGCCAGCGGAAGAGCGACATAAACGCTAATCGAGAGCAGTAAGGCCTGCCAGGGAACGGGGAGCTTTCCCACGCCAAGCAGAAATCCGCCCAACACGCCGTACAGCACCAGCATGGTCAAGGAGTTGATCGCCACCATGGCCAGCGTATGGCCATCGTTTCCCTTGGCGAGGAATCCCCACACGAGCACCATCGCCGTGCAAGGCGCCACTCCCAGCAGGATGCACCCCGCCAAGTAACTTCTCCACAACGGGACCTCCAGCATCTTCACGCCATCGACAAGCACGACTTCTCCCGCCCCGTACTCAGCGCCAACGGTGAGATTGGCTCCTAGCGGCATTTTGACATGATCCACCGCGTCGGGACCGATGAACCCCAGGAAGAGAACGCCCAGAAAAAAACTGGCGATCGCATACATCGTGAATGGCTTGACGGCCCAGTTGATAAAAAGCGTCAACCCGACAGGACGCATGGCTTTTCCGGCTTGCAGAACTTCGCCGAAGTCGATCTTGACCATGATCGGATACATCATGAAGAACAGGCACAAGGCAATCGGAATAGACACCACGGGCGCGCCGTTGACGTAAATCGCCATGCCGTCGAGCGTCTGGGCGAAACTTGGCGCCGCCTTTCCCAGCGCGATTCCCGCACCGATGCAGAGACCGACCCAAAGCGTGAGGTATCGCTCGAAGAAACTCATTCCCTTGCCGTTTGAGGCGAGACCCTTTTCCGTACTCATCTTGCTTGCACTCCTTACCGGTTGTCGGCCCATCGCATCCCATGGCTGCATTGCCAACTCGCCATACTCGCCCCCAAAAAAAAATTATTTCAACGTCGTTTTGCGCAACGCCACATCCGACTGCAACACCGATTCCAAACAGGAAAAAAAGCCGTCCAAACAGCCGCACGTCACCCGGTAATAACTGAGTGCGCCTTCCTTACGAACGCCGACCAGCCCGACTTCCTTCAGCACGGCAAGGTGTTTTGAAACCGTGGACTGATCCGCTCCCACGGCATCGGTCACATCGCCGACGCACATCTCCTGCTTTTGGAGCAGATCGAGCATCAGCAAGCGGCTGGGATGGGCCATCGCCTTTGCGATTCTTGCCCGTGCTTCGTAGCGTTTGCGAGTTTTTTCATTGATGGCCATATTGCCATGGTTGCATCTCCGACGAGATCCGTCAAGCGAAAGCCAGGATATTTTTTGGTGCGGCGGAAACTCAAGTTCGCCCGTGAAGCCTTTCGAGCACATGGCAGCAGTCCGATTTCTTTTGCCGCCGGCGCTTCTCCAGAGCCGATTTCAAAAAGAAGTCCAAGGACAGCTGCTTAGATCGAGCGGAAAATTAGTGTCGTAGCCATGCTCTCCAGAGCGTGGGATGGTTCACCGCTCACCCACCGTCTGGCGACGATGGCTACACAAATGCGACCGTTATTTATCGAACGCTGCTTAGCTGGAGCCAACCGACGAAAGGGCGTCTTTTCCCGCATTGTTTTTCCCGCTGGCGAACATTTCCGCGATCACGTCTTCGAGCGGCGTTTCCTCCACGCTGATATCGTCGAGCGAATGCCGGGAGAGTATCTGCGAGAGCACCTCGGCCACTTTGTGTTTTTGCACGCGCAGCGTCGCCCGCGGCGATTTCGATTCCAACACCTCGCCATAGCGGGAAAGGTCGGCCGGCAGTTCGCCGTCGAAATGGAGCGTAAGCAGTTTGTAGTCTCCGAACTGTTTGAGCACGCCTTCCAAGGAGCCGTCGTATTTGATCTGGCCTTCGGTGATGATCACCACGCGTCGGCACAAAGCGGCCACGTCTTTCATGTAATGGCTGGTCAGCAAGACGGTCATCTGCCGCTGTTCCTGATAGTGCTTGAGAAATTTTTGGATGTTGTGTTGCGCGATCACATCCAACCCAATGGTGGGTTCGTCGAGGAATAAAACTTCCGGCGAATGGAGCAGCGCCGCGGTAAGCTCCATTTTCATGCGCTCGCCCAAGGAAAGCTCGCGCACCGGCTGCTTGAGCAGGCGGCGCACATCGAGCAGGTCGGCGAGTTCGTCGAGCGTGTGCTCAAAGGCTTGCTTTTCGATACGATAAATTTGCTGGTGCAGCCGGAACGATTCCTGCGCCGGCAGGTCCCACCAAAGTTGGTTCTTCTGCCCCATCACGAGGGCAAAACGGCGGCGGTAGGCGTTTTCGCGTTTCCAGGGAATATAGCCCATCACGCGAGCCACGCCGCTGGTGGGGTTGATAACACCCGACAGCAGCTTCAAGGTGGTCGTCTTGCCGGCGCCGTTAGGACCCAAAAACGCCACGAATTCGCCGCGTTCGACGGTGAAATTGATCGATTTCACAGCCTCGACATCGCGATACTTCCGGTGGAACAGTCCAGCCAGCGACGCCCGCAGCCCTTCGTCTTTTTGATAAACGCGATACGACTTGGCGAGTTTTTCAATTTCAATGATCGGCATGGCTCCCGATTATACGCCGCCTTCCACCCAGCGGATAGTTGTCGACATGCACCGCGCACGGTTGAAAACGACCCCATGCTTCTTCGCTTCTTCGCGTTTGTCGCGCCGCCGATTCGAGATCTTGTTGTTCCCCACTTTCCCAGAAACGCCGGGGTTTTCGCTGGCGAATAAATTCGCGCCATCCGCTGCGACTGGCCTAGTGAAAAATCCGGCAAGGCAAAACACCTGCGGTTACAATTGTGGCATGTCCCCCAGGAAATCGGAAACCGAAGGTATGCCCGCCGGCGCTGCTCAGAGCGGCCGACGCTGCGCGATTCGGCTCAGCCAGGTAGATGTTCGCTTCTCGAAGTCCGACCCGCCAGCGCTGCGGGACGTCGACTTTTCCGTCGACGCCGGGCAATTCGTGGCTGTGCTGGGGCCTTCGGGCTGCGGAAAATCGACCTTGCTGCGCGTCGTGGCCGGGTTGTTGCCGGCGGCGTCGGGCGAAGTCTTGGTGGAGAACGGCGGGGCTGATCAGAGCGAACCAGTCCAGGGCGGGCCGCCCAAAACGGCGTTCGTCTTTCAAGAACCTCGCCTGCTTCCGTGGAGAACGGTGTTCGATAACGTCGGCCTGCCGCTGGAATTGCAAGGTGTTTCGCGGCGCGACCGGAGCGAGGCCATATCGGAAAGCCTGGCGCTGGTCGGCCTCTCGCCGAACGACGCCGAAAAATTCCCGCGCATGCTTTCCGGCGGCATGAAGATGCGGGTCTCGCTGGCGCGGGCGATGGTCACTCGGCCCGAAGTGCTGCTGCTCGATGAACCGTTCGGAGCCCTGGACGACATGCTGCGGCAACAACTCAACGACGACCTGCTGCGGCTCTGGCGAGAGCACCGCTGGACCACCGTATTCGTGACACACAATGTTTCGGAAGCCGTTTTCTTGAGCGACGTGATTTACGTGATGAAATCGGCTCCTGGCGAAATGGCGGCCCGCATCGAAACGCCCTTCCCGCATCCTCGCTCGGCCGACTTGCGAACCACGGCGGCATTCGCACGGCAGGTGGGCCTAGTGAGCCGCGTTTTGCACGGAGGCAAGGCATGAATCGAAGCAAAAAAAAAGGCTTGGCCGCAGCGCTGGTGCGTATCGTTATTCCGCCGCTGCTGTTGTTGGTCGTGATGCTCGCCGTTTGGCAGGCGGGCGTCGTGTTGTTCGAGATCAAGCCGTATTTAGTTCCATCGCCGTGGGCGGTGTTGCAAACCACCTACGAAAACGCCGACAAAATCGTTTCCGCGACCAGCCTCACCGGCCGCGCGGCGCTGTTGGGTTTTTTGTGTAGCTGCACGGCGGGGCTGGGCGTCGGCTTTTTGTTTTCACAATCGGTCTGGATTCGCAACTGCGGCTACCCATACGCCATCTTCCTGCAAACGGTTCCCATCGTGGCGATCGCGCCGTTGATCATCAACTGGTTCGGCCCCGGTTTTCATAGCGTAGTGATTGTATCGTTTATCATCAGCCTGTTTCCGATGATCACCAACGCCACCACCGGCCTGACGTCCACGCCGCCGCAATTGCTGGAGTTGTTTCGTCTGCAACGCGCCGGCCCCTGGCAAACCATGAGCAAGCTCCGCATTCCCCACGCCGTGGGCGCCATGGTCACGGGCGCTCGCACCGCCAGCGGGCTTTCGGTGGTGGGAGCGATTGTCGGTGAGTTTTTCGCTGGTTACGGCGCGCGGCAATTTGGCTTAGGATATTTGATCCGGCAATCGGCTGAAATGCTCAAAACCGATCTGCTTTTCGCTTCGGTTGGCGCGTCGGCCGTGTTGGGCGTGGTCATTTTTTCGCTGGCCAGTTTCGTGGGTTACGGCCTGCTGGCGAAATGGAGCCTGGCGCACGATTAACGAATTGGACGAGAAAGATCAGACCATGAAAAACGCCCGCCGCGCTGCGCTCGCCCTGCTTTGCCTGCTGTTCGCCGGATGCGGCGGCAGCGACGCCAAACCGCAAACGCCCGGCGGCGGCGCCGCGCCGCTAACGCCCGTCACCTTGCAATTGAATTGGTTTCCCGAAGCCGAACACGGTGGCTATTTGGCGGCGCATGTGTTGGGCTACTACCGCGAAGAAGGGCTCGACGTCGAAATTCTTCCCGGAGGCCCCGGAACGCCGGTGATTCAAGGCGTGGCCAGCCGACGCATCGATTTCGCCATTGCCAACGCCGATCAAGTCTTGTTGGGGCGGGCGCAACAGGCGAATGTCGTGGCGGTGATGGCGCCGCTGCAAAACACGCCCCGCTGCATCATGGTGCATGCGGAATCGAACATCCATGATTTTCAAGACCTGAAAAATATCACGCTCGCGCTGGGCGACGGCAAGGCGTTCGCGGAGTACATGAAGAAAAATCTGCCGCTGGAGAACGTCGTCTTCGCGCCCTACGCCGGCAGCGTCGCGCAGTTTCTTCTCAATGAGAATTACGCCCAGCAAGCCTACGTGTTTAGCGAGCCGTTCGTGGCGGGAAAAAAAGGCGCCCAATCTCGCTGCCTGATGCTTTCCGATTTGGGCTTCAATCCTTACACCAGTATTTTGATCGCGCACGGCGAAGCGATTGCCGAAAAGCAAGATCTTGTAGAACGCGTGGTGCGTGCTTCGGTGCGGGGCTGGCAGGCGTATCTGGCCGACCCCGCCGCCACGAACGCCTACATCACGAAACTGAACCCCGAAATGGACATCGAAAGCCTGGCGTATGGCGTCGACGCCATTCGGCCGCTTTGCACGCCGGAGAGCGGCGAAAAATCGAGCTTCGGCGCCATGACGGCCAAACGCTGGCGCACGCTGGCCGAACAACTCGTGGAAATTGGCTTGCTAAAACCAAACGCCGTCGACCCCGGCGAAGCCTTTCAAAACATCCATTAACTTTCGGGTGTAGCGTGCTTGAGAATATCTTGCACCACGCGGCAGGGGCGGTTGTTGGTCAGGCGTTGCTCTTGGCCGTTGTGGTAATACACCAAATCCTCGTGGTTCAGGCCGAACAGATGCAACAGCGTGGCTTGGTAGTCGTTCGGCGTGACTTTATTAACCATCGCACGATGGCCGAATGCATCGGTTTCGCCGTACGTCATGCCGCCTTGCACGCCGCCGCCGGCCATCCAGATGCTAAACCCTTGGCCGTTGTGGTCGCGGCCGGCTTTTTTAGGATCGCCATGATTTTCCGTCACCGGCAGCCGGCCGATTTCGCCGCCCCAATGCACCAGTGTGGAATCGAGCATGCCGCGGCGTTTGAGATCTTTGACCAAGGCGGCGGCGGGCTTGTCGGTTTTTTGGCAAACGCCGGCCAGCGCGCCGCGCAGATTGGTGTGGTTATCCCAGGGTTGTCCGCCGTGAAACAGTTGCACGAATCGAACGCCCCGCTCCACCAGCCGCCGGGCAATCAGGCAACGGGTTCCATACTCGCGAGTTTTGGGGTCGTCGAGTCCGTACAAGGCGTGCGTTTCCTTGGTCTCGCGGCTGATGTCGAGCGCTTCCTTGGCGGCCGTTTGCATGCTGGCCGCCAATTCGTAACTCGCGATCCGAGATTCCAAATCGGTCTCGCCGGGCCGCTGCTCCAAATGCCGAAGATTCAGCTTTCGCAACAGCGCCAGGTTTTCCGATTGCAGCTTGCCTTGCAAATGCAGCGGCGCGTCAAGATTCAAAATGCGAGGCTCTTTGGGCCGCAACACCGTACCTTGAAACAACGACGACATAAAACCGTTCGACCAATTATGAACGCCATCGACCGGGTGGCCGCCCGGGTCCGACAACACCAGATACGCCGGCAGATTCGCCGTTTCAGCGCCCAAGCCGTACGTCAACCAAGAGCCCAACGATGGCCGCCCCGTGACGGCTGGAATGCCGGCGTTGAAATATCGAATAGACACCTCATGGCCGTTGAAGCCGGTGTGCATCGAGCGAACCACGCAGACGTCATCCACGATTTCCGCCAAGTGCGGCAGCAACTCGGATATTTCCGTGCCGCACTGGCCATGCTTTTGAAACTTGAAAGGACTGCCAAACAGTTTCTTGCTGGCGCGTTTCACAAAGCTGTAAACGATATCGCCTTGGTATTCGGTGTCGTGATAACGCGTGAGTTCGGGCTTGGGATCCATAAGGTCCATATGCGCCGGACCGCCATGCTGGAACAGCGAGATCATGGCCGTGGCCCGCGCAGGATGAGGCGGGCTCTTGGGTTTCAAGTCGAACGAACGTAGCGGACGCACCCCAGCCGGTTTGGCCAACAGATGCTCTTGTTGCAACAGCCAAGCCAACGCCACGCCGCCCACGCCCATCGCATTCTGGGCGAGGAAATTGCGGCGCGAAGGCAGGCTCCCCAACGCTTGCCTAGCGGGAGTGGAATCGTTCATGAGCGGTTGTCCTTTCAGCGGACAGTAACATCAATCGACATACAAAAACTCGTTGGAGCTGAGCAAGGTTTGGCACAAATTGGTCAACGCTTGTTGTTCGGCGGCAACTTTGTTACCCGCCGGATGAACCCGCAGGTAAGCGGTTTGGCGCAACACGAACTCCTTCGCCAACTCCAATTCTTCGGGCGTGATCTCGCGTGCGTACGCCAATTTCCAGGCGTAAGCGAGGCGCCAAGCCAGAGCCGGCGGAGCAGGGCCTTGAAAACCCGCCGCTGAATTCCACGACGCATCCGCCGCGACGGCGCTCGGGGCGGTGGCGGCGTTTGAAGGAGCGGCGTTTGGTAGGTCGCCGGTGCGTTTAAGGTCGACGCTCCAATGGAAGGAGTCCGACTCCACCGTGCCGCGGCAATCGACGATGAAGTCGAGCGTGTCGCCGGCTTGCAAGGCCAGCGCCTTCGCCGCCGTGGCGGTTTCTTGGTTGTGTACGGTCCATTCTCCGGCCAGACCGCCGTGGCTCGAAACGAGGCGTCCTCGCACGCCATCGCCATTTTTCGAGCCGTGCGAAAATTTGCCGCTGATTTCGAACAGGCCGGAAACGGGCGCCGTCCAACGGCGAATGGCGGCGTGCTGTTGGTCGTTGCCGGTGTGGCCGCCGCCCGCATTAAGAATTACCCAACCAATGCTGGGGTCGGGCAGCGTTGCACCGCCTTGCCAGGCGGAACCGGTCCAGTGAGGCAACCGATGGAAGTGGGCGGTGCGGGAGCTTTGCGCGTCGAACGCGCCGTAGCCGGCTTGCCACAATAGTTTTTGGGGCGAGGTGGTTACGGACGGCGTTTTGGCAAAGTCGGGCGCGAAATCGGCGCTGGCTTCCTGATTGATCCGCTGGGCGAACCGCGCTGCCTCGGCCAGAATAAATTCGCTGTTCATCAACATCAGGGCCTGCGTGGCCACAGTCGACGAAGGCCGCCGCTCGCAGTTGATTTCCATCACTGGAGCGTCGAACGCGGTCAGCATCGCGACCGGCTGCGTGCGCCGCACTTGCACATACACGCTGCGGCGGCCGGCGTTATCGGAAACAATCACTTGGCCGGTGTCGTCGGTTTTGATCGCCGCCGGAGGGCCGTACATTTGCTCGCTCAAGCGGCCGCTAACCGCCAAGATGCGGTCGCGTAAAATTTCGGCGTCGAGCCGCTGCAACGGGCGCTTCCAATAAAGCCGATTGGCGGGATCTTGCGAGGCGCGTTCTTCGGTTCGCACCGACGACTGCCGATAAACGGTGGACGTCATGATCTGCCGATGCAGTTTTTTCAAACTCCAGCCGTTGACTCATCGGCTAGGTAATCGAGCAATTGAGGATGCGTGGGTTTTTGGCCCAGGCGGCCAAATTCGCTCGGCGTTTCGACCAGAGCGCGGCCGAAGTGGTGCATCCAAAAACGGTTCACCAGCACGCGCGCCACCAAAGGATGCCGGCCGCTGGTGAGCCAATGCGCGAAGTCGGTGCGGCGGCCGGTGGTGGGCAGGTCGGCATTGTTGGCGGGAATCAAATGGCGCTGGTTCGGCGGCGCCGTAACGGTCAAGCCAGCCGGCGCTATTTCCTCTTTCGGCTGACGATAATCTCCCCGGTGGAAGAGATGCGTGGGGGGCGTGTTTCCCGTCGGCTCCCACAGGCTGCGGACAAAATCCTCCAGCGGCTTCTTGGCTCGGATCTTGCCGACTCGTTTATCGAATTTTCCCAGCACCGCGCGAGATTTTTCGTCGTATTGATAGAGGTTGCCCGCCGAAATGTTGACCGAAGGGTTCTCCTTGAGCAATTGCTTTTGCTCGGCCGTGCGTTTGCCGGCGGGTGTTTTGTAGGCGGCCAGAAGTTGGCCCCGCAACGGCTCCTCGAACGCGGCCAGTTCTTTTTTCAAGGCCGCTTGCATCAATTCGGCTTGCTTTTTTGCTCGCTCCGCCAGCACGACTGCCGCTTCGGCTTCAATTTCCGCCGCCTGTTTGCGGTCGGCATCGGTATACAGGGAAACCCGTCGCTGCGAAGGCTCCAGCCATTGCTTGGGATTGATGGCCGGTTCAAAAATCGCCCGTAGGGCGAAATAATCGGTTTGGAGAATGGGGTCGTAGCGATGGTCGTGGCATTGGGCGCAGCCGACCGAAAGGCCCAGCAACGAAGTGGAAACGATTTTCAGCGTATCGCCCACAACCTTGTTGCGACCTTCCTCATTGTTGGCGCCGGCGCCGGTGCCGTCGGCGGCCATTCTGAGGAAGCCGGTCGCGACTAATTTTTCGATCTGATCGGGCGTCAGGTTCCTGCGCGCCGGCGGCGTCATTTCATCGCCGGCCAACTGCTCTTGAATGAACTGGTCGAACGGCTTGTCGGCGTTCAAGGAGCGAATGACGTAGTCGCGATATTTGTAGGCGTAGCTGCGCACGGCGTCGGCCGTGGTTTGGCCTTCGGAATCGGCATAACCCGCGACATCGAGCCAGTGCCGCCCCCAGCGTTCGCCGTAGTGCGGCGATTTCAAAAGTTCGTCCAGCAAACGTTCGTAGGCGCCGTCCGATGTATCGTTGAGGAAGGCGTCGACCTGCTGGGGCGTGGGCGGTAAGCCGAGCAAATCGAGATAAGCCCTGCGCAGCAACGTGGCGCGGTCGGCGTCGGCTGAGAAGTTCAGTTGCTGATGTTTTTTCCGCATTTCGGCCAACAGCAGGGCGTCGATGGGCGTGCGAACACGGGCTTCGTTATCGAAGGCGGGAATTTCAGGACGATCAATCGGCTGGAACGACCAAAAAGCCCGCTCCTCCAACGTGACGCCCAGCCCCTGGCCAAGCTCCTCCGGCTCTGGGCGAGCGGTCTTGGCGCCGGAGGCAATCCAACGTTCGAGCGTGGCGAGTTCCTCGGCCGAAAGTTTGGCGTCGCCGGGGGGCATTTCGCCCTCGCGAATGCGGGCCAGAAGCAGGCTCTCTTGCGGTTTCCCAGGCGCGATTGCCGCGCCCGAATCGCCGCCCTCCAGCATCAAACGGCGGAGCCGTAGGTCAAGATCGCCTTTCATTTCGGCGCCGGCGCCGTGGCAATCGAAACAGTGGGCGCGAAGAATCGGGCGGATGTCTTTTTCCAACGTCAACTCGCCAGCCGGGGCGGGTGTTTCCGCCGCCGCCGTTTTCACGGCCAACGCCGACGACGCGCCAACCAGCAAGGCAACCAACGTAATCGCGAGCACTCGAACCATGGAGGACTCCACTTCAGGCGGGACATTAAAACGCGGCTTCAGGCGGGACAAACGGCCGGGCGCCGCTGCCATTGCATTATCTCCGCCGCAGCGCCGCGCAGCAAGAGCAGCCGCGGAATTCAGCCGTTTTATTCGATTACGAACAGTTGGGAGCGTTCGAACAATGAGCGTCGCCTTTCGCTCCGCGAAAGAACGCTACTTTCGCGGAGCGAAAGGCGACTATAAGACCGTTATTCCTCGAACGGTGCTTATTCCGCGCGCCCTAACCGGCTCTGCCGCCGACGTAGGCAATGGTGAGCGTCTCTTGAGGAGCGTCGAAAATTCGATCGCTCGAACCGTGTTCCACCAAATGGCCGGTGCCGTTGGTGGTCCAGAAGAAGGCGGCGTGGTCGGCGATGCGCC
>QIKY01000261.1 GCA_003233175.1 Planctomycetaceae bacterium | reverse complement strand
CAGCTTTCCAACGCCCTGCGAGCCAACCCCAAACTCGCCGAAGCCTATTACCTTCGCGGCAGGGAGAATTTCCGAATTTCGAAGTTTAAGGAGTCGTTGGCCGATTTCGACGCCTATGTCCGACTGCAACCCAATCGTCGCACCAGTTTGTGGGAGCGCGGCATTACTTGCTATTACGCTGGAGAGTTTCTCGCGGGCGCCAAACAGTTTGGACTCTACCAGACCTACCTCAGCAACGACGTGGAAAATGCCACGTGGCGTTATCTTTGCCTGGCGCGCGATCCTCAAACAGGGCTCGAAAAAGCTCGGCAAACGCTGCTCCCGATCACGAATGATCGCCGCGTGCCGATGATGCAAATCTACGCCATGTATCGAGGGGAAATGACGCCCCACGACGTGCTCAAAGCGGCTCGCGGCGGCGAACCGACGGAAGCCGAATTACGACAAAGGCTGTTTTACGCTCATCTTTACATCGGCCTGTACGAGGAAGTTGGCGGTCGGGCGGCGTCGGCCAAATCGTACCTCCAACTGGCGGCGGAAAAGTACCCGATCAACCACTACATGGGCGATGTAGCACGCGTTCATTGGAAGCGATTCCAGGCGACGCCTTCGCCGTGAAAGCCCGGCGATTACCTTGCGGGCGACGTTTAATTCGCCGCGGCCTCGAACATCGGCATTCGCAGCGTCCGCCCTATTCCCCGCACCACGACCTGGCCCGAAACCGTTTCCACTGCGTAGGCCGCGCCGGTGAGCGGATTCGTTCGGTAGTCGGGCTGAGGTGTTTTCAAAGAGGTTGCCAAGGCTAGCGCCCAAGCTTCATGCGACGCCCGATCTTGCGCGTGCAACGCTTGCGCCAACTCGATTTCCTCCATTGTCAGAAGAATGCGTTCGCTCACGATCGGACGGTTGCCTTCGGTGCGTTTCTGCCGCATTTGGCGGCGAATCTGGGCAAAGGCCTCGCGTCGCTGGTAGTAGGGTTTGTGGCAAGCTTCGATTAGCAGCCGCATCGCCCGCAGATAAAACAATTCGTCGCTGTCGACGTTTTTCAATACGGCTTCCAGCTCGCCGGCTTCCCGCATCTCCTTCAATTCCGACCAATTGAGCAAGGTCGCGATTTCGCCCGATCGCACAATTTCAAAGGTGTGTAGACCGAGCGCCCGATCTCCCGCCCAAACCGAGGCGTCGCTGGGCCAACGAGCCAATTGGCCGCCGATTAGCTCTTGTAGTTGTAGTATCAGATCTCGATCGGCTTCCGGATGGCGGACCAACCGCTCGACAATACTCAAGGCCGCAGCGCGGCAATGCGCCGCCTCGCGCCGGGCGGCCAACAGTTTGACTTCCCCCAAGAGTTCGGCCATCCGGTAGACACGGCGGAGCGAGGTTGCGACGTCCGACGCCTGCCCCGACTCCAACGTGGTGCTGGCGCTCAAGATTTCCAACCGGCAGCCGACTCTGGCGGCAAGAATAAATTTCGTGTCTGCCAGCAGTCCTTTGCCGTAGTCGAAATGGAAGTCATTGTTTCGCCGTTCGAGGGCGTCGCGAAAGACCCTTAAAGCGGTTTGTTGGGTGGCCAGCAGCATTTGCGAATTCGCCGACGACTCCGGCCCCACGACAAAACGGCCATTGGAGAATAACACCGCCAGCCGCCGATCGAGTTGCTCCAGGGCGTCGACAGAGCCCAGGCGGTCAAGCACCGCGGCCACATTCTCGGCATCGGGCAAGCCCTTTTTTTTCCCCAGAGCGGTCAGTTGGGCGGGAGCGCCGTGCTCCGCTTCGATTCTGGCCAGCTCATTCTGCAATTCGGGGTCGTGGCTGGCCCGAAGAAACGGCAAGTCGCCCAGGTTTTTGCCGAACTGGGCGGCATTTTGGGGTGAGTCGCGGCCGCATCCAACCAGCAGTGCGGCCAGCAGCGCCAGCACCCTTCCAGAGGGGACGGAGAACATTGCCGCGCCTCCTTGCATTGAGGGTTTTACCGTAGTTCACGGGTTTTGAACCATCGGATAGATTGCTGTCGCATTTCCACATGCCTCGGCGGAAGCCCTGACATTGCTTGGCGGTTTCCGGGTGAATATTTCAACGCAGAGAACGCAAAGAGGCAGAGGGCCGCGGAGGAAAATTTCCAGTCATCCCGGGATCCAGTCATCCCGGGATAAGGTCGCGATGTTATTCAATTGCACAGCCGATAAGTATCGTCGAGATCTGATTTTCTTTCATTTCGTCTCTGCGGCCCTCTGCCTCTTTGCGACCTCTGCGTTTCCCTTCTTCGCAACCGATAATGGGTTATTTGCCATCGGATGGATTATCGTCTGCCGCAATTTCCTTGGCGACCGTGAACGGCTACTTTTTGCCCCTAGGCTCAGAGAAAATCAAACCGCTGCTTGCGGCGCCAGCTTTTCGTGGGCCGAAAGGATCAACTCTTCCGTTTCCGCCCAATCGATACATCCATCGGTGATCGAGACGCCATACTTGAGAGCTTTTGGGTCGGCCAACTTCTGATTTCCGGCCTGCAGGTTGCTCTCCAGCATCAGGCCGATGATGGCTTCGTTTCCAGCGGCGCGTTGTTGGAGCAGGTCGTTGAAAACAATATGCTGCCGGGTCGGATCTTTTCCGGAATTGGCGTGGCTGCAATCGACCAGAATTCGCGGCGAACCGCCTGCTTTTTTCAGCCGCTGGGCCACGTCAGCCAATGATTCCGCGGAATAATTCGGGCCCGACCGACCGCCTCGCAAAATCAAATGCCCCCAAGGATTTCCCTTGGTGGTGAGAATGCAGGTGCGGCCTTCGGTATCGATTCCCAGAAAACGGTGTTTTGTTTTGGCGGCGCTCATGGCGTCGATCGCGACTTGCACGGCGCCGTCGGTGCCGTTTTTGTAACCCACCGGCATGGAAAGACCGCTGGCCATCTGCCGATGCGTGGGCGATTCCGTCGTGCGGGCGCCGATCGAAGCCAAGGTGATTAAATCCGCGATGTACTGCGGCGTGATCGGCTCCAGCATTTCCGTGGCGGCCGGCAAACCCATTTCGGCGATCTCCAACAAAACCGACCTCGCCAAACGCAAGCCCTCGGGAATATCGAAGGTGTCGTTCAAATGCGGGTCGTTGATCAGGCCCTTCCAACCGACCGTCGTGCGCGGCTTCTCGAAATAGACGCGCATCACGAGGAAGAGTCGCTCTTGCACCTTCGCGGCAAGCTCCCGTAACCGGCGGGCGTATTCCAAGCCCAATTCAGGATCATGGATCGAACAAGGCCCCACCACCACCAGCAGGCGTTTATCCTCGCCGCTTAAAATACGCTTGACCGCCTCTCGCCCGCCGACCACCGTGCTGTTTGCGGTTTCACTTGCCGACAACTCGGCCCGCAATTCCTGAGGGGTGATCAGACGTGTTGCGCTGAGAACATTGATGTTGTCGGTTGGTCGCATAGTCATTCAAACGTGTGCTGGTGGAAGGCTGCTGGGGGGAAGATTGTGGTGGGCCGCTCGCCGGAGACGCCGCCCACAGGTCCTCGACGCATTGAATCAGTCGCTCACAAGCGAATTTATTCACTCGGTGGGGGCATCATACCACGAACTTCGATCGGCGCGAGGAGCCAAGGAAATTGACAAAACCGGCTTGGCGTCTCCCTTGCTCGTCTTTTGACATTTTACCATGCGTCAATTGTTTTGACTAAAACTTCGGGTTTGTCTTTGCAGCGGCGCCTGGCGGCTGGCTATATTACATATTCCTTCGCGCTCGCACGCTGGCGCGAGTGAGTTTTTTTTCCACTTTGTTTCATCAGGAGCTTAACACCGATGAAGAAACTGTTTCTTTTGGGAGCCGCCGCATGCAGCGCGGCTCTGTTGTTGACCATGGTCGTGACGGGGCCCGCCAACGGCCAAGTTACCAAGGGGAAAACTCGCCCCTTGACCACCCACCAACTCATGGAAGGTTTGGTCGGACCGAATTGTGGCGGGCTTAGCAAGGCATTAAAGGCCAAACCCGCCGACGCCAAGGCCTGGAAAAAAGTGGCCACGCAAGCCGCCCTCTTGAACGAAGCAAGCTACATCCTCATGGCTGACGGACGCTGCCCCGATGGCGTTTGGGCCGGCGCCGCCAAAACACTGCGCGAGGGAAGCGCCGCCGTGTTGAAAAAAATCGAAGCCAAAGACGCTGCCGGCGCACAAGCCGCCTTTGCTGGCATGACCAAGGCATGCGGTGCTTGCCATAAAGTCCATAAGAAGGCTCACAAGCACTAGGAGCCAGTCCCGAATTTACATAACGCGTTAAAAGCCCGGCATTTTGGAAATGCCGGGCTTTTTTGAGTTGCCACCGGGAACTTATTGTCCTTGCGATGGGTCTAAAACCGTCGCCTTCAGGCGAAACCTTGAGGATTTTTTTGAGGTGGCAAGGGTTCGGTTGCCACGAAGAATTCTCGTGGAAGGGATTTTTACCACAGAGTACACAGAGCACACAGAGAAAAAAGGCGCCCTGAAAAATCTCTGTGCTCTCTGTGTGCTCTGTGGTAAATCTTCTTTTTCCTGGGGTAGCCTCTTGAGGAAGGTGGAGTTGTTTTTTTGTTGTGTGCGCAGGACTTCAGTCCGTAGCTCACAACTTCTTTTTTGAACCTACCGGCTTCTAGCCGGTAGGCGTTGAGTCTCCGAATCCCAACTCCCGACTCTTCTCCTTCGTGCTCTTTGCGTCCTTCGTGGTGAAATTGGTCGTTCGGCGGCGTCGTTCGGCGGCATTGAGAATCGTTGGCCGAATAGGTTCACCACGAAGGACGCAAAGAGCACGAAGCAAGGAATGCAACGATCTCTCCCAGCGCGTGAGCGGCGAATGGAAGAGCGTCGGGATAGAGGACTGCGCGGTCATCACCAAGGTAGTCTGGCAACAAAGCCGTCGCCGTCAGCTGACGTTGTTATACTTCGCACGGCTACCAATGACACGTTTAACGGCAAGCCGAAGGCGACTGCGTTTTTTTGTATTGCCCGAACGCGTGGGCTCAAAACGCAGTCGCCTTCGGCTTGCCGTTAAACGAAAAATGTGCCATTTTCAACTGTGGGTGGTATCACAGACCGGGCCCAGCCGCCCTCGTCGACGTGCATAAATGAACACACAAGCCGCGCGGTGCTCCCAAGCTCGACAGGCCACGGCCATCGCATCAAAATCATTGGCCAAACAGCAGCTTTTTGAACGCGGGCTACGGCCAGGGCAGGTGTCTTTGATTTCATACTCAGCGTTGCATGATTGCCCCGAAAACCCTCGAACGGCCTCTGAGTCACAAGGTTTCGCGCAATCTCCACATCCCGTTGGCGAATGTGCGGCCCGCCCCAACAAGGCGAATTCGATTTGCTCCGGCGTTTCGCCCCTTCCGCGAATTACCCCCCATGCGGTATGGTGGAGCAATTGGCGTTTCTACTTCATTCTTCGGTGCTTTTATGGGCTCGTCCGACAAATCTGAAATTACCTACTCCTTCGTGAGCCTGGGCTGCCCCAAAAATTTGGTGGATAGCGAGCGCATGTTGGGTTTGCTGCGTCTCGATGGTTACAAACTGGTCGGCCAGCCGCGCGGCGCCGATTTTGTGGTGATCAACACCTGCGGGTTCATTGAGCAGGCGCGCGAGGAATCGTATCAAACAATTCGCGAAATGGCCGACTTGAAAAAAGCCGGCGACCTCAAGGGCATCATTGTTTCAGGCTGCTTGGCCGAGCGTCAAAAGGAGGCGTTGCTGGAGGAGTGCCCGGAAATTGATCACCTGGTGGGCGTGTTCGGGCGAGATGAAGTGACAAAAGCGGCCGACCGGCTTCTGGGCGACCAAACGGAACAGCGCAGCATTTTTCGACCAGCGCCGGTTCGCGCGTTGTCCGATGTCGACCGCCTCCGCATCACGCCCAAACATTTCGCCTACCTGAAAATTTCCGAAGGCTGCGACCGCCTCTGCACGTTCTGCGCGATTCCCAAAATGCGCGGTAAGCACGCCACCAAACCGCTCGACGATGTGCTTGCCGAAGCACGGCAGTTGGCCGACGACGGCGTGAAGGAATTGATCATCGTCGCACAAGACACGCCCTATTATGGCATCGACCTGTACGGCGAACCTCGGCTGGCGGAACTGCTCCAGCGGTTGGAAAAAGTAGCTGGCCTGAAGTGGATTCGGCTGATGTACTTCTATCCGATGTATGTCGACGACGCGTTGATCGAAACCATCGCCCAAAGCCAAAAGATCGTTCCGTATCTTGACATGCCGTTGCAACATATCAACGACGCCATGCTGCAGCGCATGGCGAGGCGCGTCTCGCGGCGGGAAACCGAAACGTTGCTGGAAAAGATGCGGGCGAAAATCAAAAACCTGGTGCTGAGAACCACGTTCATCACCGGCTTCCCCGGCGAGACAGAAGAACAATTCACCGAGTTGGTGGAGTTCGTCGAGCAACAGCGTTTCGAACGGATGGGCGTTTTCACGTATTCGTTGGAGCCCGATACGCCCGCCGCGAAACTGCCCGACCATCTGGACGAAGAAGTCAAAACGTCGCGTCAGGAGCGGCTGTTGGCCGCGCAGCAAACGATTGCCTTCGAGTGGAATGAGCAGCAAGTTGGCCGAAAGCTTGATGTCATTCTTGATCGACGCGAGCCGCACGCAAAGAATGTTTGGGTGGGCCGATCAAAGGCCGACGCCCCCGATGTCGATGGCTTTGTTTATGTTACCGGCAATGGTTTAATGGAGGGGCAAATCGTTCGCTGTGAAATCGTTTCGGCCGATGGCTACGATTTGATCGCGGTGGCCGGGCCAAACGAAAGCCGCCGCAGCCAGAAACGTCGCGGCGGCCGCCGCATCGCCGCGAAAAAATAAAGAGCAACGCCGAAATTTATTTGCCGGATTAAAAGCCCGGCATTTTGGAAATGCCGGGCTTTTCCCGCGAAACTCGCCGTTGCGAAATTTTCGTTGCCCCAATAACGCGTTACTTCAAACAGCACAAACGTATGTCGACCGTTTCTGAAAAGTCGTTGCGAGAACAGTTCTCGAATGTTCCCAACCAACTCACCTTGGCGAGGCTGGTGCTGTCGGTGGCCGTGTTCGCCTTGATTCCGCTAGGATATTACGTGGCGGCCTTGGTCGTGTTTGTCATCGCCGCGGCGACCGATTGGATCGACGGCTATTGGGCGCGGAAGTACGGCCAAGTGACAAAGCTGGGCCGCGTGTTCGATCCTTTCGTCGACAAAATTCTGATCTGCGGGGCCTTTATTTCGTTGGTCGCGGAGCAAAATTCGGGCATCGCGGGCTGGATGGCGGTGGTCGTGGTGGGACGTGAACTATTGGTCACGGTGCTGCGCAGCATGATCGAACAGAGCGGCGGCGATTTCTCGGCCAGCTTCGCCGGGAAATTGAAAATGGTGTTTCAATGCGCCGCCGTGATCGCCTCGCTTTGCCTTTTGCACCAGGGCGGCGCTAGTCAGGCTGGCGTGCTCGAACAAACCGGAATGCTCCCATCGGTGGTGTTGGCCGCAGCTTGGCTGGCGGTGTTGTCGACCATCTATTCCGGCGTGGGTTACCTATTCGCCGCCGCCAAATTCCTGCGGGTGTAACGATCGCCGCGGGTTCTCTGTATTTTCATCCGCCGCGGGCCTGAGCGCCGTATCTGGAATGTGGGCGTCTCCCGCCCACCGCCATCGACAACTCCATCGACAACTCCATCGACAACTCCATCGACAACTCCATCGACAACTCCATCGACACCGCCAGCGGCGTCTAGGCCGGCGGGTGTTTGTCGGCAGGGGGTTTGCTGGCTTCCAACGACTCCAGCGGCACGAACGCTCCGGGCGGTTGGGCTGGGTCGCCGCTGCCGTGGGCTGGGTCGCCGCTGCCGCAGCCTTTGCAGGTCGATCCACAACCGCCGCCAGTTCCGGCGGCGGTGCGCCACAGACGGCGAACGATGTAGAGCACGGCCCACAGAAGAATGGCGGCGACCAGCGCGTCTGGGAGCGAGAAAGATGGCATGGATATCGAGAAGAGCGTCATCCTGCTAACCACCATGTGCCAATTTGAAAGGTTGCCAGCGAGCCCAGGTAGGCCAACGATGTCATATAGACAAACGTAAAAATCGGCCAGCGGTAGCTGTTCGTCTCTCGCCGAATGGTGGCCAACGTGGCGGCGCATTGGGCGCACAGAGCGAAGAACACCATGACCGAAAGGGCCGTGGGGATGGTGAACACGGGGCGGTCGGAGCCGTCCCATTTGGCGTCGCGGAGGGTTTGTTGCAAGGAGGTGGATTCAGCGTCGGTTTCGTCTTCTCCCAGATTATAAATGACGCCCAACGTGGCGATCACCACTTCGCGGGCCGGAAAAGAAGCGATCGTGGCGCAGCCGATTCGCCAGTCCCAGCCGAGCGGTTTGACCGCCGGCTCAATAAATTGGCCAGCCGCGCCGAGGTAACTTGTCTTCAGGTACTCACCGGCAATTTTCGCCTCGACGGCCGACTTTTCCTTGGCGGCCAGCGCCAAGAGCGTTTCAGCGGAGGGGGCATCGCTGTTCTCCAGCGATTCGATGCGATGTTGCAATTCACTCCGCTTTGCCAACAAGCCGGGTGAAATTTGGCTCTCATGGTGGGGAAAATAGGCAATCGCCCAGACAACCACCGTCACGGCGAAAATCAAGGTTCCCGCGCGGCGCACAAAGGCGAAGCCGCGATCGAGCATGCGGTGCAAAACCATTCGGGCCGAAGGCAGTTTGTAAGTCGGCAGTTCCATCACGAACGGCGGCGCCTGCCCCGGCAGAATGGTTTTTTTGAGGATGAACACGACCACCACCGCCGTCGCGATTCCCAAAAAGTACATGCCGAACATCGTGGCGCCGGGAAGCCGAAAAAACCGCAAGCCGAACAGCGGAATATCGGGAATAAACGCCGCGATCATCAGCGTATAAACCGGCAGCCGGGCGCTGCAACTCATCAGCGGCGCGACCAGAATCGTGACCAGGCGATCGCGAGGATTCTCGATCACGCGGGCCGCCATCACGCCGGGAATCGCACAGGCGAACGACGAAAGCAGCGGAATAAACGACTTGCCGCTCAAGCCCACGCGCGACATCACACGGTCCATCAGGTAAGCCGCCCGCGCCATGTAACCGCAGTCTTCCAGAATCGCGATAAAGAAGAACAGCATGAAAATCTGCGGCAGGAAAACCAATACGCCGCCCACGCCTTCGATCACGCCGTTGACCAACAACGAACGCAATGCGCCTTCCGCCGTCACCGATTCCGCCACGCCCGCCAGCCAACCGTTCAATTTTTCGATCATGAACGACGCCGGCTCCGCGATGTAAAAAACCGACTGGAACATCGCCAGCATCACCAACACAAAGGCGATCGTTCCCCAGGCCCAATGCGTGAGCACTTTATCGATGCGGTCGCTCCAGGTGGTCCGATGGATGCTGGGCCGCGAAGCGACGCCATCGAGCATTTTCGACACCCAGCCGTAACGGGCCATGGCTTCCACGCCCGGCGCCGGGCAGCCCGCCTTTTGCAACCGCGTGCGAGCTTCTTGAATGGCTTCATGGATGCCTTGATCGACATCCCGATCGAGAATCGGCTCTAGGTAACCGCCGGTATCCAACAACAATCGCTCCACCAAGTACCTTGGCAGATCGCGAGAATGCTCTCGCGCGACGCGCTCCAAAAAGGCGACTTCCTCCTGGAACGCTTCGGGAAACGGGCTCTCCGGCCGCGCCGGCTCTTGATGAGCGGCTTGGGCCAAAGTTTGTTTCAGCGCTTCAATGCCCTTCCCGCGATTGGCCTGGATTTCGACGACCGGAATTTGCAACCGGTTTCGCAGAGCTTCGACGTCGATCAATACGCCCTTTTCCCGAGCGACGTCTTGCATGTTCAAGGCCAACACGGTGGGGCGTTCAAACTCCAGCACCTGGCTAACCAAGTACAGGTTCCGCTCCAGGTTGCTTGAATCGACAATGCACAAAATGACGTCAATCGGCGCGACATCATCTCGCCGCCCCAGCAGAACGTCGACGGAAATCATTTCGTCAGGACTGCGCGGCGCCAGGCTGTAGGAACCGGGCAGGTCGACCAGCGTGAAGTCTTGTTGGTCGATTCGCAGGCGGCCTTGTTTTTTTTCGACCGTCACTCCGGGGTAGTTGCCGACCTGCTGCCGGGCGCCCGACAACGCGTTGAATAGCGTCGACTTTCCCGTATTGGGGTTGCCAATTAAGGCAACCGTAATGGTTTTGGAGGAAGTCGAGTGAGACATGGGAAAGCGGTGTGGGTTTAGACGCTATCAGCCGCGGGCAACTCAATTTCCACGCGGGCGGCTTCATTTTTACGCAAGCTGAGGCGGTAACCTCGAAGTTCAATTTCCAGCGGGTCGCCCAGCGGGGCGGATCCCACCATCGAAACGGCCACGCCCGGCGTGAGCCCCATTTCCAAGATGCGCAGACTGATTTCGTCGCCGCCGGTAACTTGCAACACGACCGCTCGACCGCCCAACGGCAGCTCCGCCAAGGTGGTCACTGGCTTTCCTCCACCAGCACGTGCAAGGCGTCGGTCCTACGAAAACAGACCTTATTTCCCGCCAAACGAATAATGCAAGGATTGCCTCCTTGCACCATCTCGACCGCCGCGCCTGCTCGTAAACCCAACTCCTCCATGCGGCGAACTTCCTCCACGCCGCCCATTAGTTGGGTTACCCGACCGCTGGCGCCGGCTGTAAGGAGTTGAAGCGGAATCATTTGCGTTGTTTAGGCAGGAGTGATGGGGAAGGTTTTCACGGCGGAAAAATGAAGTTTTGCAATAAACTGCGGCAAAAATACATTTTCCGGCCGTACGAGGCGTAATTGAGATTGAGACAGGTTCTCAATCCGCCGGTAATTGATCATACCCGCAGCGGGCGTTGTGGGCAATATCCGCCCGCGAAATTAGTGCCTGGGGAGAAAGGTGTGGATTCGACGCGCCAAGCTCCCCTGCCAAATACGGGCCATTCCCCAAGTGGTCTGCCAGCATTGAATTTTAGGACGCTGGGCGCTAGCCCACGGTTGTACAGGAAAAACCGGACGCTAGCGCGTTCCGGCTGATTTGAGCAATCCGAATTTTCATCCGTGACAAATCACTAGAGCCATGCACAGCGTGCTAGACTTGACAGGACCTCGCCGCGGAGAATGTTTGCTCGCACCGGCGGGCGGGGCCGAATGCGTGTTGGTGAAACCGCTGTGGTGTATTTCTCGTTGTGGGAGAGGTTCATGCGATTCGGCTTGATAGCGGCCTTTGCGGTGCTTGCTCTGGCGACGCCGGCCAGTGGTCGTGATGTTTATGTCAATAATACGACTGGCGACGATCGTTACGATGGCTTGGAGCCCCGCCCGCTGACGCGCGGCATCGGTCCGGTGCATTCCATCGGCCGGGCGCTGCGAACGGCGGGTCCTGGCGATAGAGTCGTGATAGCGAACACTGGCGTTCCGTATTATGAATCGATCACGTTGCAGGCCGGCAAGCATAGCGGCATTCCAGGATTCCCGTTTGAACTGGTCGGCAACGGCGCCACTCTCGACGGCTCCGCGCCGTTGAATAGTTTTGTCTGGCAACCCTATCAAGGCGACGTGATGCGATTTCGCCCCGCGCGTCTGACTTTCCAACAACTGTTTCTCGACCATGCCCCGGCCGTGCGCGCTCCGCTGGGTGAAAACCCGCGTTTGGTTCCAGACCTCCAGCCGCTGGAGTGGCGCCTGTGCGATAATTGGGTTTATTTTCGCGTGGAGGCGGGGCGTCTTCCGCATCAATACGATTTGCGCTACGCCCGCTATACCGTCGGCGTGACATTGTACGAAGTCCATGACGTGATCATTCGCGACCTCATCACCCAGGGATTTGTGCTCGACGGAATAAACGCCCATGACGGCGTTCGCCGCACAACGCTGTTGGGCGTCACCTCGCGGGGAAACGGCCGCAGCGGCATCTCGATTGGCGGCGCTTCGCAAGTCGATTTGGAAGCCTGTTTGGTTGGCGACAATGGTCAAGCGCAGGTGCGAACCGAAGGCCAGTGCCGCGTGAGAATTGTGAACTGCGATTTGATCGACGACGCCGCGCCGGCGTTGGAAAAAAAAGGCGGCCGCGTGGAAGTCGTGCAAGAAGCCGTGGCGGAACCGGCGGCGTTTTAGACCTAACTTGAATCGAAAACAGTGTGTCTAATCGCGGTTTGGTGCTACGTACAAAGGGCTTTGGCACTGAAATTCAAATGCAGAA
>QIKY01000433.1 GCA_003233175.1 Planctomycetaceae bacterium | reverse complement strand
GGTGGCGCTGCCCAGGTGCGGCGCAATCACGACGTTGTCCATTTGCAACAGTGCATGATCGCGCGGCAGCGGCTCCGGTTCGGTGACGTCCAAGGCAGCGGCCGCGATTTGTTTTTCGGCCAGCGCGGCCGCCAAGGCAGACGTGTCGATCACGCCTCCACGCGCAACATTCACTAAAATGGCCGACGCTTTCATGTGCGCCAATTCCGCCGCGCCGATCAAATGGGTTGTCTCGGGCGTTAGGGGCAACGTCAGGACGACGAAATCCGATTCCGAAAGTAACTCGCCAAAGTCTGCGTATTGCAGGCCAAGTTGTTGCTCCTCTTTTTCTCGCCGCCGCCGATTGTGGTAAAGCACGCGCATCTCGAAGCCCAACGCGCGCTTGGCCACACGCAAACCGATGCGCCCCATGCCGAGAATGCCCAACGTTTGGCCATGCACTTCATGGCCCAGCATCAGGCCGGGGTCGTAGGTCGTGAAGGCGGCGCTCCGCGCGTAGCGGTCGCCCTCCGGAAGACGCCGCGCAGCCGCCAACAACAAAGCGAACGCCATATCGGCCGTGGCGCCGTCGAGAATGCCCGGCGTATTGCCGACCGGAACGCCTCGCGCCGCCGCGGCCGCTAAATCGATATGATCGACCCCCACGCCGTAGTTGCTGATCACCCGCACGCCCCGCGTTCGCGATAACTGCCGCTCGCCCAATTCAGGATGGCCATAGGTGTAAATGCCATCTAACGCCGTGAGGGCGTCGTTCTCCAAAACGCTCCAAGGCAGCAACTCCACCCGATCGGCCAGTAGCAAGGTAACGGCCTCTGCCAGGGGGCCGTCAGCCGCCACGCGAGGGAGTGTCGTTGCGGTCATTGCAGATTTCCTCTCGAAATGGCGTAAGAAAGCGTGGAAAAACGAGAACCTGCTCCAGAAGCCCGGCTTCTCAAACGCCTTTTCAGGAACCCATTTTTCCATGCCTTCTAAGTTGGAAGCGGCGTCGGAGTAATAAACCGACCAAATTATACCCAAAACGCTCCGTTTTGACGAAACGAACCGGGGTGTTGGTCCGTCATATATAACGACCATGCTAGATTTGTGAACCGGCGAACAAACTTCTGCTTCTTTAGAAACCTCCCAACGGAGAACCTTCGAGATGTTCCACTTCGTGAGCACGCGTTTTCATAACTGGCTGCGGCAGGGCGCCCAGACTCGGGGCTTGAGCCCAAGAATCCACGGCGTGGCCGCCTTGTGTGCGGTTTTTCTCCTTGCCGGGCCGCTTTCCGCTCAGGAGAAAAACGACGGCCTGCCGCTGCGGCAGATCGTGATGTTTAATTCCGGCGTGGCGTTTTATCAACACGCCGGCACGGTGACCGACGACGCCCAGATCGACCTGAAGTTTAACGTCGACGACATCAACGATCTACTGAAAAGCATGGTCGTGCAAGATTTGGGCGGCGGACACATCTCCACCGTCTCGTACAACTCGAAAGATCCGCTCACGCGCACGCTGAAAACATTCGCCATCGACCTCACCGAAGATCCCTCGCTGGCCGAACTGCTCAAGCAAGTTCGCGGAGAGGAAATCGAAATCGAGGCGCCGGAAAAAATCACGGGGCTTATTGTGGGCGTCGAAACACGCACCCGCCGCATCGAAGACACCGTCGAGGAAATCTCGCAGTTGACGTTACTGACCGATGGCGGACTTCGCCGCATTTCGCTCGAAGACATCGGCCGCATCAAACTCACCAACCCGCAATTGAATGCGGAGTTGCGGCAGGCGCTGGCCATTTTGGCGCTAGGACACGCGACCGACAAAAAAACCGTCTCGCTCCACTTTCTCGGCAAGGGCCAACGGCAGGTGCGCGTGGGTTACATCCAGGAGGCGCCCGTCTGGAAAACAAGCTACCGGCTGGTGTTGCAAGACGACAAACCGCTGCTGCAAGGTTGGGCAATCGTGGAAAACACCACGGAGTCCGACTGGAAAGACGTCTCGCTGACACTCGTCAGCGGTCGCCCGATTTCCTTCACGATGGATCTCTACCAACCGCTCTACAACAAACGGCCCGTCGTGCAGATGGAGCTTTATTCCTCGCTCATGCCGCAACTCTATGAGACCGATATGCTGGATCTGGCCGAAGCGGAAAGTAAGGATAAGAAGGGGCAGATATTGTCACGCGCAGCCGGGCGCCGGCAGTTAGCCAAATCGCGGGCGCTAGCGAGCGCCGCCCGCAAGTATAGTTATGCAGCCGACGCGCCCATGGCAGGCATGGCGGGAGGCGGCGGCGCTTTTTACGGCCAAGCTTCGAACCTTGCCGTGCAAGCCGCCGCCAGCGCTTCGGAAGTGGGCGAACTTTTTCAATACGTGATCGATACGCCGGTCACGCTCGACCGCCGAAATTCGGCCATGCTGCCGATTGTGAACGAGGAAATCGAGGGCGAAAAAGTTTCCATCTATAATGCCCGCACGCATGCCAAGCACCCGCTCAACGGCGTGCGACTAAAGAACACCACCAAGCTCGACCTAATGCAAGGACCGATCACCGTGTTCGATGGCGGTTCGTATGCGGGCGATGCGAAAATCAGCCACTTGAAAGCCGGCGGCGAGCGGCTCATCAGTTACGCGCTCGACTTGGCGCTGGAAGTGGCCCCGGAAACAAAAATGCGGCCGCAACAACTGGTCAGTTGCCGTATTGTGAAAGGCGTCGTCTACACGCAGTACAAACTCGCCCGTTCGCAAATCTATAAAATCAAGAGCACCGCCGGCGACGACAAAACCGTGCTGATCGAACATCCTTTTGACGCCTCCTGGAAGTTGATCGAACCCCAGGAGCCGAGCGAAAAAACACGCAACCTGTACCGCTTCGCCGTTGCCGTCAAAGCTGGGGAATCGGCCTCATTAACGGTTCGAGAAGAACGCACGCTGCAAGAAACCGTTTCGATTACGAACCTCGACGACGGCCGCATTCGTATTTTCCTGGCGGCGCAAGTGATCAGTCCTCAGGTGAAAGCGGCCTTGCAGGAAGTGGTGAAACGCAAGAACGTGCTGGCGGCCATCGTGCAAAAGCGATCGGAACTGCAACGGCAGATTAAAGTCATCACCACCGAGCAGGAACGCATCCGCAAGAATATGGGTTCGTTGCCCAAAGACTCCGATCTGTTCCGCCGCTACGTGCAAAAGTTCACGCAGCAGGAAGACCAGAACGACCGCCTGCGGGAGACGCTCACCGCCTCCATTGCCGACGAAGCCCAACTCCGCGAGCAGCTCAACGCCTACATTGCCGGGTTGAATATTCGCTAGGGAGTCGTCCTGAAACAAGTTCCCGGTTGTCGATTAAAAAAGCCCGGCATTTTCAAAATGCCGGGCTTTTAATTCGGTATGTAAATTTCGGGCAATTCCTAAACGGAAGGGGATGGCTGAAAATATTTAGCGTTCGTTGAAGTTGTTGAGGTCGTCGTATTGCGGGGGGGCTTTGTTTTCGAAGCGGGTAAAATCTTTATGCCAAACCAGCTCCACTTCGCCGACCGGGCCGTTGCGTTGTTTGCCGATGATGATTTGCGCCAGCCCGGCGTATTGCTCCGCCTCTTCGCCCCGGTGGTAATATTCCTCGCGGTGGACAAACATCACGACGTCGGCGTCTTGTTCGATGGCGCCCGATTCCCGCAAGTGGCTCAACTTGGGGATGTTGTCTTTACCGGCTTCCGATTGCCGGTTGAGTTGGGCCAGGCATAAAATTGGCACGTTCATTTCGCGCGCCAAACCCTTGAGACGGCGGGTCATTTTGGCGACCTGTTCTTGGCGAGGATCGCGTGGATTGTCGGGTTCGAGCAGTTGCAGGTAGTCGATCACGATCAATCCCAGGCCGTCTTTTTCACGCCGTTTGATTCGCCGGGCGGCGGCCGCGATTTCCGTCACGGAGCGCGAAGGCGAGTCGTCGATATAGAGCGGCGCTTGGCTGATGTCGGCCGCCTTGGCGACCAACTGCTTGCGGTCTTCGTTCGAGATCGTGCCGTTTCGCAAGCGGTGGCCGTTCACACGCGCCACGCTGCACAGCAAGCGGTCGGCCAATTCAATGGCCGCCATTTCGAGGCTGACAAAGAGCGTCGGCACGCGTCCCACCAGCGAGGCGTGTTCGGCGATGTTCATGGCCAAGGCGGTTTTTCCCATACTGGGTCGGGCCGCCAAAACGATCAATTCGGAGCCGTGCAAGCCGCCGGTCATGGCGTCGAATTCGGTGAAGCCGGTTTCCACGCCGTTGGAGGCGTGTTCGCCGCGCATGCGGGCGTCGATCCGATCGAGCGCCGCATTGACCACCTCGCTGATTCCGGAAACCGAATACGAGCCGCGATTGTCGAGTATGGAAAAGATCTTTTGCTCGGCCTGGCTGAGCATGTCGCGGGCTTCGCCGGTTTCCTCGTAGGCGTCGCGCAGGATATCGGTGCTGGCTTCGATCAACGCCCGGTACGTGGCCTTATTTCGCACGATGCGAGCATAGTAAACCGCGTGCGCCGCATTGGGCGCCGCATTGACCACCTGAGCCAGGTAAGCCGCCCCGCCAATCGCTTCGTAATCGCTCTCCTTCTTCAACGACTCCACCAGCAGCATCATGTCGATTTTCTTGCCGGTGTCATGCATTTCCAGCATGTGTTCATACAGCGTGGCATGCGCGGGGTCGTAGAAATCTTCTTTGTGCAACGTCAGGGCGACGTCGTCGCAGACCTCCGGCAAGAGGAGAATACTGCTGAGAACACCCAACTCCGCCTCCAGGCTGGCGGGCGCTGGGCGATCGATTTGGTCGTTGCCGTCTTTGAAAAAAGTACGCTGCCCGGTATCGGTGCGTCTGACCGTCGCCATTCCTTGATCCTCCACGAATCCTTCCCGTCCCGCAAATTGAAAGCCCGCAAATTGAAAGCCCGCCAACCTACGCCAACGGCCCGCGCCACGCAACCGCCTGCCAATTTTTCAAGCTTTCTCCCTATTATTCCTACCCGTTTCCTGGAAGCGTGGCAAATATTCGCCCGTTTTTTTAGGCGCCGCCCCATCGCCCGCAGCGCCGTTTTATGTTCCGCCGGTTGGTTCAGAAGGCAAATTCGACTAAAAAAGAGAACCGTTGAAATGTCGACACTGCGGCGCGTTGGGGGAGAAATTGCTGGTGCGTGTAATCGTTGCGAAAAATGCGGCTGAAGTGGGAAAACGCGCTGCGGGAATTATCGCCGCGACCGTAAACCGAGAGCCTAGCTGCGTGCTCGGTTTGGCGACCGGCGGCACGCCGCTCGACGCCTACCGCGATCTCATTCGGCGGCACAAGGAAGAAGGGCTCGATTTTTCCCGCGTCACCACCTTCAATCTGGATGAGTACGTCGGGCTTTCGCCCACGCATCCGCAAAGCTACCGCTACTTCATGCAGACGAATCTTTTTGATCACCTCAATATCGTGCCGGCAAACACGCATGTGCCGGACGGCCGCTCGCTCAATTTCGAAGCGCATTGCCGCCAATACGAACACCGCATCGCAGACGCCGGCGGGATCGACCTGCAATTGCTGGGCGTGGGGTCGGATGGTCATATCGCGTTCAATGAGCCGGGCTCTTCGTTGGGAAGTCGGACGCGTCTGAAAACACTCACCCGCGAAACCGTGGAGGCCAACGCTCGCTTTTTCGGCAGCATCGACAAAGTTCCCCGATTGGCGATCACGATGGGCGTGGGCACCATTTTGGAAACAAAACGCAGTTTGCTGCTGGCGGTGGGCGAACATAAAGCAGCCGCCGTTCAAGCCACGGTGGAGGGTCCGGTTTCGGCGCAGGTCACGGCTTCGGCTTTGCAGTTGCACCAAGAGGTGATCGTGATTCTGGACGAAGCCGCCGCCCGGCGGCTGGAGCGGCGGGCGTACTACGACGATGTCGAGCAGGCCCAAACGCTCTTGGAGGAAGGCCGTTTCCAGGAGTTAGGCATTGGCAACCAATCTTAGTAGAACAACGCATAACCACCGCCCTACCCATTCTCGCCCGTGAACGGTTATCCCCTTTCCAGTCCCGACGACGAATCGTGGTGGCGGCGGCCGTGCGGCGGCCGGGAAGTGTTGCGGCTTTCCTTGCCGCTGGTCGTTTCGATGTTCTCCTGGGCGCTCATGCACTTGGCGGATCGCACCTTTCTTTTCTGGCACTCGGAATACGCCATGGCGGCTTCCATGCCGGCGGGCATGTTGCACTGGTCGATGCTGAGTTTTCCGATCGGCGTCACGATGTACGTCAATACGTTCGTGGCCCAGCATCATGGCGCGCGGCAGCCGGAGAAAATTGGCGCTCCGGTGTGGGAAGGCGTGCGGGTGGGTATTTATTCCATTCCCGTATTTCTAGCCACGATTCCGCTGGCCCCTTTTATTTTTCGCTGGGCGAACCATCCGCCGGAACTGCAACCGCTGGAGTCGTTGTACTACCAAGTGTTGGCCTTTGGCGGCGGCGCGGCCGTTATTTCCGGCGCGCTCTCGGCTTTTTTTACAGGACGCGGCGCCTCGCGCGTCGTGATGGTGATCGACTGCACCGCCGTGGTGGTCAACCTGGTGCTGGATTACGTCTGGATTTTCGGCCACGCCGGTTTTCCCGCCTTGGGTATTGAAGGCGCGGCGTGGGCCACGGTGGCGGCTCAGTTTGTCAAACTCACGATGTACGTATTCGCCGTGCGCATCGCCGCCCGTTCGGGCGATTTTGGTTTCACGACCGGCCGCCGCAGCGACTTCCGCCTGTTGGGAAAACTGCTTTATTATGGCGGTTCGAACGGTATGCAAATGATGATCGAAGCCAGCGCGTTCACGGTCTTCACGTTGCTGGTTGGCCGCTTGGGCGCCGCTTCAGTGGCAGCCACGACCATGGCCTGGAATGTGAACGCGGTGGCCTTTGTTCCCTTGATCGGTTTGGGAACCGCGGTTTCGGCGCTCGTGGGGCGGGAGATCGGCGGCGGAAGAATCGGCGGGGCGGAGCGGGCCACGTGGTCGGCCATGATGCTGGCGCTCGTGTATACCAGCGTGTTCGCCTTTGGCTATCTGATGCTGCCCGGCTTGTTTTTATTCACGTACAGCTACGGCGCCGGTGAAGATTTTGAAGAAGTGCGTTCGCTGGCCGTTGTGCTGTTGCGATTCGTGGGCGCCTATTGCCTGTTCGACGCCATCAACATGGTGTTCGTCAGCGCGATTAAAGGCGCCGGCGACACCTTCTTTATTCTGGTGAACACGGTGGTCGTTTCGATCGTTTTTCTGGGCGCCGGCTGGGCGGGCGTTGAATATTTCGACGCCGGAATCATCTGGTGTTGGTGGGTGCTCACCGCCTGGATCTGCACCCTGGGCATTGTCTATTTTCTCAGATTCCAATTCGGCGCCTGGCGCACGATGCGCGTGATCGATTAGCCGATTCAGCCCGCGTTTTTGGAGCGTGCGTAAGCAAAAAAACCATGTTTATACTTCACGCGGCTGGCAATGGCGTTCGCTGCAAGTAACAGTGCGCTGCAAGCCGGAGGCTTGGCAGCCATTAGCCGGTGGTCGAGCGCAGCGAACACCACCGGTTCGCCGGCACGACAAACGCAGCATCCCGGCGGGATGCCAGATGCAGCGGCTTGAACGGCGGTCATCGGTTACGCCACGCTTGCCGGCGTGTGGCTGGCATCCCGCCGGGATGCGGGATTTTCGCATTTCGGGCCTCCGGTGGCGTCGCTCCGCTCAGCCACCGGCTAATGGCTTGGATCCCGCCGGGATCGATTTCCTGCTCACTCCGTCCAATGTCAAATGACTATTGTCAAATAACAAATGACCATTTCCTGCTTGATAGCGCAGCTTGGATAACCTTCAGACCCGATGCTCAAGCCACTTATGTATAAACAACAGACTCCAACCCTACGAAAGCGTGCTAAAATACGAACTCCAACTATTGGTTTTCGATTTCATGAGGGCTGGGCGGCACTTCCATTTCCGGATACTGCTTTTGGAGCAGCGTTTCGAGTTCCTCCAGCAGTTCGCAATCGAGAATATGTTCGATGGCGTCGGCGCTGCGGTCGACATGGCTGGGAGCGATGTCGGCGTAGGTGATCAGATACACTTCCCACAAGCGGTGGTTGCGCACTACGCGTTTTGCCTCCCGGGCGCCGAGCGCGGTGAGTTGGCGCGCCGCGGAGCCGTCGGTCGCGATCAGCCCTTCCTTGGCCGCGGCCTTGATCCAACGATGCAGAACAGCGGGCGACCAGGTGCGAGCCGACAACAACGCCTTGGTTTCGATCGGGTAGCCCGCAAGCGGCGTTTCGGGCGGTTGCCCGCTTTGCTCCCAAAGTTCAAACACCGTGCGGAGCAGGTCGTGCCGGCCGACTTGTCGCGTGAGTCGACGATGAATGCGCCACCGCCGCAAAATGCCCCGCCGAGCGCCGAACACCATACTGAACGCAAACAGAACCGACCCCGCCAGAACAATCACGGCGCCAGCCGCCAGCCGGGGAAACAAGGCGCTGATCAGCACGCCGAAGTAAGCGCTGGCGCCGCCGAAGCCGACCGCAATCCAGGCCATGTGGCGGAGGTCGTCGGTCCAAAAGCGGGCGGCGCTCGAGGGCAGAATCAAAATCGCCACGACGAGAATCAGCCCCACGCTTTGAATGCCGATCACGGAAATCGAAACAACCAACAACATCAGGGCCAAGTCGAGCGTGTGGGTGGGCCAACCCCGGGCGGCGGCAAACTCTTCGTCGAAACAGAGCACGGTCAGTTCCTTGAACAACAACAGGCAGAGCGCCATCGCTCCTACAGCTCCCAAACCGATGATCTGCACGTCGGCGGCGGTCATGGCGGCGGCCGATCCAAACACAAAGCTATTCAAACCGGCCGCGTTGCCGCTGGGCGATTTTTGCACGGCGGTCATCAGCGCGATCCCGCCGCCAAAAAACACGCTCAGCACGATCGCCATGGTGGCGTCTTCCTTGAGGCGGGTGTTGCGTTTCAACCACGTGACGCACAACACGCCCAAAAAGCCAGACGCCATCGCCCCGACCAGCAAACCGGGAAGCCATTTCCCGCTGCCCGCACTGATGGTTTCCATGACCAGAAACGCGATCATGATCCCCGGCAGCGATGCATGCCCCACGACATCGCCCAACAGCGAACGGCGGCGCAAGAGCATGAACACGCCCACCAACCCCGATGTGGCGCCCAGCATGACCGTTCCCGCCATCACCACGCGGGTGTTGTAGTCTTGCAACAAGGCAACACGCAACACGCGGCTGGAGAATTCCTCCGAACCCTGCTCTTGGGCTTGCAAGGCGCCGCCGAAGCACATCGCCAATAGCAAGAACGCTCCCCACGAAACACCGTTGCTTTTCATGGATCCACCTGCCCCATCGTCATTCGATGGCCGACCTGATCCAAAAGCGGCAGTTTACCGCCGTAGGTCTTGCGCAGGTTTTCGCTGGTGAACACCTTTTCCGTGGGGCCGGTGGCGACCAAACGCATGTTGAGCAACACGACTTCGTCAAAATATTCGGTCACGGTTTGTAAGTCGTGATGCACGACCAACGCCGTTTTGCCTTCGGCGCGAAGTCCTCGCAACAGTTCGACAATAGCGCGTTCGGTGGCGGCGTCAACACCCGCGAAGGGTTCGTCCATCAAATAAAAGTCGGCGTTCTGGACCAACGCCCGCGCCAAAAAAACGCGTTGCTGCTGCCCGCCCGACAGTTGGCTGATCTGGCGTTGGGCGAAGTCGGCCATGCCGACGCGCTGCAGCGCGTCGAACGCTTCCTTGCGGTGCCGCCGCCGCACCGGACGACACCAGCCTATTTGCCGATAGAGCCCCATGGCCACCACATCGAGCGCGTTGACCGGAAAATCCCAATCGACGCTGCCACGCTGCGGAACGTAGCTCACCCGGCCGCGCTGCTTGGCGTAGGGTTGCCCGTAAAAATGGACGCGGCCGGAAATCTTGGGTGTCAAACCGAGCGCCGCCCGCATCAGCGTACTTTTGCCGGCGCCGTTGGGGCCGATCACGGCGATCAGCTTGCCGGGCGGAGCGTTGTAATCAATATCCCAGATCACCGGTTTACGATGGTAGGCCACGGTCATGTCGTGAATCGAGAGCGGACAACTTGCCGGGTGGTCTGCCTCAAACTGAGGATCGGTGCTCATGTTTTACAATTCGAGATGTAAGATCGGGCGCGGAATGTCCATCATCGCTCTAATGTTGTTTTGCCGCAAGTGCTTCCGGGCCAACACTTACGACGAATCAATCGCAATTTTTCTGGCTTTGGCCCGGTTTGTGCTTATGATTCTCGTATTCACGTCCCGACCCCTATGTCTTATCTTGTCACGTCGTGCAAAGGAGTGTGCTCATGTTGGTCCTCACCCGAAAGCTGCAACAACAAATTAACATCGGCGAGAACGTCACGATTACGGTTTTGCGAGTCAAAGGCAACACAGTTCGGCTAGGAATCGACGCCCCCCGAGAGATTCGTATCACCCGTAACGAATTGCCCAAAACAGACCCCGGCGGCGCCGGTATCGCAAATCAAACCGATGCTTCCGCCGCCACCGTTTCTGGCATGAGCGACACCCAAAAAACTGGAATACAACAAAACACAGCGCGAAATCAAGATTCCGCTGCGGGAGAATCGGCCGCGCCGGCGGGAAGCGAAGATCCGAAAGAGTCTTTTCGCAACGCCGAGCGGTTAATGGCGACCAGCAGCGAGGCGTTCGCTTCCAGCCCGCTTGCGGCGCATGTCGCCGCGTTATGCAATTAGCGGCGTTCACCGCTCCCCGCGTGCGGCG
The DNA here is from genome assembly GCA_003233175.1 of Planctomycetaceae bacterium. Classification (GTDB taxonomy): domain Bacteria; phylum Planctomycetota; class Planctomycetia; order Pirellulales; family Pirellulaceae; genus SZUA-33. The sequence goes on along the minus strand of QIKY01000433.1, from coordinate 391 downwards.
CCTTCGTTTCACAAAAGGCTCGGCGCGCTGTTTGATTTGGTCTTCAGGGTAATTTCGGCCAGTCGAACAGACGCCGGGCTTTTTCGGTGCTTGCCCGCCACTTACCTCCTCCCGCGACCAGCAGTCAGGCGGCAATCCGTTTGAGAAGCCCGGCTTTTTGAAAAAGCCGGGCTTCTAAATCGGGAAGTAGTTTTCCCACACTTTCTTACCCACTCCCGCGCCCCGTATTCCGCGGCAATCTGTGCTCGCCACCTTGATTTCGCGGCCGGCATCACGTAATATTTCAGCTTCCTGATCTGCGCGGCCAAAAAAACGCCCCCTTCGTCTAGTGGCCCAGGACATCGGATTCTCAGTCCGAAGACAGGGGTTCGACTCCCCTAGGGGGTACTGG
>QIKY01000427.1 GCA_003233175.1 Planctomycetaceae bacterium | reverse complement strand
GGGCGCTAGCCCACGGTTCTGAGCAGGAAAACCGTGGGCTAGCGCCCTGCGGCTGATATCTTGCAACCCTAATTCTTAGCTGTGACAAAGCCCTAGTGCTTCGTTCCAGCTGCGAGTTCGGGTTCACGGCGGGAAGCGCTACCGGGCCAATTCCATTTCGTATTGGGTCGCCAGATAGGGCCGAACGTCGGTATCTTCAACCTCAACGATTTCGATATCGGTGAAGATCGCGAGATCGATTTCTTCCAGCGAAGGGTCTTGGAATGTCTCGCCGGTTGCCGAGCGCAGGCATTGGACCTTGGGCCGTCCCGGTTGGCTGGGGTTAAAATCGACCACCACCGCTTCAATGCGATTGGAAAGCGTGACCACCTGCCCGATTGGAAAAGCGGGAATGATCTCGTAAAAGGCTTGCTCAATGACGGGGTCGAAAAACCCCTTGCAAAAGGTGCGCATTTCGTGCAGCACTTGAACCGCCGGTTTGGCGTTATGGTAAATGCGTTTGGTGGTGGCGGCGTCGTAGACATCGCAGAGTGTGGCCAAGCGGCAGAAAATTGGAATCTGCTTGCCTTGCATGGTGGGCAATGGGTCGCCGGTCGCGACATCAACCCGCTGTGGGTATCCGCCTCCGCAATACCGCTGGTGATGATTCAGCACAACCTGGGCGGCCGTCGGCGAAACGCGTCCCTTCACCATTTCGTACCCGTAAACCGGGTGCAGCTCCATGATTTTGCGTTCTTCGGGCGTGAATCGGCCCGGTTTATTGAGGATTTCGTCGGGCACTTTCATTTTACCCACGTCGTGCAAAAGGCACCCCAGGCCCAACTCCTTGAGGTTTTTCGCTTGCTTCGGCGTCTTGGAGCTTCGTTCTTCGATCAGGTAACGCTCCAACTTCATGCCCAGCAGCATCGCCAAATAACAGACATTGGTCGAGTGCGACATCAAATAGCAGTCGAAGGAGTCTAATTTGTCGAGCAGCACGTTACCGCACCTGCTCTGCTTGAGGAAGTCGAACAGATTGCTGATCGCGGATTGAAAATCCGAAATATCCAACCCCAGCGAGGCCCCGCTCATGACCTCCTCAAAATTGCGCCGCACCTGCCAATAGACTTCTCGCTGGCGTTGGCCCAGCCCTTCATCGATGACATCTTCGAGAAACTCCAGGCTTCGGTGACGCACCCAAACATCGAATACGCCGAGTTTTTCCAATTGCGGGATCGCGCTCATCGGAATTTCGCGGTCTCGCTGGAGCAAGAATCGATAAGGATCGTTCGGATAAGGCACCGGGCGAGCCAAAACCATTCCGGGCTCGATCCGACGGACGGGAACTCTAAGCATAAAACGTATTCCGACAGGTTGAACGAGCCAGCAAATCGCGGGGGCTCACGATCCAGTAAGTTGACTCGCGGGAATTACTCCACCCACGCTTCGATTCGAATAGTGAAATGTTTTCAACCAAACTCGAATCGGAGGCGCTGGAAGCACGCCAACTTCCGCCCGGACGCTTTCCATGAGCAACCGTCTCAAAAATAGCTTCTGCTTGAGGTGGAAGAGGCACAGAACCGCTTTCAGGGGGTAGATGGCCGCATTGCAGTGTCGAACGCACCAATATTAGGGTCTGTCGTGATTAGGCCTCGTCGTGCTCGCGCAGTTGGCGGTATTGGTCGGGCGTGTCAATATCTTCGAAGATTGCGTCATCTTCGAAGATTGCGTCGTCGACGTCCACAAAACACGTCGGCCTCCGCCGTCGGAGCACATTAACGCCTTCGTCGGCTTTGAGCGAAAAAACATCCTTCGCCCAAGGCCAGGGAAAAGCGACGGGGTGGCCGCGCCGTCCACGCACCGTGGGAACGATGATTTGCCGCTCGGCAGCGGCGAATTCCGCTAAAACGCGATTCACCGCCGCCACCGAAAGACGCGGCATATCGGCCGGTGCAAGCAGCCAGGCGTCGTGCTCGGCCGGACAGAATCGCTCCTGAACAAACCGCAGCGCCAAGGCAACCGATATTTTCATTTCGGCGGGCGGTTCCAACGGTTGGACGACCTCTGCTCCGAATTGTCGGCATACGTCCGCCAGCGGCGCGTCATCGGCCCGCACAACGGCCACTACATGCGCAACTTGGCTGGCCCGCCAGGCTTTGAGCACATGCGCGATCAGCGGCTCGCCACGCCAAGGCAGCAACAGTTTCGGTCCTCCCATCCGGCGGCCAACGCCGGCGGCGGGAATAATAGCGAACGATTGCATGATCATACTCCCCCTGAACGCACTGGCCTTCGACACACTGGCCTATACAAGCCGCAGCTTCGCAGCTTCCGGTAGGGATGCCAGAAGCACTTCCGCAGTGAAATTTCCGCAGCAGGCATCGTCCCCGCCAGATCTTCTAAACCCGCAACTCATTTAATAGGAATAGATTACAGGAAATATCGGCGGCCACGAATTGACAGACCGCCGCCGTTGAATAAGATAGCTAGTGAGTCTTCACGTGGTGCATTATACCCTTATGGTCTGAATTTGCGTTTTGCATTGATCTCAAAGCAAAACTTCGGTTTTAGGCTGCGTGCGGTATGAATGTGCGACGTCGCACGAGTCGGTTCTGGTGACGCCCCACTGGGCTGCAACCGGCCTTCGCCGCTTGTTCGCGTATCCCCACTTTCCTTCCTTTGTTTGCGCGAGGGCGTTCTAATGACGAATTTACTAGCGTTTGGCATGCCGGGCCCGCTTGAAATGGTGATCGTTGGCGGGGTCATCTTGCTCCTGTTTGGGAGCCGCCTGCCGAGTTTGATGAGAAACCTGGGCCGCGGCGTCACCGAGTTCAAAAAGGGCGTCAACGGTCTTGATGACGACCTCGATTCAAACGACAAAGACGAATAAACCTCCGCCGAATGCGGTTGCGTGACGTTTTTGGAATTGGCGTTTCCAGGTCGGCGTTTCCAGGTCGGCGGCTTGTTGTTGGCTCTTGCGACGAGGTTGAAATATGTTCGGCATCGGTCCCGTGGAAATGATGATCATTGGAGGAATCGCGGTGCTGCTTTTCGGGAAAAAGCTGCCCGAAGTGGCCCGTTCGGTAGGCTCCAGCTACCAGCAATTTCGCAAAGGGCTGACCGATATTCAGTCTGAAATGCATGACGTCACGAGCACCACCTACAACGCCGCGACCGATTACAACAACAACCCGGCTTACAACTCCACCGCCAACTCAGCCGGCGACCGCCAGGAAATCGATGAACACGATGTCGCCGCCGCTCCCAAGTTCGAGCCGCCGCCGGCTGACACCGAAGACGACGCTTAAGTAAGCCTTACGCAGGCAGCTCAATGGCGGCGCGCGAATTATACTTCACACGGCTAGTAATGGCTCGTTTAACGGCAAGCCGAAGGCGACTGCGTTTTTCTGTCTTGCCCGAACGCGTGGGCTCAAAACACAGCCGCCTTCGGCTTGCCGTTAAACGAAAAAATACGACATTTTCAACCGTGAGCGAATTAAATCCGTACCAATCGACCCAAACGCCAAGTCGGAGCATGGGCCAGACGCCTGTTTGGCTGCGATGGCCCGTGGTGGTGGTTGCCTGCATGTGCAGCTACTACGCCCTCAGCGCCTTGACGCTGCCGTGGGTAGACGCCATTTGGTTCGGCGAATTTCCGCCTCTTGCCATCATCCAGCTGCCGAAGTCGTTTCTGAAGTCGGTTGTTCAAGACGTCCTGATGTTCTTGACCAGCGCCCTTGGTAGGTCGCGAGGTTCGTTTTCGCCCGATTATACCGCAAGCCATGGATGGGCAATGGGCATCATGGCGACCGCCCCCGCTCTTTTGCTGGCTACTGCCATCAGGCTCGCTCGACCAATGCCGTATCGGCGCAAACTAATCGCCCTGGTTTTGATTTTCGCATCCATGGACGGCATGGTGACATTCTGGTTCGACGCCGTTTCCAATTTCAAAATTTTCAATGCTTCCTATTTCTGACTCTTCTCAGATACTCAAACGAATCTCTATTCGGAGTTGACGCAACATGGGCCTCTGGAGAGAATAACGGCACGAGTATGGAGCTTGGCCAGTTGAGAGGAATGGACGCATGTTAAAACCCGCCTTGCAGACGGTTTCTCAAGAGTCGCCTGCAGAGATCAAGATCGCCCAGCCGAACCCCTCATGGAAAACTCCCGGCGGGATTCCGATCAGGCTTCACGCTGGTTCCGATCTGAATGCCGCCGCCACCGGCGATGTCGAATCGTTGCTGTTGCACCTGGAGCACGCGCGGCTGGGGCTTCTGCAAGGGTTCGATCAACTGCTCTGCCTGGAAGGGCTGCATGAAGTCGAGCATTTGGCGCATCAGATCGAAACGGTTCGAAAAGTGCTGCGGCATTTCCGTGGCCGCGTGCTGCTAGCCGATGAAGTCGGCTTGGGAAAAACGATCGAAGCCTGCCTGCTGTTGCGCGAGTATCTACTTCGCGGGTTGGTCAAACGCGTGCTCATTCTCGTGCCCTCTCCGCTGGTTACCCAATGGCGGGAGGAGTTGCAGTCGAAATTCGGCCTGGAGTTTTCCGTTCCGCCGCGAACGGCCGCCTCCGACCGCCCTGAGTATTGGGCCAATACCGATTTGGTGTTGTCGTCGCTGCCGTTCGCCAAGAGCAAGCGGCGTTTTGATGTGGTCACGGCGGCCAAGTGGGATTTGGTCATTGTTGATGAAGCGCACCATTGCAAGAACCGGGCCACGCTCAACTGGAAGCTGGTCAACCAACTGAAACGCCGGCATCTGTTCCTGCTCACCGCGACGCCGGTTCAAAATAATCTGCTGGAGCTTTACAACCTGCTGACGCTGCTCGAACCGGGCCACTTGAAAACGGAAACCGATTTCAAAAAGCGATACGTCCGACGCGGCAGTCCGCGCGACCCGCTCAATCGTGAGCGGCTACGGTCGTTGTTGGGCGAAGTGATGATTCGCAATACGCGCAGCTTGGTGCAAATGGACCTGCCGCCGCGTTACGCACAAACGCTCATGGCCCAACCTCACGGCGACGAGCAAACGCTCTACCAGCAATTGAACGAATACCTGCGTTTGCGCAAAACGCCGCCCCCCGCCGCGAAGGGCAAACCAAGCGACGCCAATCCAAGCGATGCCAATCCAACCGACGGGGTGGCGGATGCTTCCGCCGTGGAGAAACAGGCCGCTGAAAAGACGGACTCAACCTTCCCGCCTCTGTCGCGAAAACAGTTGAGCACCTTGCTCCTGGCATCGGGCAGTCATCCGCGAGCGCTGGCGCAGTCGTTGGAGAACGTGGCCGGCGACGACATTCGCACCCGGCCCATTATCGAACTGGCCCGCAGCATCAAACGCTCGGCGAAAGACGAGAAACTGCTGGAATTGCTGCGGCAAAGCGGTCAAGACAAAGTGCTGGTGTTCGCCTGTTTTCGCCGCACGCTGGAGCATCTGCAACAGTTGCTCGACGACGCGGGCATCGCCTACGCCACCTTCTCCGGCTCGCAATCGCAGAAGCAAAAAGACGCGGCCGTCGAGGCTTTTCGCGAACAAACGCCGGTGATGCTCTGCTCCGAAGCGGGCGGTGAAGGGCACAACCTGCAATTCGCCAACACGCTGGTCAACTTCGACCTGCCTTGGAACCCGATGAAAATCGAACAACGTGTGGGGCGAATTCATCGCATCGGCCAAACGCGCGAGGTGTTTGTTTTCAATCTTTGCGCGGTCAATTCCCTGGAAGCCCGGCTGCTCGATTTGTTGACCGATAAAATTCGCATGTTTGAACTGGTCGTTGGCGAAGTGGGGTCTATTCTGGGGAACCTCGACGGCGGCGAAGAGTTCGAATCGCTGGTGCTCAACCTGTGGTTGCAATCGCACGACGATCAGGAGCTGGAGCGCTCGTTCGATGCATTCGGGCAGTCGCTCTTGGAGGCGCAGGAGAAGTACGTCGAGACCAAGGAGCTCGACGAAGCATTGTTCGGAGACGACTACGAATGACAAGCATCTCACAAGAACTGCGGGAGTTTGGCACGAAATTGTTGGAGCGTCGGGGCGCGCTGGTGGAATGGTCCGCCGACGACGAAGGCTCCGCCATGGCGCCGGAGGAACTTGCCAACTTGTTGCACGCCGATGGCGAAATCATCCGCCTGAGCACGCAGCCCGGCGGCGAAGGCTGGAGCTTCAGCCTAGCTTCCGACTTTCTCGACACAGCCTCCCAACTGCTCGAAATGGAGCCGCGCGTGGGCGCGTTTCGCGTTGACGAAATGTATCTCAAACGCGGAGATCTTGAAACAGCCGTGCAGCGCGCCTTCACTTGGCTGAACGCCAAGGTTCGTTTGCTCAACACCCAGGAAGTGCGCATCGAGTACCATACGTGGTGGTTCCACGCCTTGCTCGTTTCGGAAGATCGCTGGGAAACGCGGTTTCCGATCAGTATCAACGCAGCTTCTGGAACCGTGGTGGAGTTGCCCAACTTGCTCGACCTCTGGGAATTCGAGCCGCACCCCGCCGCGAACCAGCAACCGCCGGCCACTTACCAACAGGCAGTGCGAGAGGCGCAACTGCAACTGCGAAAAATGGCCGCCGACTTTTTCGACCGCATGGACGGCCGCCTCCAGCGAGACAAAAAACGGTTGCGAGAGTACTACAGCGCCCTGTTGCGGGAGTCGCACCAGAAGAAGACGCGCGGCCAGACGAAGCCCGATCCGGAAAAACTGGCCGCCCGCGAGCGAGCCGTCAAGCTAGAGCTCCGCCGAAAAAAAAATGAGTTGGATGATCGCTATGCGATCGATCTGACCTTAAACCCGATCGTGCTCACGCGCATGGAAATTCCGGCCTTGGCCGTTGCACTGTCGGTGCAACGCAAACGCGCTCAAAAAAACCACACGGTTTATTGGAACCCGCTGTTGAAACAGTTGGAGCCGATTTGTTGCAGCGGGTGCGGACGCGGAACATTTTCCGTGGCCTTCACGAACGACGACGTCGCTCCGCTCTGCGCCAAGTGTTCCGGCTGAACGGCGGGCGGTCTTAACCGCTGCTGCTGCTACCGGAGCGGTTATTCGTCGCGCCAGCCAAACACGTGCTCTTTCACTAGGCGCCAAACAAACAACGGCCCGGCCATCAGCAGTAGGCAGAAAAAAAGGAGCGAAGGTATCAGCCAGCCGAGTTCAAAAATCGGTTCGGCCCACTGCCATACCGCCGCCCATTTCACCACCAGCAAGACCGCCGCCAAACTCAAATACGGCCCGAACGGCAGCATGTTCTCCCCGCGCAGCACGGCTTGAACCACCGAAAACAGAATGCCAAAAAAAGGCGCGATAAAAAACACCAATAGCGAAGGCTGCCAGCCCAGAAAAGCGCCGATCATCGCCATCAGCGTCACATCGCCAAACCCCATCGCCTCCTTGCCCAAGGAAATACGTCCCACGATGCGCACCGTCCAGACGATGCCGCCGGCGAATATCATGCCGGCCAGCGAGGTCAATAAACTTCGCCAGGCGGCGCTGCCTGCAAAACCCCAAACGGCCGCCACGCCAGCGCCGCAAACGAGCATCATCAGCCAATAATATTGCGACAGAGGGCGGCGAATCAAACTCGCTAGAAATATCCGCACCGAATAGCCAAGGCCGCGCCGCGGTCGGTAGACGACGAGCGTCGGCATGATCGCCAAGCACCAAGCGACGACCGCCGCTAGCCCAAACATCAAACCGCGAGGGCCATCGATTTCGGTCGGCCAATCGCGTGGTGAAACGAGCAAGAGCGCGCTGTTCCCGCCGACCGGCAAATGCGAGGAAGGCAGCGCGACGGCCAGCAACAACCCGGCCCAAACACCCGGTACGGTGATGGCGTCGGGAATGGTGAATTCATCAAAATCAATAAACGTGGCCACGACCAACAAGCAAAGCAACACAGCGTGGGCCAGGAATTGGGCGTGCAACACGCTGGCGGCGGCAACGCTGCCGGCGGGAAACAAGCCGCCCCGCATTTCCCACCCATACAATGCGGCCAGCGCGCCGCCAAAGGCAAGCTCCAGCAACATCGGCCGCAGCCAAAAACCAGGGCCAAAAACGTCTGATTCCCGCCGCAATCGCCACCAGCCGAAAACCGGTAGGCAATCGGCCCATTGACGAGGCGCCAGGGCTAGTTTTTCATGCGTGAAGTATTCAGCAACTGCCTTGGAGGGCGTCCAAGGACTTAGCGGACGGCGGTCGAAGGCCAGCCAGTAGATGCCGAAATTGAGTTGGCCGCCGATGGCTAGGCCGCACAGGAAAAATCCCGCCAGCCGCACTTCCAGGGGCAAATCGAGTAAGAGCGACACGCAGCGAGGTTCCTATCCTTGGTTTTCGAGTAGCACGGCGAACACTTCATCCACGACTTGAGCCGTGGCTTTGTTTTCGGTTTCGATCGCGACATCGGCACAGGCCGCATACAGCGGTTCGCGCTGGGCCAGCACCAGTCGAATTTCGTCGTCGTCGGCGTGCGTGGTCAATGGAGGGCGGCGTTGGGCGGAGGCGGCGTCGAGCGCGACGCGCCGGGCAATTGTTTCAGGACTTGCCTGAAGCCAAATCACGAAGCCGTCGGCGATGGCCCGTCGAGATTCCTCTCGCAAAATGGCTCCGCCGCCAAGCGAAACGACTCCCGGGCAGTTCGCCGCCAAATCCGAGACAACAGCCGCTTCCAGATCTCGAAAGGCGGGTTCGCCGTCTTCGGAAAAGATGGCCGTTATTGATTTTCCAGCACGACGTTCGATTTCGTCGTCGGAATCGACAAACGGCGCGTTCATTTTCATGGCCAGCGCGCGCCCGACGGAGCTTTTTCCCGTGGCCCGGTAACCGATCAAGAATGTGTTCATGCCGCAGCCATTATCTTTGGCCTTCCGTTCGCCCGCCGCGCCGTGGTGGTGGTTTGGCGGTGGTTTGCCTTCACATTTAAATCCGTTCTAAATGGACGGGCAAACGTTGGGGCGTGTAAGCCCTTTACGCCGAAGGCGTTGTATTCCATAGCCCCACGATCGCGAACGTAGTGAGCGCGCGTGGGGGTGATGTCGAACAAAAAACCCAACTCCGCAGGGGTTTCACAATGCGTCGATTCATTGACCAAAGGTGAGTTTTTCACAGTGTGGAACCCCTGCGGGGTTCATCCTATCGTAACCATTCCATTCCCAGGGTGGCGCGGCGACGCCGCTGACCCTGGGCTGTGGAATACAACCCCTGCGGGGTATTCGCTTCACGGTAACTCAACGGAATTTGGCGAACTTGTAACTACCCGAAGTCATCTTCTTCTTCCGTGGCTTCGGGTATTTTCACGGGCGAAGTGGCGTTCTTCAGCACGCGTCGCATGAGGTCTTCGGGCGCCGAACTTTCGGTGAACAGTTCGTATTGGAGTGCAGCCTGCCGAACGAAAAGATCGACGCCGGTCAGTATGTGGCAGCCTTTTTCCTTGGCTTCCTTCAAAAACAGTGTTTGCTCCGGGTTGTACACGGTATCGAACACGACTTGCGAGGAACGGAAATGTTTGCCCTCATACGGCGTTTCGTTAATATCAGGATGCATGCCCAGCGGCGTTCCATTGACGATCACATCCGGCCTGACCTTATATCGATCAGCCCACGGCAGCCAACGGCATTCCAGTTTTTCCGCCAACGATTCGGCGCGAGGATCGGAGCGGCTAGAAACAACCACGTCCATCTCTCGGCGTTTCAGTCCGTGAGCCACCGCTTTCGAGACGCCTCCGGCGCCCAATATCAAGGCGGTTTTGGGTTGTTCGCTTGTCGCTCCGCTGAGCGCTTCATCAAAAATTTCGGAAGCGGCGCGGTAGTCGGTGTTGTGGGCGCCCATTTCCTTTCCGCGAAACACGATCGTGTTGGCGGCGCCGACCCTTTCCACGATATTGTCGTGCCGGGTCATGTGCGGCAAGATCGCCTCCTTGTGGGGAATCGTGACACTCAACCCGCGAACGCCCAACTTCGGGCAGTCTGCGAGGAAGTCGTCAAGATCTTCTCGCGGCACGCGAAACGGCAAATACACGTTGTTCAATCCATCTTCGCGAAACGCCGCGTTGTGGAGCAGCGGGCTCAAGCTGTGGCCCACCGGGTCGGCAATCACGCCATATATTTCGGTTTCGGCGTTGATGTCGTTGTAATGGTAGATGTCGAGCATTTGTCGGTAACTCAACTGCCCCGGCGCCAATTCGCGTTCATGATGGAACGTGGCGTAGGTGAACGGCGCTCCGAATTTTCCGGCCAGAATGCGCGTCGGCGTGCCGATGTCGCCCATGCAGAGGCCGATCATGGGAACCTTGCTGCGCTGCATGAGCGACAGCATGCGGGTGTTGTCTCGCGGATGATGGGCCAACGTCGCGATCTTGATAATGTCAGGATCGCACTTGGCCATGCGGTCGTATATTTCTTCCAGGTTATCGGGAGTTTCATTGAAATTGTGGTAACTCACGATTCGCTTCGTGGCGCCAAAACGAGGAATGCTCGCCGCGATATCTTCTTCCAGGTCGACATATTCGACGCCATCGGCAATGGCGCTGCGCAGCAGCATGATGCGAGGTTCTTCCGGGCCCGACCAACGCCCGCCGTCGTGAGGGCGGCGGCAGGTAATCACGACAGGCCCCGGTCGGCCGCTAATGAGCCGTTTCAAATCGGGCGCGCCGCGCACGTAGTCTAAACGCAATTCACACAATTCGGCGCCTTGCTCCACCAAGTGTTGGTGTTCGGCAATTATCTGTTTGTGGCGTCCTCGACCAATACTGACACAAATCATGCTGCGAACCACTCCCATTGCGTTTGACTCGTCGGAAGACGGAAACTTTCGGAATTCGGGCGCCGAGCGATAATTGCAAACGCCCATCTATCCGTATGCACCATGATAATCACCGGCTGCGGTAAGCGAAACCGAGGAACGCGGCCGGTGAGCCAGAGGGAGTGTTTCTGAAAGGGGTCGCTACAAACGGCCTTTCCGAACCTCCCGAACAACCCGACAATTTCCCGCCGCTCCCACGGCCAGCCGCCCAGAGCAACCGCCGTTGCGTTTGCAACGCGTGTTTCGCCTTGCGCGGAATCAACAGTTCTCTGGCCGATGGCGTCTATGCGGTTCGATCGCTTTTTCCGCAGACGCTGCAAGGTTTGCGTGAAGTCTGACGCTGCGGTCGTATGAAATGCGGTGGGCGGACCGCTCAATTCGATCATGGTCGAGAATCGCACAACAACGAACGAACGCGTCGTTCGTACAACGGGAATTCTTCGCTCCAAGGCGTCTTTTTCGCGC
>QIKY01000044.1 GCA_003233175.1 Planctomycetaceae bacterium | reverse complement strand
ACGAGTCTGAAGTATTTTAACCACGGATAACACCGATGGGCGCGGATGCCGGCCGCCACGACTCTTCTTCATCCGTGTGATCCGTGCCATCTGTGGTTCATTTATTACACGGTTAGGGCCGCTCGTGAAATGACGGGATGAACTGAGGAATAATCACGCCGTTGCACGGCAATGAGTTTAATAATTCAAAATCGCAAGTCGTCACTAATTTCGCGAGCGGTCCTAAACGCCACTCAAAATTACCCGGGCGTTTCAGAAGGCCGGCTTTTTGAAAAAAACCGGCCGTCTCGCTTGCTCAGCCGGCGAACAACTCTTTTTGCGCGCCGTTGGCCAATGGCCGTGAAGCACGTCGCCCTGCCGTTGGAGTTCATGCTTTAGCATGTTTGGAAGTACGCTGAAGACGAAAACACGCTGAAGCGTGAACTCCAACGGTGGGCGGCGATGTGCGCTCATGCACCTTGCTCAGCCGGCGAACAACTCTTTTTGCGCGCCGTCGGCCAATTCCCGTGAAGCGAGCGATGTGACGAGTTCTTGTGTGAACAGTACATCGGACGGCAGGTTTTCCCGCGCCAGCCGCACTAGGTGTTTGTGGTGCGTGAACAAAATAACTTGTGTGTGTTGCGAGAGTTCCGCCAGCACTTGGAGCGCGGCCACGGCGCGGGCGTCGTCGAACTGAATCAGGATGTCGTCGACGATAAAGGGCAGCTTCGGCCCGGCTTGCAAACGATGCTCCAAACTGGCCAGCCGCAACGCCAAATAGAGTTGGTCGCAGGCGCCGGTGCTCATCTGCTCCTTGCCGATATCTTCCCTGGCGAGGGCATCGGCGCCAACCGCCCGCCGGCCAACGAGTTCCGAGCCGGCGTCGTTGGTGTTCAGTCCTGAAAAAGAACCACGAGTCAGTTGGCGAAAAAGCGTTTCCGCCCGCGCAACGACCGGGCCTTTTTCATTTTTTTTGCGATGCCGGGCAATCGCTTCGTCGAGCACCAGCGAAGCGACCTTGGCCCGCAAATACCGCCGCGTTTCCCGCCGCAGCTTCGCCAAAATGCGTTCGGCCGCCTCGTCGGCGCGGGCGGCTTCGTCTGAGGCGTCGATACGGTTCAATTCGGTGCGCGCGGCGCCGATATTTTGGTCAAGCTCCTTGAGCGATTTCCGCCACAATGCGATTTCCGACTCCAATGCCTTTTCCTCGGTTCGAGCTTGCTTGAAGTCGCGTTGTTGCTCTCTGGCTGCGAACACCTCGAGCGCTGCGCCGCGCGCCGCAGACTCCAGCCGGCGGGTCATCTGTTGGCATTTTTCTTCCAAGCCGCGAAGTCGGCTAGATTGCTCCTCGATCTTCTCCAGATCGTCTTCGGGACCACATTTAGCGCTCCGGCGGAGGGCGTCGAGCTGAGCCAAGGATTTTTCGATTTCGTTTTCCGCTTTCAATAATCGCTGTTGCTGCTCTTTGCGTTGTGCTTGCAGCGTCTTATGGATTGCGGCCCGCTCTTGGGCAACGCCTGATCGCTTGGCCAGTAAATCGAGCGTCTGATGCGGCGACAGATTCGCGGGAATGTCGGCGACGGCTTCACATACCTCGGCTACGTCTTGGGCGAACTGCGCCGTATCACGATCGATATCGGCCATACGAGCGCGCAGCGCCGCGGCGGCTTTGCTTTTGCTCGCGTATTCGTCGAAACGGCGCATCACGGCAGAGGCCATGGCCGGCGTGGCGCCGGGCTTCAGATTGATTCGCGGCATCAGCCGCTCCCACGCCTCGCGCCACTCCGCAAGCCCCGCTTGGGCTTCGCGCGCTTCCTCTTTTTCCTTGACGGCTTCGGCTTGCTCTCGCTTGCTATCACGTTCGATCTTCCGACGTTCTTCCGTTTCACGCTCGATTTCTCGCACCACCGCTTCGCAAAGTTCGAGTACTTCATTCCGACCGCCCCGCGTTTTCTCCGCACACGGAGCCGACAAAGCCGCCAGCAACTGCCGACGTTGCTCATCGCATTGCTCTTGCAGACGTGCTTGTTCCTGTTGCTTGTCGCGGAAGTCGGCAATATTCCGCAGTCCGATCTCGCATTGCTCCAGCCAGGCGTGCATTTCCTTCGGTGGCAAAACAGGCGTTCCGATTTCCTCCCAAAATGTTTTCCAGGCGTTTTGTTTTTCCCGCAACTTTTGTCGCGCCGCTGCAAGTTGGCCGCGAAGCTGTTCCTCGCGTTGCGCACATCTAGCCAACTCGGCCAAGGCTTGCGTTTTTTCGGCCACCTGTTGGGCTTCATGACGTAGGCGATCAGCGATATCGTCGGCGCGGCGCACGCAACGTTCGTATTCCGCGAACAAGGCCGCTTCCGCATCGTTAGGATCCTGGGGAGCAGCAGCGTCAAGAAACGCCGCCAGTTCTTCGGCAAGGCGGTCGACGCCCCGCAAAATGAGCCGCCAACCTTCGTCGCGCCGGCTGCGCGCCGCGGCAAGATCAGCCTCGGTGGGCACATCGCCGCGGTTTCGCAGCGACTCCAAATCGGCTTGCTTTTGGGCGATCGTCTTGGCGTTTTGTTGTTGGTCTCGCTCGACGGAAGCCCGCTCGCCTTCCGCTTGTTCGCAGGCTTGCGCGAGCCGATCCACCGTTTCAGGATTCGGCCGGGGGAGTTGTTCCAGATCGTGCAAGCCGCCCTTCCAGGGGTGAAGTTTTTTGAGAGATCTTTTGGCCGCGCGTTGGCGTTTCGCCGTCTCGACGCCAATCGCCGCCAAACTGGCTTCAAGATCTCCAGCGGTTTGCGCTTTCCGAATAGCCTGCTTGAGCGGTTCGGCGTTTCTGAGCGGCGGCATGTTTTGCAGCCGCCGCTGATTTTGCTCGACCTGCGCCTCGGACTCGATAATGCGGCGGCGCGATTTTTCCACAGCGGCGGCCAATGCACCATGTTTTTGCGAAAGTTCTTCGATGGCGGCGCGCAGGGCGGTAGCGCCGGCGTTTTGGCCGCCCGTTATGCTCGGCTTCGCCGGACCGATGTCGTCGGCAATGGCGGCCATCTCGGCGGCCAACCGGTTGCAATCGTGCTCCAGTCCGGGGCGATCCTCGGCTGCTTTGGCAACAGCGCCGGCCTGATTTTTTAGCTCGTTGATACGATCGGCCAGAGCGAGAATATTTTCGTCAGGCGTCGAGGAGAGAAGTTCCTCCCGGAGCGATTTCAACCCTCGTTCCGATTCGCGTTTCGCCTGACGCTGCTCCACCAAGATGCGTTCGATTTCTTTCCGCTGTTTGGCGAAGTGTTCGGGCAGACGCGGCGTGTTTTCCAGCGTTTTCAATTCGGCTTGCACGCGAGGCCATTCATGCAAATCTTGTTCAGCCTGGATGATGCGATGCAAATCTTCGAGGTCGGTTTCCCGCTCGGCGATTTTTTGGTTGCGTTGCTTTCGCTGCGCCTCGATCTTTTTTAACGCATCGCTCATTGCCTGCCACGACTTACTCGACGTTTGCGCCGCCTTGACGATATCTCGCTGCGCTTTGTAATCGCGAAGCAGTTGATTGACGTTCGACTTTTTGGCCCTCGGCGCGAACAAGGCTTTCGCTTCGTCGTTTAACGCGGCTTGCACTTGCAGCACTTGCGGCATGCCAGCGGCGGCCGAAAACAACATTTTTCCCATGTCGCCTTCGCCCTTGAGCACGGCATGACCGCCGGCGGTCAGTTCAGCGTGGTCGATGCCGAACAACGCGGCGAAGGCCTCGCGGTCGACGCCGCCGAGAATCTGACGCAGCCACTGTGGTTCGACCGACTGGTCGTCGTCGACCCGGCGCAACGAATCTTTATTCTTTTTCACTCGCAGCAGCGCATGCGTTTCTCCGTTATCCAAACGAAGCACGGCTCCGATTTGCAGTTTGCGTTTGTCGTGGATAAAGTCATCGTCGGTGCGCAGCGGAATGCCGAACAGAAACGCGTTCAAGGCCCGCAGGGCCGATGTTTTGCCCGCTTCGTTCTCGCCATAAACGATGTGCAACCCTGGGGCGCCGCCCGACCAATCGAGCGTGGCGTTGGTGAAAGGGCCGTAGGCGGTGAGGTCGAGTTGAAGAATTTTCATGCGTCCGTCTCTTCTTCTTGCAAACGGCCCCATAGCAGAGCCTCTGCTTCGGCCAACACCTCGCGCAGATCCAACGGATCATCGTCTTCGTCGGCGCCGCCGGGTGTTTCGGCTGCATCGCGCCAAAATTCCGGCGGGATTTTACCCCGCAACGAAGCCAACTCGCCGCTCATGACATCAATCGGGTTTTCCGCTGACTGCCACTCCCGCACGATATCGGCTAGTTCCGCCATGGGCGTGTCTTCCCAGGCCGAGCGATCAAAATCGATCTGCGGCGCGGTGCGGAGTTTGACTTCCTCGATCCACACCTTGCCCGCCGATTCCGTCGTCGCCGCAGCGCGTATTTCGTTCTCCAGCCGTTCAGGATGCGCCGCCAAGTTGAGATGCAGTGCGGTGCGACCGGTCAGTTCCACGCGCACCGCCAAGGGCATCTCTTGGTGCTGCTGGCAAATCTGCCGCAGGGCGTGTGAAAATCGGTCCAACAGCTCCGTGCGAGATTCCGCGTCGGCGGCGTCAAGCTGGCAAAGCTCCCAGCGAAAAACATCCAACGATCGGAATTCGACGCGCGGCGCGGCGCCGCCATCCACCTCCACCAGCAGACAACCTTTCACGCCCGTTTCACGAATATGCCGCCCTTGAATATTGCCAGGATACGCGATGATTGGGTCGCCGGCGGCGGGTTGCTCCGGCAGCATTTGCCGCTTATGGATGTGCCCCAGAGCCCAGTAGTCGTAATGTTTTCCGTGCAGGTCTTCTAAGGAACAGGGGGCGTAGTGCTCGTGTTCGTCGCTGGCGCCGGCCAAGGAAGTGTGTAGCAGGCCGATGTTGAACGCCCCGGGCGTCGCGGCCGGATATTCCGCCGCCAAATTCCGCAACTCCGCCGCCTGCGCGTAACTCCAGCCGTGAATAGCCAGCGGCGCCTGCACGCCGATTTCCTCGCCCAACACCGTTTCCGGAGCGTGGTGTGAAAGCTGACGCACATGCTTCGGCAGCGGCAACGACTTCGTGATTTTGCTTTGGGCGTCGTGATTGCCGAGAATCGTCACGACGGGAATATGGTGTTCGCCCAACCGATTCATTTGCGCAACGAAGAACAGGCCGGTGCTGTAGTCGTCCCAATCGCCATCGTAGACGTCGCCCGCGATGAGCACGAAATCGACCGCCTCTTCGATCGCCAGTTCGACCAAATTCTCCAACGCTCGGCGCGGCGCGGTGCGTATTTCATCGACCGGCGCGCCTTCATAATCGGCCAGACGACGAAGCGGGCTATCGAGGTGGATATCTGCGGCGTGGATGAATTTCATGCGATCCGTCGGAGTGGAAATTACCGCCACAATGCGGCCGTCGCGATGTGATAGTTACTGTTCGGCGCGGCTAGGCCACGATATCCGACACGACGCGGCCCGCGACGTCGGTCAGACGAAAATCACGCCCGGCGTAACGGTAGGTCAGCCGCAGGTGGTCGAGCCCCAGGAGGTGCAACATCGTGGCGTGCAGGTCGTGAATATGGACCTTATTATGCAAGGCGTAATATCCGTAGTCGTCGGTGGCGCCGTAACGAATTCCGCTTTTCACGCCGCCGCCGGCCATCCACATTGTGAAACCTTCAGGGTTGTGGTCACGGCCATTTTTTCCCTGGGCGGTCGGCGTACGACCGAACTCACCGCCCCAGATTACGAGGGTTTCATCGAGCAGGCCACGGGCTTTGAGGTCGGTGAGTAAAGCGGCAATCGGGCGATCGACTTCGAGGGCGTTTTTCGTATGCCCTTTTCGTAAATCTCCGTGTTGATCCCACTGGACGTTGGAGTCGCTATGCGTGACTTGCACAAACCGCACGCCGCGTTCAATGAAGCGACGCGCCAGCAGGCATTGGCGGCCGAAGTCCTTGGTGGTTTCCTCCTCCAAGCCGTAGTCTCGGCGGGCGGCGGCCGTCTCTTGCGAAATATCTTGCGCCTCCGGCATGGCGTGCTGCATGCGGAAGGCCAATTCAAACGAATTCAGGCGGGCGTCGAGGTCGGGGTTGGGGCCGGCGGCCGAGAAATGTTCGGCGTTCATTTGGGCCAGCAAATCGAGCTGCGCGCGTTGCCCGCTGTTCGACCGATGCGGATTCGAAATGTACTGCACGCGGGCTTGTTCCGAGGGAACGCTGGCGTTTCCCAAGGGCGTTCCCTGGTATTGCGCCGGCAGAAAGGCCGAGCCCCAATTGTTGACGCCGCCGTGGGCCAGCGTGGGACAAATCGTGACAAAACCGGGCAGGTTCGCATTCTCCGAGCCCAAACCATAGTTGACCCAGGCGCCCATGCTGGGCCGCACGAAGTTATCGCTGCCGGTGTGTAACTTGAGCGCCGCCCCGCCATGCGCGGGATTGGTGCCGTGCAGCGAATTGATGATGCAGAGGTCGTCGACGCGCTTCGCGACTTCGGGAAACAACTCGCTCACCGGCAGACCGCTCTCGCCGTAACGGCGGAATTTCCAAGGCGACTTCAGCAGCAAGCCGGTTTGGGCGAAGGTCACACGGGGCTTGTCGAACGGCAGCGGCTTGCCGTCGTCGCGGGAAAGAAGCGGCTTGGGGTCGAACGTATCGACATGCGAAGGGCCGCCCTTCATGAACAAAAAGATAACGCGTTTGGCCTTCGCCGGATGATGCAGCCGCGAATTGCCTGCAACACCGCCGCCCTTTGTCTGCGATTTCGCTGCTTGGGCCTCTTCATGCAACAGCGCGGAGAAAGCCAAGTGGGCAAAACCCACAGCCGATTGTTTGAGCAGCGTTCGCCGAGATGCCAGCGTCGTTCGATTCGACATAATTCCCGCCATTATCGCAAGTAAATAAATTCGTTGGAGGCCAACACCACTTGGCAAAGCGCCTGCCACGCCAAAAGCTCTCGTTCGTCCCTTACCGCTTCACCCGTTGCCGCTTCGTCTTTCGCCGGCCCTTCCACGTACCGCTGCACAAAACGCTCGGCGCGCGATCGCTCCATGGCCGAAGGCGGGCGGCTCAATGCTGTTTCATACAGCCGGTCGATACGCTCCGCCGGCGTGAGGCTTTTCACCGCGAGCAAAAGCTCCGCCTGCCGGCGGGCCATTCTCTCCGCCAGTTTGCTGTTCAGCAAAAACAACGCTTGCGGAGCGATGGTGGTCGTGGCGCGGTTGCCACTGGAAACGGCAGGGTCGGGGAAATCAAACAAGGCCAGGGGCATGTACACATTGTTGCGAATCACGGGGAGATAAAGCGTTCGGCGGGGAGAGTCGTAATTCGTTTCGTCTTTCGAGGTGTGATTAAAAACGAACGCCCGATTCTTGATCGGCAGCAAGTTCCCGCCCATTTTCAAGTCGAGCGAATCCGCCACTTGCAACAGGGCGTCGCGCAATTCCTCGGCCTCCAGCCGCCGCACGTTCATTCGCCACCAGAGCCGGTTTTCGGGGTCTTCTTTTGCCGCCTGCTCACTGTGGGCGGAACTCATTTGATACGTCGAGGAAAGCATCAACGTGCGATGCATCTGTTTGATGGATGTTCCCGATTCGATGAAATTTTGCGCCAGCCAATTGATTAAATCGGGGTGCGAGGGCCGTCCTCCCAAGCGGCCGAAGTTATCGGGCGTGTCGACCAGCCCCACGCCGAAATGCCACCGCCACATACGGTTCACCATCACGCGGTGGGTCAGGGGGTGTTCGGCGCTGGTGATCCAACGGGCCAATTCCAAACGACCGCTTTGCTTGGCGGGAAGCCGGATGTCGGCCACTTGCAGCACGCGTGGGAAGCCGCGATGAGCCAGTTCGCCTAGTTTAAGATGGCTGCCCCGCAGATGGATTTTCGTGTCGGCCACTTCGCCGTCGATCACGCCCATGGTGGTCGAAACTTCCACCGGCTGCTTGGCCAGTTTGGCCAATTCGGCACGCATGGCCTTGAGTTTGGCGCGTGTTTCATTGGAGAATTTCTTTTCGAGTTGCTCGTCTTCGGGAACGCCCGATTCATCAACGCCCTTGGCCAGGAAGGCGGCCTTGGCCGAAGCAAATTCCACGTCGACCTGCTCTTGCAGGGCGGCCAGTTGGGTTTCATGTTCGGCGCGGCGGCGGAGGTCGTCTGGGGTGGGAATTTCGTGCTCGTACCAACGCGCGATTTTCTTGTAACTTTCCATCGCGGTGGTGCTTTTGAAAATACCCGCCAAGGCGTAATAATCGTACGCGGAGAAGGGGTCGAATTTGTGGTCGTGGCAGCGGCAGCAGCCAAGCGTTAAGCCCATGAAGGCCCGCCCCGTGGAGTCGATTTGTTCGTCGACGATATCCATCCTCATTTTTTCTTCGTCGACTTCCGCCAACACCTTAGGACCCAACACCAGAAAACCGGTCGCGATCAGGCGGTCGTACCGATTCTCGGACTGCTTCGAGGGCGGCAGCAAATCGCCGGCGAGTTGCTCCACGACAAACGCATCGTAGGGATGGTCGGCATTGAAACTGCGCACGACATAATCTCGATAACGCCAGGCGTTGCCGTGTGCTACGTTTTCATCCAAGCCGTTGGAGTCGGCGTACCGCGCGACGTCGAGCCAGTGCCGGCCCCATTTCTCGCCATAGCGGGGCGACGCCAACAGCCGATCGATTTGCCGAGCGTACGCATCGGGTTGGGCGTCGTTCAAAAACGCGGCCATTTCCTCGGAGGTCGGCGGAAGGCCGATCAAATCATACGACGCGCGCCGCAATAGCGTGCGCCGGTCGGCGGGCGGCGCCGGCGACAGACCATGCTTCTCCAGATTGGCCAGAATAAAAAAGTCGATCCCCGTTCGCGGCCACCCGGTGTTGCGAACCTCCGGTAGGTCCGGCTTGGGCGAAGCGTGGAACGACCAGAACCGGCGGCTCTCTTCAATATCAATACCTGAAGACGATGCTTTCACGGCGCCATCGCGAGGGTCGGGGGCGCCCATTTTAATCCAGCGCGTCAGCACGCTGATTTCCTGATCGCTCAGCTTTCCGTCGGGCGGCATGCTGAGTTCTGAATCTTGGTAGTTGATCGCCTTGATGAGCAGGCTGGTTTCGGAATTGCCGGGCGTAATCGCCACGCCGGAATCGCCGCCTTGCATCCAACCTTCGCGGCTGTCGAGCAGCAGGCCGCCGTCGGGTTCGGCGCCGTCTTCGCCGGAGTGGCATTCGTAACATTTGGCCACCAGCAACGGCCGTACTTCCTTCTCGAAGAAGTTGCGTTGCGACTCCGTCGGCTTCCCACCCGGAGACTCACTCGGCTCCTCAGCGAAAACCGGCGATTGCACCGTCAGCGCAGTCAACAAAAACCCCGTCAACAAAAACCCCGTCAACAAAAACGCCGCCCGCAATACTGAACCACCCACCGCGAAAGACGCCAACGCGCCATGGGCATTGGATTTACAATGAGCATGAGAATGATCGCCGAATGACATGGCGGAGGATCCGATTTAAGTGGGGGATGGCCGTTCGGGGAGAGCAACGCAGGAATTTTGCGGACGGGCGCCGCCAACGCTCCATTATAGGGCGATTGAGCATCCGCTGCCAGTGATTTTCCCGCCGCGCGGCCCCTCCTTCGGAAGGGGCCAGGCACGATACGTTCGCCCGGTTGCCAATGATACGGTTAATGAAACCATCGTGGAAAAGCGTGGAGAACCTACTGCACGGTTCAGAAGCCCGGCTTTTTCAAAAAGCCGGGCTTCTCAATCACCGTTTCGGGAACTCATTATTCCAAGTTTCCTTGGAGAGCCGGCAAGAATCCAAGGGAGGCGAGAAATTTGTGGGCTTCGAGAAGCGTTTCCAGGTAGTACTTGTTTTTGTTCTTGAAGTTGTAGAATTCGTGCGGCTGGTTCTTATAGATACGTAAATCGCACCGGCGGCCCTTGGCTTCCATGCGTTGCTTGAATTCCGCCACCGTGGCGGTGGAAATGTAGGCGTCGTTGCCGCCGAGGAAGATGACCGTAGGAGGAGTGGTCTGGCTGATGTTGTGCATTGGGGAGAACTCCCGCCAATATTCCCGCACTTGGCCATAACCCCAGCCGGCCTGTTTCCGCTGGGGAAGGTTGGCGGGCGCGTCGTCGACAATTCTGGGGCCAATAACCTTGGGGCCATTATCGATTGCGGGATTAAACAGCACCAACGCGTTGGGAATGCAACTGACGCCTTGATCTTCGCCCGCTTCGTTAAATCCTCGCAGGGTGGCCGCAGCCGCCGCAATGTGCCCGCCGGCCGAGCCGCCGCCGGCCGCCAGTTGGTTGGGATCGATTCCAAGTTCGTCGGCGTGTCGTCGAATCCAACGGATGGCCGACTTGGCGTCTTTCACACATTCGCGAGGCGACGACCCATGCCTCGACTTCACCCGATACTCCGCCGAAATTGCGACCATTCCCCGTGAGGCGAAATACTCACATTGCGGGAAGAACTGCGTTGGAGAACCGACATTCCAACCGCCGCTAAAGAAAAACACAATGGCCGAACGCCTGTCGCGCGGCTTGTGCCCCGGCGGATGGAAGATGTGAAGTCGGAGCGGAACTTCGCCGAGCTTTTCGCAGCCGACTGTCTTGTCATCGCCTGCCTTGCCCTTGCGCCCGGCTGCCTTGTAGGTTTCCGCGTGTTTGTAGGTCACGACCTTGCTGGGAACCGGCCCGCCCGCCGCCGGAGTGAACCGAGCGATCGCCAAAACCAACGCCAAGGCTATTGCATATCGCATTTGTATTCGCTCCCTGATTCAGCAGTTAGTACCTGTCCAAATACTATTCCGTGTTTTTCAGATGTCGGCAAGCCTCCGGCTTGGCGGGGATCTCATAAGGCGAGCGGCAGATGAAAATCCACCTAATACAAGCACGAATCGCAAGCGAGTGAATCAGCAAACGGTCATTCCCACGTGGGTGGGAACCCAAAAACACTCACGGACTCCCGTTGCGAGCGGGTAAGTTATTTTCCGCCGTTCGCCTAACACCATAGCGCGGAATATATCTTGGACTATTCCTTAGAGCTCCTAACATAACCCCTGTTGGGCGTTTCAAACACGGAGTTTGATGCTGACTCACAAAGTTGTGTTAGAAGGTATTAGCTTCCAGTTTTGCACTTTTTGGAAGTTGCTCTAGCCACGAAAAGGGGCGGCTTGCGACAATGAAATCTTGTTTACAGACTCGATTTCTCTGGCGCGGAAGCCGCCCCAAGATGGAACTTACCAATTCGTTCGAAGTTTTGCTACGCACCTTC
>QIKY01000187.1 GCA_003233175.1 Planctomycetaceae bacterium | reverse complement strand
CCCGCCGCTATCCTCATCTTGGTCCCGTTGTTTGCCGACGCCGCCTTGGCCCACGACGCCCCCCGTTTTCGCTTGGCCGTGTTTTCGGCGGACGTCACGATCCCCCTGAATCATCGCTGCATGGGCGTGCTGAAGACGAAATCGAAGAAGATAGTCGACCCTCTCTACGCACATGGCTTTGTGTTGCTCAGCGACCAACAACCGATCGTGCTGGTGGCGGTCGATTGGTGTGAAATTCGCAACGAAGCCTACGACCAATGGCGCGACGCCCTGGCGAAAGCCGTCGGCACGACGTGCCAACGCGTACTGCTCAGCTCCCTGCATCAACACGACGCCCCCGTGACCGACTCCGGCGCTGCAAAACTGCTGACCGAAGTCGGCCTGAAAAACGAACTCTTTGACGAAGCCTTTCAGGCACAAACCATTGCCCGCATCGCCACTGCGGCGGGCGACAGTTTGCATGCCGCGGTCGCCCTGACACACATCGGCATCGGCCAAGCGGCCGTGCAGCGCGTGGCTTCGAATCGCAGGGTGGTCTCGAAGGAAGGCCGCGTCAGTTTCAGACGCGGCAGCAGCAGCGGCGCTCGCCCCGCGCTCGCCCAGGCGCCGGTGGGAGAAATCGACCCCATGTTGAAAACGATCAGCTTCTGGCAAGGCGACAAACCGCTCTTGGCGCTGCATGCCTACGCCACGCACCCCATGAGCCACTATGGACGCGGCGAAGTGAGCGCCGATTTCGTCGGCTTGGCCCGCGCTCGGCGGCAGCGCGACGACTTCAGCGTTCATCAAATCTATGTTTCAGGATGCAGCGGCGATGTCACGGCTGGCAAATACAACAACGGTTCGCCGGAGCATCGGGTGGAACTCACAAATCGCATGTATCAAGCGATGGTTGCAGCGTGGAAGAATACGAAGCGGCATCCCCTGGAGAAGATCGCCTTTCGCAACACACAGTTGGAGTTGCCGTTCAATTCGGCTGCGCGTCTGACCGAAGCAGCACTCGAAAACGAACTGCACAACGAAAAACTCTCGGTGGAAGCGAGAATTCTCGCCGCTATGGGGCTCAATAGCCGGCGCCGCGTGGCCGCATCTCGGCCCATCGACATGCCCTGCATCGATTTTGGCGTGGCGCAAATCGTGTTGTTCCCCGGCGAATCGTTCGTGGCTTACCAGCTCATGGCGCAAAAAATGCGGCCCGATTCGTTTGTGCTTTCCATCGGCTATGGAGAATGTTGGCCCGGCTATATTCCCACGGCGGCGTCATTCGCCGACCACTTCACCGATAAATGGCTGTGGGTCGGCCCTGGCGTCGAAACGCAAATGCGGGCGGCTTTGAAACGCGTGTTGGCGCCAGAGTAAGGAGCGTTCGAGAAGCATTTGCCTTATGGTCGTCTTTCTCGCGAAAGTAGCGTTCTTTCCCGGAGAAAGGCGACACTCCTTAATCGAACGGTCCTAACCGCCAGCGCGATGCAGCTCGTCCGGATGCGGAATGCCGGCGTCTCGACATCTGGAGGCGTCTGCGATCAGCCGCCGGCTAATGGCTTTTATCTATCCTTCCAGGATAAACTTCCGGTTTTTCGTCTCGCGGCATGTGGAAATACGATAGCAATCTGTCCGACCGTTCAAAAACCGTGAACCTTATTTTCCGCACATCTGGGTTTCATTTTCTTCGAGTTTCTTTTGGCTTGCAATCCGAGGGTTTGCCGATGGCATGAGAAATGTAGGCCATCGGCAGTGTCCACTGGGCAATGTTTTTTTTGCTAGGTCAGCCGTTTCGCGACTTGCGAAAAACACCATTGACGTAATTTTTTTTGAGCACCGATTCGGCATTGCGGAACACGTAACGGAAGAAGGCGGACCATTGGCGTGAGCTTTCGCCGCGTGCGAGCGCTGGCATTTGGTTTGAGAATGTCGTACGCTTGGGTTCTGGCTGGGCCAGGCTCCCACAAGGCATCGTGAACGCAATGAGAAGCGATCAACAGAGAAACTGTCAACGAGAAAAACCATCAGCCATGAGCAGCAAACAGAGCAACACTTCGCGACGACAATTTCTTCGCACGGCGGCGGCGTTCGGCGGAGCCGTGTTGGCGACCGGCGGCGGGCGCGCTCGGGGAGCAAGCGCATCGGCAACAAAATATGTGGATATGCATACGCATGTCGGCCAAACGTGGAACAAGGGCGCCCCGCTGACAGCCGAAGCGCTGCTGCGTTGGATGGACGCACACGATATCGCGCAGGCGGTTGTGTTGCCGTTGATCTCGCCGGAGTCTTCGAGCTATCCGCTCACGCCCGATTTCGTACTCGCGCAAACGGCGCCGCATCGCGACCGCCTCATTCCGTTCTGCTCGATTGATCCTCGAACTTCGTACCGGGGCGGCCACAAAGGGCTAGTCGAGATGCTCTCGATTTATCAAGACGCCGGCGCCAAGGGCTTTGGCGAACACAAGCCGGGCGTGGCGGTCGACGACCCACGAAACATGGCGATTTACGCCGCCTGCGGCGAAGTCGGACTGCCGCTGCTCTTTCATCTCGACAACCAACGCAATACCGACAAACCCGGCCTGCCGGGCCTCGAAAAAGCGATTGCCGCGCATCCTGAATGCACCTTCATCGGGCATGGACCGGGTTGGTGGGCTTCGATTTCGGCCGATGCCACGCAAGCCGAGATGGGCGGTTACCCCAAAGGCAAAACAGCGGCGGGCGGCGCTATTGATCGGCTGATGGAGAAGTATCCGAATATATATGGCGATGTTTCGGCCGGCAGCGGGGCGAATTCCGTCTCTCGCGATATTGAATTCGGCCGCGAGTTTTTAATTCGCCGGGCCGACAGGCTGATGTTCGGCACCGATTTTCTCGCACCGGGGCAACCGGTGCCGCAGTTCGATCTGTATGACCGTTTGGACCTCCCGGCCGATGTTCAGGAGAAATTTTTCCGCGCCAACGCCCGCCGCATGTTGGGCCTTGGGTAGGCATCGGCCAAACAATTACTGTTCTGAAACGGGCGGGACGTATGTCGCTTTTTGAGCAGGCGGAAGCCAAGAATCTTGATCGGGCCAAGCCGTTGGCGGCGCGCATGCGGCCGCAAACGTTGGACGAATTCGTCGGCCAGGAGCATTTTCTGGGCGAGGGAAAACTGCTGCGTCGGCTGATCACGGCCGACCGCCTGGGTTCGGTGCTGTTTTATGGTCCGCCCGGCTGTGGCAAAACGACGCTGGCGCGTTTGCTGGCCGTTGCCGGGCGGCGGTTGTATCGTCAGCTGAGCGCCGTGACCAGCGGCGTGAAAGATCTCCGCGCCGTGCTGGAAGAGGCTCGCGATGAACTCGCCGGCGGCGGACGAAAAACCGTTTTGTTCATCGACGAAATTCACCGCTTCAACAAAGCCCAGCAAGATGCGCTCCTGCCCGACGTGGAAGACGGCGTTATTTCGCTGGTGGGCGCCACCACCGCCAATCCATTTTTTGCGGTGAATAGCGCGTTGGTCAGTCGCAGCCAGGTGTTTCAGTTTGAACCGCTGTCGCCCGAACAGATTCGTACATTGCTCCAGCGTGCATTGGCTGAACCACACAGAGGGCTTGGTCGGCACGACGTAACGATCGACGACGACGCCCTGGCGTTTTTAGCCGAAGTCAGCGATGGCGACGCCCGCCGGGCGCTGGCGGCGCTCGAAATTGGCGTGCTCTCCAGCAATGAGCGGCCGCTGGTTTTCACGCGCCGCTTGGCGGAGGAATCGGTGCAGCGCAAGGCGGTCGAATACGACGCCACCGGCGATTCCCACTACGACGCCGCCAGTGCTTTGATCAAAAGTATTCGTGGCAGCGATCCCGACGCCGGCATGTATTGGCTGGCCCGCATGCTCGAAGCCGGAGAAGATGTCCGTTTTATTTGCCGCCGCCTGATCATTTTGGCCAGCGAAGATATCGGCAACGCCGATCCTCACGCGCTGCCGCTGGCGATGGCCGCCGCCGACGCCTGCGAATACATCGGCCTGCCGGAATGCCAACTGCCCCTTGCACAAACGGTGGCCTATTTGGCCTGCGCGGCGAAATCGAATGCCGCTACGGTCGCCATTGGCGAAGCGCGGCGCGACATTCGCGAAGGACGCCTGCTGCCCGTTCCGCGTCATCTTCGCGACGCCCATTATGGCGGCGCCAAGCAGTTGGGCCACGGCGAGGGCTATCAATACGCGCATGACGCGGAAGGCGGCGTGGCCGCGCAAGATTATCTGGGCGTGGAAAAGGAATATTATCGTCCGGTCGATCGAGGTTTTGAACGCGAACTCCAGCAGCGGCTGGAAATCATCCGCGGCAAACTTCGCAGCGGGAATCCCACAGACGCGGCGCCGTCAGCCGAAACGGAATAGCTCCCCCGATGAAACGCTTTCACCAACTGCTCTTGTTGGGGTCGTTTCTCCCGCTCTGCTGGTTGGCGATCAACACGTCAGGCTAGGTTGACGATGGCGCCGGTCGCGGCCGATTCTTCCGCCGCCAGGCACGCACGCACTGCTTCCATGGCTTCTCCGGGAGATACCGCCGCCGGGGGCGTTTGCTCTCGAATGCATTGGGCGAAGTAGGTGAGTTCGTCGCGCAGGGCGCCGCCGCGCACGCCGTTGATCACCGGCCAGTAGGTGGTGTCGGGCGAATGCCAACCTTGGCTATCGCAGATCGAAAAATTAGGATGCGTTTCATGGATGTGGATCGTACCCTCGGCGCCCACGATTTCCATCCTTTCGTCAATTTGAAAAGCGGTTTTTGGGGGCAGGCGCCACACGTTTTCGAGCACGCCAGTCGCCCCACTGGCGAAGCGGAACATGCTCCAGCCGATTTCAGGATACTTGTGGCCCAACGTGTTCACGGTTTGGGCGTAGGCCGACAGAATACGATCTTGGCTGTACCACAGCATGAGGTCGGCGTCGTGTACGCCATCGCCAATAATAGGACCAATCTTATCGAGAATTTCGCCCGACCGCCCCACCGGAATGTTTCGCCGCGCGTACATGGAAACAATTTTTCCGATACGTCCCGCCGCAATGGCCTCCTTGGCCGCGGCATAGCGAGGATTGAACCGGCAGATGTGCCCCACCATTAGGTAGTGGGAGGAGCGTTTCGCCGCCGCCACGATTTTCTCGCAATCGGCGACGGTCGAGGCCATCGGTTTTTCCAGAAAGACATGCTTCCCCGCCGCCAACGCCGCCAACGCGGGTTCGACGTGTTGGTCCCACATGGTGACGATATCGACGGCGTCAAGCTCCGAATCTTGGAGCATTTCGCGGTAGTCGGTATAGGTGCGGGCAACGCCAAAGCGGTCGGCGAGTTCGGCCAGTCGGGGCTGCCGCCGGGTGCATAGCGCGTGTAGTTCCACGCCGCTAATATTGGCCCACGCCTGGCAATGCGTTTCGCCGAATGAGCCCAAGCCGATGACGCCGATTTTGATGGTCTTCATGGTTCGATATGTTTCAAGATCGCCGCGAAAAACGCCTGTTGGATCGACGCTGGCGCGGCATGGCTCATCAGCGGGCGATTGATGATCGTTTTCTCGCCCAGCAATTGGTTGTATGCGGCGTAACAACTTGAAGGCGGGCAGACGGGGTCGATAAAACCGACGCTCATGATGGCGTCGGCCTTGCAGCGGGAGGCGAAATTCACGGCGTCCACATAGCGGGAGGCCTGCAAGATTCTTGCATCGGGTTTTCCGTCGGCGCCGGTGGGCGTCAATTTGGGCCAGCCATTGATGCGCCCCGCGGCGCGGCCGCTGTGGTCGCAAATAGCCGGAACGCCGGCGCCGATAAACGTGACGCGCGCGTCCAGACCGCCGGCAACCAACGCTTGGCCGCCTCCCTGGCTGTGTCCGACCACGGCCACCACTTGGCCGTCCCACTCAGGGCGCGAGGTGAGAAAATCGATCGCCCGGACGATCCGTAAAAACATGCCGCGGAAATACGAGGTATCACGACTTTCGCGGCCGGCATGCCGATAGTTTTTCAGCGGGCCAGCGCTTTGAGCCTTGTAAAAATCGGCGGGTTTTCCGTTGGGCAGTCCATGTGCGTTGATATCGAGCGACAACATGCCCGCCTTGGCGCCTTTGATCGCGTTGGCCAAACTGGAGCTGCGCACTCCGGCGCCATGCACCCACAAAATAGCCGGCAGGCTTTTCGGTTTGGCGTCGGCCGGTAGACCAAAGTAACCCGAAACAGGGGCCCCGCCCAAGCATTCCGCTTGCACATCGAAGCATTGAATGCTGGCGTCGCCTTGCGGAACCGGTGTCAACTTCGGGGTGAAGGGCATGGCCGCCAACTGTTTTTTTTGATCGTTCCAGAAGGCGTCGAAATCGTCGGGCGCGGGCAGACTGGGCGGAATATCAAGGGGGGAAAACGCGGCGCTGGCAATCGCACGGAGAGGCTTTTTTCCCGGCGTTTGCAAAGTGACGCGGCAACGCACGAACCCCGGCTTGCGCGACTTAAAAGAGATTGACCCGCGGCCGTCTTGAAGCGTTAGTTCACCTCGCGGGAATTCGTTCGATTGCGCGCCGCGATCAATAAAATCGTCGACAACATATCGCACCGCTCCCGCCGCAGCGGGCTGTTCGCCCCGTGTGACCATCACGACAAACACCGCTTCTTCGCCGGCGGCATACATGGCGTCGGGCCGATCGGTCGTGAGCGCCAGCACCAAAGGTTCGGCGGCGGCAAGTGGCAGCGTCGAAGGCGACGCCAGCAATAAAAATCCCAGAAGCCAACAGACGTTTTGCGCGCAGTAGTTGATTGAAACCCGGCTCATGCTTATCTCCGTGTGGGGTGGTTTGACTTCGGCAAACATCGAGAGACGCCCGCCGAAATCCGACCTGCATTGTAGCCGGCTTTGAAGTTGCGTGCGATGAGCGCCGCCAGTGGGCTGATGGCTTATATCCTTCCAGGATAAGATATCAAAAACTCGCGACGCCTGCGGCCTTGTCTGCAACTGAAAAACACGGAGTCGTTATTGGACAGGCGCCAGGAAACGCTCGCTAAAAGAATGGAAATATGCGGTCTTTGATCCGTTCGAGCATGGAGGGGGCGGTTTGCTTATTCGCGTCGGGTTTTTCGGGGCGCGTCGAGATGCGCGCCGCGGGCTGGTCGGCTGCGTCGCCGGGCGGCAGTTTGACATGCGTCATCAGAAAACGGGGCCAATAGCCGTCGAGCACATGCAAACAATCGGCGACGTCTCCTTCGTTCAAATGAAACACCGCCGGGGCGACAATCTTATTGGCTAGTTCGTTCAGCTCGTTTTTGTGGCCGTTGTCAAACCATAGATCATAGACCTGGAAATGGTCGATCCAGATTTCGCCCTTGCTCATCAAGTCGACGCCGACTTGAATATTGCGTAGTTCGCCCACCGGAAGATCGGGAACCGACCACAAATAAGACCGCCACTCGCTGGCCAGCGGCGGTGTTTCTTCCCCATCTTCGCTACCGCCGACGTTGGCCAGTTTGTAATAATTGGGGCGGCCATCGAGGTACTCTCCTTCAAACGAAAGCCGCACCACGGGCTGCTGGGCGGGATCGGCGGTGCGCACATACACCAAAAACGCCAGCCGGCCGGTTTTGGGCGGCGCGAACGGCTCGCTGCGGATCCAAGCCGGACTTTTCCCGTCGACCGACTGCATGCGCAACGAATGGCGGCCTTTCTGAGGATGATTTGTCTCGACTTCAAATTCGACGCCGGTCCCAAACGCATGCCGCCAACCGGGAATTTTGTCTTCGTTGGCGGGCAGTTCGAACCCAGGATTTTTCAGCACGTCGATCCTAGGCGGTCGGCGGACTTCGCTCGCTCGAAAGGCGACTTCCCGGGTGTGCTTTCTGAGGTTCGCGATCGCGCCGCCGGGCAACGTGGCTCGCCAATAGTCGACATCCACGCGGGGCACGGAAAAAACCGCCCCGACCAAATCATAGGGTTCGAGTTCAATCCGCCAGGTGATCGTTTCGCCCATTCTGTCCAATGGCGGTAATTCGCGGCTGGAAAGCGAACGCACGCGGCAATGCGTCGGCGCCCGCAGTTCCAGGTCGAGCGAAACATTCCAGGGTGAGTCGTTCAGCAGATACATATAGGTGGCGTCGCCGACCGTTTGCTTGCGAATCACGACCGGCTGCGCGCCGCCCCGCGGGTTGCGCGGCGACACGTCATCGAAGCGTCGCGCGGGCAGCCGCCGAAAAACGTCGAACAGCGGTTGTAACGCAGCTTCCTGACCAGTGGCGACGGTCCAACCGCCGGCGAAAAAAGTGGCGGCGTCGCGGCGGGCGAGCGAACGTACGAAGTAGCGTCGGGCGTTGCTGCCGGAGTACGAAAATCCCGGCGCCAACCAAGTATACGTTTTGTCGCTTCCAAACGGGCTGACGGCGTCGAACGAAGCCAACCGCTGAGGCTGAGGCTGGTGGAAGAAAACGTCGCCATGGGCTGCATTTCGCGGCGTGAAGAAATTTTCGACTTCGGGGAGTTCGTTCAATTGCAACTGCGTCGCCTTGGCCAGCAACGGTTTTTGGGGACCCACGATACGCGGCCGCAATACGACGATTTTGGGGTTATTGGCATGCAGTTCCGGCGCCATGCCGATTTGCAACATCGCGTTGGAGAATTTTTCTCGACGAGGCAATTTGGGCGCCAGCGCCGAGCGAATCGGTCGATTACTTGCCAGCCCCGTGGGCGCCAAATACAAGATGGCTTCCGGCCGTTTTTGGCTCACTACTTGCTGTATGCTGTTGTGGAATTGGCTCAGCTCCGAAGCTCGCCAACGAAGCCATTTCAAACGCTCGCCGCCCAACAAAAACTCCGCCCTGACCGAGAACCGATCCACGCCGCTGCCGGGAACCTTCAGGTCGACCGCCTCTTCAAAACGAGCGATGGTGTTGTCGTCGAATCCCCATTCTTCGCCGGGAAGTTGTGCATACGTTTCCGGCGCTAGGCGCAGCGAGATCCCCGCAAACGAACGATGCTGGGAATAACGCTCGGCCAGTTCGCCGACCACCCGCAGCACGGCCGCCTGCACCTGGGAATTCAAAGGATTGTATCGCGGCGGGGATCGCGAGGCGGTCGCATTCCGAGTGAGCAGCGCGCCGTTGCGATCGGTCCAACGAATGCCCGCCGCCGCCGGCCCTCCGTTTTGGAGGACGGCTTCCAGTTCGGGCAGACGCATGGAAAGATCGAGACTGGGAATCAGTCGGACGTTTTCCCGGTCGCAGAGACGAAACAACAGTTCGAGCACATCTTTACGTATGGGGTCTTGGCCGGTGAGAAACCGCGCGCCGTTGTCGTACTTCGCAGAGGGCCGCAGCCAACGGCTAGGATACAGCGAACTTCCTTCTGAAATCGCGCCGACCACCAAGGCGTTGTAGCCGACGTATTTCGCGTAATCGATCATCCGAACGCCGCCCAGATAAAACGTATTCCAGTCGGTCAGGCTCCGCTGCCCGTTGTCTTGCGTCTGCGGGGCGAAGAACGTTTCTGGAAACAGCGGTTTCTCAAACAACGCCGCCACCAGCCGGACCGCCTCTTGACGTTCAACTTCAGGTTGCGGCTGCAAGCGGTTGGGGCCCGCGCGAACGATCAGTTTTCCGAATACCGCGCGGCGTTCCGCGTCGCGATTGACAATAATCGCGACAGGCGAATCGGAGCGAGGCCAGTAGAACAGGCGATGCCGCATCACGCGCGGCGAGCCTTCGACCGGCTCCACGATCACGCCGGAATCCAATCCAAAGGGCCGCACAAAACCGGCCGCATTCGGCTCCACGATGCTCACGCCAAAGGTCTGCTCGATGTCGGCGGGGTATTCGATTTCCAGCATGTGAGGTTCTCCCTTGGCCGAAACCGGCAAGGGAAAGGCCTGCCACCCGCCGGGCTGCAACGACGTGACATTTCGCCCGTGGTGCTTCCATTGTTCGCTGCGTTGGTTATCGAGCGGGCCGATTGTGGTCGAGGGAATCAGCTTCAGATGCGGCCAGCGGCCGAGACGCTCCCACCATTTAGGATTCGCCGGGTCGATTTCCATTACGGTCCGCCACGAGGCATCGCTCTGGCCCGGCGGGCGTTGGTCGTCGACAGCCACCACCTGAATGATCCGCGACAGCACCTGCTTTTGCGAAACAAACGGCGCCGGAATGCGAGATTTGTTCAGACTAATCGAGATATCGTAAACGCCTTCGGCAGGCAAGGTCACGGAAAAACGTTCGGCCAGCGGGCCGGCGCTGCCGAGCGAAGACGAATCCGTCGACGCGGCGTTTTCCTTCGCTCCAGAGGGCGCTGTACGCTCGGTTTCCCAAAGCACCTCGTCCTGCCCGCTTTTTCGCAGCCTGACCGTCATCGCGAGCGGTGCTTGCTCCGGCTCCAATTGGTTCCGAATGACGGAGAAATCGAATGCTTCTCCCGGCCGAAAGACGAGCGAGGGGCGGTCGAATACGACCCGCAAACGATCGCCCGGCGCTCGGCGGATAAGCAGCCGGTTGCCTTGGTCGTCGATCGCCTGGTTTTGAAAATCCGCCACCAACGACGACAAATCGAGTTCAAATTCCTCGGCCTCCGAAGACGCGTCGAACGGCGCCAACCGCACCAGCACCTTTGCCTCGGCTGGAGCGCGCACCTGAAAATCAAGGCCATCGTAACCGCTGGGCCGATCTTGCCGGATCAGTATCCGATCGGCCGAAGCCTGGAAAGTGGAAGGGCCATTCCATTCGGCGTCGAGGCGTCGGAGATCGGAAATCTGGCCGCCGGGAACGGCAATTTCGCCCTGCCAACGACGTGTCTGGCCGCCGCCCCAAGCAATGCGCAAGCGCATTTGCATGTCGTCGGCTCGCACCGACGACGCTAACGCGGTCCATATTGCCAGCGTTAGCAGCCAGCCGCCGCTGCCACGGGCCAAGGCGCTGCCGCCAATTGCCGCGCGTTTCGATTTCGGACTTCCTTGTCCGACCATGTTCGACTTACGAGGGTATGAGATTGAAACAGAAAAGGAGCGGGAGTATAGAAAGACTGGCCTCGCAAACCTAGGCCAGAATCCGCCCGCCTCACCCTGCGGGGTGGGGTGCATGTCAGCTTTTGTAGCGGCCCAGGGTGGCGGAAAAAGATCAATAGGAGAATTGGGGAAAGTTGTGTTAAACTGCGGCGTGTAGGATTGGTAGGGTGCTGTTTCTTGATCAGGGAGAACGTCGCATGGATGCGAAAACGACCGCGAAAACAAATTTGCTGACCGAAAAACTCGAAACATTACTTCGTCAGGCGACTGCGGTCGCCTGTGAATTGCAGGCGA
>QIKY01000188.1 GCA_003233175.1 Planctomycetaceae bacterium | reverse complement strand
TGCGGTTTGTCGGGGTTTTCGCGATGGCCTTCGGCTGTTCTTCCTTCGGCAGCTTGATAATATCCTCCGCCGCCCGAAGAGCAACCTTGCCTTCCTCGACGGCCTTGACTAATTCCGGCGAGCCTTCCGTGATGATTCGCTTCGCTCTGGCAATCGAACGGCCACTAACGCCAACTGTTTCGGCTACTTTGTCGCGGGATAGCGGCACTCTGTTAGCTTGTGGCCCCGGGGCCACAAGCTTCGTTTTCGTCTTGCCGCCTTGAACCTGATTCTCCCTCGCCTCCCGCTCGAAGCTCTCCATCGACTTCGTGCCGATCAGCGAAAGCTGCGATGCGTTCAACTGCCGACGATGCAGATTCATGTCGAGCGAATACTGAGTAGGCGACATTCCGCCCAACTCCGCGTTCACGGTTCGCGGCTCGACACCGGATCGAAGGCAAGCTTCATATCGGTTACGGCCGTCCAGAATCTTGCCTTCGCGCCTTCCTTGGTGATTCGCTTGGCCCTGGCAATGGAACGCCCGCTAACACCAACCGTTTCGGCTACTTTGTCGCGGGATAGCGGTTCGTGATTTTTACTTTGTGGCCCCTGGGCCATAAGGTCCGTCCTCGTTCCTTGCCGCTCCTTTGCTTCCCGCTCGAAGCTCTCCATCGACTTCGTGCCGATCAGCGAAAGCTGCGATGCGTTCAACTGCCGACGATGCAGATTCATATCCAGCGTTTTCGGTTCGACGCCGGCCAGACGCTGAGTGCGACGCCAGCCACCAGCATGAGTAACGGAGCCATAGGAAAAACGGCGGCTCAGAAAGAGCAATATCGGATTCGAGAATTACCGCTGTTCACGTCGCGGCCATGGGTCCATTGCACTAGGCCGCCCACCAAAAAAAAAACCGCCACGGCCGACGGAACTACAAAACGTCAACCGCAGCGGCCCGGAACAATTCACCGCTTTACCTTGGAACGTAATAGCTCAAGGCTTCCGCTTCGGCTTCGGCAATCTCGGCCTTTTCCTGCCGCCGCAATTCCTTCAATTTTTCCACGAGCGCGGGAACTTCGCTCTGAAGTTGTTCGACGTATTTCTGCCATTTTCCCCAGTTTATTTGCTTGAGATTCGCAGGCCTGTTCGGGTTCTCCGCCGCCAGAAAATCAATGCCAACCGACTCGCCGTAACTTTTAATGGCGGAAAGACTACTGAAGTTTCCAATTTTTATTTGCGAAATGCCATAGGCACTGTCGATTTTTCTTTGGGTTGCGGAAACTTCCTGCCGGGTGGCGGACGACGCTTTCACAACCGACCGGCTTCCTGCAAGTCGCAAATGCTCGGGAAGATTTCTTCGCAGATAGTTCACGCTGCGCTCCTGCACATTGATAGCGTGCTCGGCGTCGCGCGTCTCCCGCTCAACGGCGTTAATCTTTGCGTCCAACTCCGCCTTCAGTTTAGCCAGTTGTTCGCGCAGTTCCACTCCTTTGGTGGCCAATTGTTGCTTCGCTTTCTCAAACCTCACCGCCGCCGCCTTTCGCTCCGCAGCGGTTCCCGCCAGCGAGCGGTGCTTGGCGATCCCCTGGCGGATCGAAAATTCTCGAACGATTCGTTTCCGATCCCAGCCCAACCGCTGGCATAGAAGGTATTGATCGGGGTTCAGATCGTCGAAAGTTTTGCCGTCGGCAATCAGCGCGAACATTACTTGTTCTATGCTGGAAAACAGATTCGCGCTGTCCGTTATCGCCGCCGTGGGTATTGAAGGCGCCGCCGGTTTATCTGCTACCTTAGCCATTTGTTTATTGCTCCGAAAAAGTTCAATTGTTGCAGACGCCGACTCGGCGCCATGTTTTTACGAATGTTTCGCCGCGCTGTTTTTGCTGTGCTTCGAGCCGCGAATAAAAATCAGCTTGCACGTCTGTGCCGCGTCGCGCCTGGTTCGCGCCAGCCGAAGAAACGGAAGAGGCGAGCACCGATTCAAAGGTGCCGATTTCGTCAATCAGGCCGTATCGTTTCGCGTCGGCTGCAATCCAAATTCGGCCGTCGGAAACGATCTTGAGTTTGTCGGCAGTTAGCTTTCGGCCTTCGCGGACGGCCGCCAAGAATTGAGCGTTGATGTCGTTGATAACCCGTTGCATTTCCGCCTGTTGAGAATCAGTAAAGGTGGTTCCTGGAACGCCGGCGCCCTTGAATTCGCCAGCTTTGATGACGTGAACTTTCACGCCGAGTTTTGCAGCCATGCCGCTGATATCTTCAATGACGGCGTACGTGCCAATGGCTCCAATCAAGGCGGATCGGCTGGCTACGATCTTTGTCGCGCCCGCAATGGCGAAATACGCCGCGCTGGCTGCCAAATCTTCGACGAATGCCACGACGGGTTTTTGCTTGGCGGTTGCCGCTACGGCGTCGTGCAGTGCCGCCGTGCCAGCCGACGCGCCGCCTGGAGAGTTCACTTGCAGCACGATCTGCTTGACGCTCGGATCGTCGGCCAGCGTTTTGAGTTCGGCTCGAATTTGATCGGTGGACGTTCCGCCATGGCGCCCGTCGCGGGAGAGTGTGCCAGCCAAAGCAACGACTGCCACGCCGTTGGGGAGGTGTGTTGCCGATGCTGGCTGTGGCCGTCCGGGTGCAAGCGAATGAACGCCTGCGCCGTACAAACAAAACAGATTATGGAGCATGATATTCAGCCTCTATTTTTTTGTGAAGTTCGCGTGCGAGAACGAGAGTTATCCAGTTGTCGCCGACGCCAAGATTGTCGAGAAGGAAGGTGCAGGTTTCCCGCCGCAGAATGATACTGTCGGAAGTGAACCGGCCAGTTTCGGATACCTCAACGTGGTTGCCGAGATGGCTCATTTTTCCACACTGGAACGCCTTCACGACAAACTTCTTTGCAGCCGCAATTGCTCCGCCGTCCGCCGTGAGAACCACCGATATCTCACCAGAACGAACATAGAATTTGCAGTTAATAGGCCGGACGGCCTTGGCGAATGGCGTCGCGCCTGTCTTTTTCGATTCGATCATTTTCTTTCTCGGCCAATTTTGTTTTCATTAAATCGACGGTTTCACGAGCGAAATACTCCACGTTGTCGATGCGATAATATGGCAAATATCCCAATCGGCGTGCCAGACAAAAAACTTCGGATTCGGAGATTTTTAGTTCAGTCGAAATTGAAGAGGTATTAACGATGTCAATTGTCATTGAATTGCCTCCGTTTGGGATTCGCTTCGGATTTGATCGGCGATTCGCTCAACGTCGGCCGCATCGAAATAGGGAATGTTATTGATCGTCGATGTGGGGGTTATTCCCAGTTGCTTGGCGATTTTCTGCAATCGCGATACCGGCGTCTGGAGTTCGCCAGCCATGCAACCGAAACTAAGGATTTGCGTTGCGTCCACTTTTTTCTCCTTGAAAAATGACAACTGCCACGATTGTACCAAACGCCATTTCCGTTCTGCCAATTATTGGCGGAGTCACTCGACTACGACAATAAAAACTTTTTTACACGCACGGCATTGGGTGTTGCGGGATATCGAACCGTCGCCACCTTGTGTGCTGCGTCTGGTGTGCAAATTGCATTCGCCGCAAAATGGACAACGCGCACGCTCAATGAAGACAGTTAGCGGCGGCTGGCGTTTCATTGGTTTGGTGGTGGCACTCATTCTCGATACTCCTTCAAGGGTGGTAATTATTTGATTAACGCGAAAAGCCCCGCATTTGCCCGTACGGCCGCTAGTGAAAAACACTGTACAGGCCTCCGCGAGGGGTGTCGAAACGTGCCACGTACGCGCCCTAGCTCAGTACAATTGAAAAAAGACGGACTATGTATAAAATGCGCGACAGAATGGTGGGAAACTACGCGATTTAAGTAGAAAAAAGAACCTACCACTACAAGGGGGGGGTGTGGGGTAGGGGGGGGTGGTTATAGGTAGCCTCGCCTCTCACTTCGTGCGATTTGCAGCCGCATCAGTTGACGGCAAGCTTTGACATACTGGCGCGACAGCCCCAGCTTGCAGATAACATCGATCATGTCCGGCTTGCGACCATCTAAGTGTCTTGCACGGGCAAGTATTTTCTGAGTCATCAGCCCCCGCAGTTCGACTTCCAACCGCTCGATTTCCAGATCGGTGCTTTTGGTTTTCGGCATTGTCTCAACTCCCATTCCGTTCGTGGAAATGGTATGTAAATGAGTTATCTGGCAATTTCGCCAGCAAAGTATTTGCTCCTACTGCTTATCCCGATACCCGCGAAATTTTCCACAACCACCGCAGGCCGTCCGAATCCGTCCATCTTCCGTGGGGGTATCAACCCACTCGTGGGAACATTCAGGGGGTGGGGATGGTTGGGATGGTGGGGATCTTTCAGCGGTACTCCCATACGATTCATGTGTGTCGCATTCTTCTTTTGGGGGGTGTGTGACACACGACATTCGCGTAGGAGGATCGTCCAAATGATCCCCACCATCCCAACCATCCCCACCCTTAATTTGGTTTACGTTCCACCTAATTACCCCACTTCCCCCAGATTCACCTATGATTTGCCAACCGTTTGCAATGCGGCCTTTGTACCGGCGGAAAACACGTCCTAGCTTCGCGGTGTCAATTTTCTCTCGTGCGGTTGCTGTTTCAGAAACAATATCACGCATGGTTGGGAATCGGCTAGTATTCCCCTGATCATTCAACGCGGCCACGATTTGCCTCACCGTCATGCCCTGGCCTGATTCATCAACTTCGAGCAAGCCGCCGATTAGTCCGGCCACGATGGCGCCGCTAGTGTCGTCTTCCTTGGCCGTTTCGCGGGTGATCAGCGGATCGGCCAAACCACACCAAACGATAGCGCCTCGAATTAGATCGCTCCAACTCTCGAACGAGCCCCATGTACCGCCCGGTTGTTCCGGTTTGCCCGCCGCAAAGTACGCTCGGAGGATCGTCAACGCGGCAACGGCCAATCGCGGGCGGTTCGAGCGAACCCAACCCAGCAAGTCGGCGTGCTGAAAACCATCACGCTCTTCCGGGTTCTCGACTTGTGGCGCCAACCGAATCGGCAACACCCGGCGTGCAAGATCGCTGCCATACCGCAGATTATTCCCCGTTGCCATCCAGACTGTTTTCAATGGAAGCTCGCCAGTTGTTTGGCTTACACCAAGCAGGCGGTCGCTCCACACCTCGGCCGTGATCGAGGCGTCCAATGACGCCCCGCCTAATGTTGTGCTCACGTTGTCCAACAATACCGCCGGTATCGCCTCAATCGCGATGGCCGTAATAGACTTTCGCATTTCTTCATCGTTTGACGCGAACGTCTTTCGCGCTGCCGATTTGCCGAACGCAATTATGCTAGCCGCATCGACGCCCAGCGACTTGCCAGAGCCACGGCAAGTTGACGTGAACCCGAACAGGGGAACGCAACCGCTGATCGCCGTACGGCCGATCAGGGAAAGCACCATAGCTAGCCACGCGGAGCGGTCGGCGTCGGCCACGAATGGAAAATCCTTGACAACGTTCAGCAATCCGGCGGCGGCGGCCTTCGCGTCTTCTTTGGTCGGCTTGTCTGTAATGCGTGGGAACGTGTCGTTTGGCCGGTACAGCAATCCGGTCTTCGTGTCGTACCCCAGCGCCTGCAAGATGGTTCCGTCCGGCCGCAAAGTTGGCGCCGAGATAATTCCTGCCAGCCGCCGAATATCTCTGCCATAATCGCCGCGGGTGAAAACGCCATCGGCCAGCCATTTCGGCGGTGAAGTTGGGACGATTTCTAATTCGCCTTCCTCGTTTTTCTTTTCTATTGTCAAGCGGCAAGCGTCGGTGATTCGGATCGGCATCTGGCCTGATGGCAACGCGCGGATTCTCGACGTTCCGGCGGGAATGTTGACGCCTCCCACCTTGTCGGTGTTATCTTCATCGATAACGTGAACCAAAACGCCACCTCGGTGATAGAGTTTCACCCGCTCCCTATCTTCGGCGAAAATCCAAGGCGATTTCCAGCCAAGATTTCCGAGACATTCAACAACTTGGTCGGCGCACCAGCCATAGTTGAGAGTCAGCAGAACTTCCTGCTTGCCATCTTTCGAGCTAGATTCACCCTTGCTCGGTTGCCACTCCGGCGCCGCTTCGATTGCCTGCCGAACCAACTTCTCGCCTTCCGGTTGTTTCAACACGTCGCGAACGTCGGCGCCATGGCTCTCGACAATCTCCCCGGGCAATCGCGCCACCCGCACAAAACCGGCAATTTCCGCCAACCGTCCGCCGGTCTTCTGTGCTCCAATTTGGCCGGCCTTATCTAGATCGGGAACGATTACGACGTGAACATCGGTAAACAAACGCGCGTACTTTGCTTTCATGTCGCTCGTTGGCAAACCGCAAGCGTTGAACCCCAACCCCACAATCGCGGCGGCGTCCTTGCATCCTTCAACTATCAGCCACGTTTCACCCGGTTGCGGCAATCTGCCGGGGAAAAATAGTCCGTCCATACCCTTGCCTCTGGCGAACCATCCCTTGTGGCCAACGGCGAAATCAAAATGGGAATGTTTTTCACCGCTCTCGTTGTAAACAGCGACACGAACCACATTATTTTTCGTTCGGCCGCGAGTTGCAATCGTTGGCTCGAATTGCTCGAACGCGGATCGCGGCACGCTCTTATCGCGGCAAACTTGGTCGACAAGATCGCGATTCGTCGGCTTGCCTCGCCACGGCGCGAGGTTGATCGTCTCCGCCACCGCGAGGAGTGTTTTCGGAAAATCCCAGCCGTTCAGCCACCGTAACGCGGCCAAACCATCGCCATTTTTCTCACTGAAGCATTGGTTACAAAATAACGCGCCAGCGTCGGCGTCAATCAGGCGAAACCGGTCTGTTCCTTCACATTTTGGGCATGGATGATGCCGTCCGTCGAGCGATGATTCATCGACTCCGCCCAAGCGTGAGAGTATCTCAACCCAGCGCCCGGCGGCGGCGCGTTTAACGTCGGCGATGTCGATATTTCCCGATCGCGTTGATACGTAATTCATCGGCGGGCCCCCTCCCGACTCACGACAACTCGCAAATGGTTGATCGTGTGATGACGACCGCGAAGGGTGGCGAGCCGGACGTTATCCGGTTCGTCGGAGGCGAGTTTGAATCGGGATCGATCATTTCCAGCCTCGGCCTCAAGTGCAGCTATCGCTTCAATAACCTCACGGAAAGCCCGGCGGGACGCCGCCCAGAATGCCGATTCCATTTCCTCGAATTGGGAGTGGCTGGGTACGAGTGTGTCACAATATCCGTACTTTTCAACTTGCCGCAGGTCTAAATTTTTCGTAGAATTCATCTCGTTCAAGCTTTTCTTTTAGCCGCTCGGGTCGCATCCCGCGCGGCTTTTTTTATGTGTTGTGGGTGAATGGCGACTCGCATAGCGCCGACGTTTGCGGGGTTTACTCGGAATCGCGACCAACGACGTTACGCTCAATAAACGCCTGAAGATCAGACAACCGATAGCGGACGCAGCGGCCAACCTTCACGACTGGCAAGTTGTACCTCTGCGTACACTTCCAGACTGAAAGTGTCTGGGGACAGATGTTCAGAAATTCCGCCGCTTGTTCGCGCGTCAGCAATGGGGAAGCACTCATAACTCACCTCCGTTAAACTTGGAAAAAAACAGTCAACGAAGGTGATTGTGCGGGTGTTTTCAGGCGTGCGACAAAATTGCGACAAAAAAACCCCGCCTTTTACAGCGGGGTTCGAGAAAGCAAGAACGAAGTTTTTCTTTTTTGCGACAAATTTGCGACAAAATATCAAGTTTCGTTGTAGGTAATGCCTTCTTTATTGCAGTAATCCAGAATGGAAGCAGGGTCAACGAGGCATTCCCGACCGCTGGCGCCGTTGGTTTTTAATTCTCCATTCCCCACCAATCGGTGAACGTCTTGCCGTTTAACCCCCAACTTCCTGGCCGTTTCGGTTTGGTTCAGCCAGCCGGCGTCGTCCCCCGGACACAGAGGCAAAACGTGCGCTTCCAACCGCTCGATTGCTTCGTCGTGGTTCGTCCTGAGAGACTGCCAGTCATCCCCTTGCTCGAAGTCACGATTTCCACCGAACATATCGACTGTGTATTTGTGTGCCTCGGTCGCGATAATTAGCAAAGGCGCAATGGCTGCGTATGTCCCCTGTTGCCGCGCCTCTTCCATCGCCAATAATCTCCATTTGTCGAGCGACGTACTCGGCTTCGTCACCAGCCGCACCATCCACTCAACACGCGTCCGTTGCCGTGTCTCAGGTCCTTGCGGCAGGCACAGAACACGGTGAATCCCGACCGGCTGGTTTTTGTTTTCTCGCCAATCGCATTCGCTCTCAAACCTATTCGCGTCTTGACGCGTCCAAACCTTTCGTTGGCCTATTTTTCTTTCGCGTTCGTCGCCGCGTTCAACCAAACCAAGAGCACGATCATCCCGAAGGCTGGCGGCTTCCAACAAATACCGTTGCCGCTTCATTACCTCTATAAAATCTGAAAGTGCGGACATTATTTACCCTCACTTTCGGCGGCGGCCAGCATGGCGTCGGTGGCAAGTTCGACCGCGTTGCGGACCGGGTCTAAATTCAGGCGTGCGTAAACCGACGTCGCGCGGCTCCCGGCGGCGTGTCCCAACGTCTTGCCGATAACCAACTCAGAAACCCCCGCAGCCGCCTGATAGGAACCCAACGAGCGGCGCAGATCGTGCATCGTCAACTTTTCAATCTCGGCGTTCTCAAGCAGCCGCTCCCAAGCCTTGCCGGGTCGCGTCATATACCCCGTTTTGCCGTGCGATGCAAAAACGTATTTAGAGCGATTGCGGCGGCGTTCGAGAATTTCCATTGCCGGACCAACCAACGGAAGCCGCAACGAGGCGCCGCTTTTGGTTTTCGGAATCGTCCAGACGGCGGTAGAAAAATCGATATCCTCCCACCGCATGGAAAGCACGTTGGTTTGCCGTGCTCCCGTGAAGAGCGCCATGCGGACGTAATCAGCCACGTCTCGATTGTCGAATTCTTCAAGGCTCTTGAAGAATCTCGGCAGTTCGTCGCCTTGCAAGAAACGTTCTCTTGACCGCTCGCTGTATTTCTTCACCCTGGCGGCGGGGTTCAGCTCCAACCGTTCCGCTTCGATGGCATGGTTGAAAACCTTCTTCACAAGTGACAAGCAGCGGTTGGCCGTTACTTTGCCGTTCACCTTGGCGACGCGTCCTTGCAGTTCGAGTACGTCTGATTTTTTAATGTCCGACGCCTTACGTAATTCCCACGCTGGTTGAAGCAATTTCTTCCATTGCCAAAGGTCGTGCTTTCGGCTGCTCTCCACTTTTTTGATAAGTGCGTGCTCATCCCAGTATTGAACCCACATTTCGCCGAACGTCAGACCGCCGCGAGATGGCGCCTTGGGTGCGTTCCCCTCGGCAAGGTTGCCATTGATGGCGGCGCACTTCTGGCGAGCGCG
This sequence comes from Planctomycetaceae bacterium, assembly GCA_003233175.1. Classification (GTDB taxonomy): domain Bacteria; phylum Planctomycetota; class Planctomycetia; order Pirellulales; family Pirellulaceae; genus SZUA-33. Next base: position 1,862 of record QIKY01000188.1, on the reverse strand, counting down.
GGAAACGCTGATTTCGGGGAACGGTCCGATGCGAATCCGTCGCGGCTTGCCGTTCAGCCTTCCGTACCGGCAAAACGTCTTGGCGCCTCCCGGATTTACCATCAAAAACAGCCCGCGAATTTCAGTATCGGCAACTTGATATTGCCGCTCCCTGGTCGGCAGTGCCTCAATGTCCTTTTTTGTGAATCGAAACCGGTTCGTTTTCGTGGTAGGATGGTGCATGCGTTGCCTCTCCCTTTCAGTTGGTAGGCGGCGTTCGCCGGGTGCTCCAACACCCGGCATTTTCTGTTTTTTGAGCGAAGAATCAGCGCCCACATGCGACCGTTTGACTTTTCTCGGGAAGACGCAATGCTACGTTAATGCTACGCTCTGCGTCAAAATGGGTAAAAAATGACGCGATTCAGTCAAGGTGAAAAATGACGTAACGCATTGTACAGAAAGGGTTATCAATGTCAATCAATTTGTAGCATTGACCCCTAAAAGAGCCTGGGGGTCAAAAGGTCGGAGGTTCGAATCCTCTCACCCCGACTAAATAAAGCCTTTCATAGCAACGAGTTATGAACGGCTTTTTTTGTTGCGTCGAAACGGTTTTCTCCGTAATGCAACGTTACTGCAACGATTTCGTCGGTTTTCGCTGGCAACGACGTATTGCAATACTCGGCGCAACAAAAAACTCCCGCCGGGATTTTCTCCAAGCCGGGTTCGTGGGTACCTTGACGTCGCCAGCATCGACGGCCTCGGCCAGTTCCGGCACGCCGTCGGTCAAGACTTTCTTGGCTTGCTGAACTGTTCGACCACCGATATTCAGCGTCTCGGCCACCTTATCGCGTGATCTCGGACCGCGTCCTTTAAGGTGGGGCATTTCTGCCCCACCTTTCTTTACGCCGTGCCCCTTGCTTAGATGCAAGTTTTGTTCAGCCTCTTTCTCGAACGACTCCAACGCCCGCGAACCGATCATGGCCCGTTGCGATTCGCTCAAGTGTCGCCGATGCAGATTCATGTCGAGCGAATACTGAGTCGGCGACATTCCGCCCAGCTTCGCCTCTTCCGGCCGTGGCTCGATGGTTCATCGCGGCCTGGGCGTGTAACCGCCGAAAACGGCGTTCGAGGTTGCCTCTGGTTGCGACGCCAGCGTGCAAAACGACTACGAACCCACTAGAAAAACTGAGGTTTGAAAAGAGCAGACTATAACACGCTCGGCATGGAAAGAATTTGATATGTCGAACATGGTCGGTATGGAGAGCGTTCTCGATATCACGAATCGCCGCGATTTTTGCCATGGTGGCCTTCGGCTGCTCTTCCTTTTGCAGCTTGGCTATCTTCTCGACTCGCTCAAGTGGTCTTCGCGGCTTCCTTTACGGCCTCGGCCAGTTCCGGCACGCCATCGATCAAGACTTTCTTGGCTTGCTGGACGGTTCGGCCAGTTGCGATTCGCTCAAGTGCCGGGGGCGCAAAAAGAACCGCCTCGCTCGACGTGAACTACCAAGACGTCAACCGCAGCGGCTCGGAACAATTCACTTTTTACTTGGGGACGTAGTAGCTCAGTGATTTTTCCGTTTCCTCGGCAATTTCCACTTTTTCCTGCTGCCTCAATTCCACCAGCTTCGCCTGGAGCGCGGGAACTTCACGTTGAACTTGATCGACGTGCTTCTGCCACTTCTGCCAGTTGACTTGCCGCATGCTCCACGGGCGGTCCGGGTTCTCCGGCGATAGAAAATCAATATTGTTCGCATCCCCGTACTGCTGGACGACGGCTGAGCCGCTAAGGACAATCGGAACAATTAGTGGCGGTCATACGGGGGTTGCGGTGTAGTTCCACTTCGGCAGTAGCTTGTCGAATTGGATGCGGAGTCCAGCCTTGA